>NZ_JBAMDD010000015.1:0-109145 GCF_036961565.1 Chitinimonas sp. JJ19
TAGTCCTAGACGGACGCGATGGGTATATAGGGGCTGGCGGGCGTGCCGGGCGGCTTGGTCAGGGTGCGTGCGATGGCGGCTTCGACCAGATTGCTGTCCAGCTGCTCCATACAATCGAAATGCTTGAGTGGGCAATTGCGTTCGAAGCAAGGGCTGCACTCGAGATCCAGCGAGACGATTTCGGCCCTGTCGCTCAGCGGCGGGGTGAACTCTGGGCTGCTGGAGCCATACAGTGCCACCAAGGGGCGTTCCAGCGCAGCAGCCACATGCATCAGGCCTGAATCATTGGTGACCACCATATGGGCCAGCGACAGCAGGTCTATCGCCTGGGCCAGCGAAGTGCGGCCCGCCAAGTCTACCAGCGGGACGCCAGCCAGCCGGCTGATGGCTTGGGTTTCGGCCTGATCCTTGGCCGAGCCGAACAGCCAGACTGCGTAACCCTGCGAAACCAGGCGGCGGGCCAAATCAGCAAAATGCCGGGCTGGCCAGCGTTTGGCCGGGCCATACTCGGCGCCAGGGCAAAAAGCCACGATGGGGCGTTCGGTATCCAGCCCCAGGCTGCTCAGGGCTGCCTGCTGTTGTTCCGGCTGTATGGTCAGCCTTGGTGCCGGGATGGGGCGTGGCAAGGGGTTGCCGGGCACACGCTCAGCCAGGATGGCGAAGCGCTCCACCATCTGCGGCAGAGCCTTGGGGTTGAGGGTGCGGGCATCGTTGAGCAGGCCGTAGCGTGATTCACCAATAAAGCCGGTGCGCAGCGGGATGCGGGCAAACCAGGGCACCAGTGCCGATTTGAGTGAGTTCGGCAGCAAGATGGCCTGGTCGAACTGGCCACGCAGGCTACGCCCCAGACGGTAGCGGGCACCCAGCTTGAGTGCGCCGTGGCCGAAAGGGTTGCGCAGGGTGGCATCCACCTCGGGCATGCGCTCAAGCAGGGGCAGGGTCCAGTCCGGCGCCATGACGGTGAGATGGGCGTCGGGCTGGTACTGCTTCAGGCGCCGATAAAGCGGCTGGGCCATGACGCTGTCGCCCACCCAGGCAGGCGCAACTACGAGAATGCGATCAGGCATTGCCAGGCTCAGTGGCCGTGGCCAACGGGACCGCCTTTGAGTACGTACTTGGTGCCGCAATAGGGGCACAGTGCTTCGCCGGTATTGCCCACCGGGATAACCACGCGCGGGTGGGCATTCCACTTCACCATATCGGGCATGGGGCAGTACAGGGGCAGATCCTTGGCTTCGACTTCGATCTGGCTACGGTTATTTTCTTTGAGTTGCGTCATGGTGCTTCCTTTTTACGTACTACCCGGCCGCTGTCGGCGGCCGGGAGTGGATATCGGGTGTCGTTGATCAGACCCAGCTCAGCCAGTCGTTGTGCTTGGCGGACTCGCCCTTGACGGCAGCAAAGTAGGCTGCCTGCAACTGGGTGGTGATGGGCCCGCGGCTGCCTTCGCCTATGGTGCGGCCATCCAGCTCGCGTATGGGGGTGATTTCGGCGGCTGTGCCAGTAAAGAAGGCTTCATCGGCGATATAGAGCTCGTCGCGGGTGATGCGCTTCTCAATGACTTCGTAGCCGTGTTCGGCCGCCAGCTGGAAAATGCTGTCGCGGGTAATGCCTGCCAGGCAGGAGGTCAGGTCAGGTGTGTAGATCTTGCCCTTGCGGATGACGAAGATGTTCTCGCCCGAGCCTTCGGCCACATAGCCGTCCACGTCCAGCAGCAGGGCTTCTTCGTAACCGTCGCGTACGGCTTCGGTATTGGCCAGGATGGAATTCATGTAGTTGCCATTGGCCTTGGCCTTGCACATGGTGACGTTGACATGATGACGGGTGAAGGACGAGGTCTTGACCCGTATGCCCTTCTCCAGCCCGTCGGCACCCAGATAGGCGCCCCAGGGCCAGGCTGCCACGATCACATGTACATCGCCCAGCGGCGGTGCAATGCCCAGCTTGCCTGAGCCATAGAAAGCCATGGGACGGAAATAGCACGACTTGAGCTTGTTCTCGCGTACCACCTGCTTGTGGGCCTCGTTGATCTCATCCTTGCTGTAGGGCAGGGTCATGCCGAGGATTTTGGCCGAGTTGAACAGGCGGTCGGTATGGTCCTGCAGGCGGAAGATTGCCGGGCCCTTGCTGGTTTCGTAGGCGCGCACGCCCTCAAAGACGCCAAGGCCATAGTGCAGGGTATGGGTCAGCACATGGGTATTGGCATCGCGCCAATCCACCAGTTTGCCGTCATACCAGATGACGCCGTCGCGATCGGACATGGACATGCTTGTTCTCCTCAAGTCTTGCTGCCGCAGGCAGGTGTTTCAGCCAAAGAGGGCATTTTAGCGGTTTCACTCACTGCGCTCCATGCATGGCGTAATATCCGGCCCATTAATCATGGAGAGGCGTGCTATGTCCCTGGCTTACAGCTGCATTCTGATTGCCGTATTGCTGCCCTATGTGTGGATCTGCTTTGCCAAATTCGGGCGCCAGCCCGATGGCAGCAAGCTACGCTACAACAATCATACTCCCCGCTTGCAGCAGGCACAGATGGAAGGGCGAGCCGCCAGGGCGGTAGGCGCACATCAAAATGCCTTCGAAGCCTTACCGGCATTCGCTGTCGCCGTGCTGGTGGCGGTGCAGGCGGGGGTGCCGGTGGCGCAGGTGGATATCGCGGCCATGGTATTTATTGTGGCGCGCGTTCTGCATGGCGTCTGCTACCTGGCAGATTTGCCCCGTGCACGCTCCTTGAGTTGGGTGGTGGGGCTGTTGAGTGTGATCGCCCTGTTCGTGATGGCGCTGCGCTTGGCGTAGCCGAGCCTGGGTGGATGGTCAGCGCCTGCGGCCACGCAGCAGTACGATCACGGCGCCTGCACCACCGTCCACTTGTCGTGCCTGGCAGAAGGCCTGTACTTCGTCCCGCTGTACCAGCCAGTTGCGCAGCTTGTTCTTCAGTACGGGCTCCTTGTTCTTGGAGCCGAGACCTTTACCATGGACGATGCGGACGCAGCGCCTGTCCTGTTGCACACAGTCGTGCACAAAGGCTCCGACAGCGGCGCGGGCTTCGTCGGTATTGAGCCCATGCAGATCCAGATGAGCTTGCACCACCCAATGACCGCGCCGTAGCTTCTTCATGGTGTCCAGCTTTTGGCCTGCGCGCAGGTAGAGCAGCTCCTCGCCGCTTTCAATTTCATCCCAGGGCCAGAAGTCTGTCATGGCATCGTGCATGACCAGTCCTTCGTCGTGCAGATGTTGCTGTGGCCAGGGAGAGATGGCTGGGCTGGGATGGGGGAAGGGCAAGGGGTGCTTTAGCGGCTGGACATCCGCCACGGCTTTGCGGAACAGCGCTGCCTCGTCGTCGGCAACCGGTTTGGCCGGCTGGCCGGCAGGCCGTCCTTTTGCTGCCTTGAGGGTGCGGGCGAGCGGCTTGAGCTGGTCGGCAAGTAGGGTCTTGGGGCGGGCCATGCGGTATTTTACCTGCTGCAAACGACAAGGCCGCCTCGCGGGCGGCCTTGTCGTAAGCGCAAGGCTTACTTCAGTGTATCCAGATACTTGTCGGCGTCGAGCGCGGCTTGGCAGCCGGTAGCGGCGCTGGTGATGGCCTGGCGGTAGATATGGTCTTGCACATCGCCGGCTGCGAACACGCCTGCTACGCTGGTGCTGGTGGCACCGCCCTGATTGCCGCCCTTGGTGATGATGTAACCGTTTTCCATCTCCAACTGGCCTGCAAAGATATCAGTGTTGGGTTTGTGGCCGATGGCGATAAAGCAGCCTGTCACGGCCAGGTCCTTGGTGCTGCCGTCCTTGGTGGACTTGAGGCGTATGCCGTTGACACCGGTGTTGTCACCCAGCACTTCGTCCAGGGTGCTATCCAACTGCAGGCTGATCTTGCCGCTGGCAACCTTTTCCATCAGGTGATCGATCAGGATCTTCTCGGCGCGGAAGGTGTCACGGCGGTGTACCAGGGTGACGTGGCTGGCGATATTGGCCAGGTACAGGGCTTCCTCGACGGCAGTATTGCCGCCACCAACCACGGCGACCTGTTGGTTGCGGTAGAAGAAGCCATCGCAGGTGGCGCAGCCGGACACACCCTTGCCCATGAAGGCCTCTTCGCTGGGGAGGCCCAGGTATTGGGCCGATGCGCCCGTGGCGATGATCAGGGCGTCGCAGGTGTATTCGCCGGCATCGCCTATCAGGCGTATGGGCTTTTCGTCGAGCTTGGTGGTATGAATATGGTCAAACACGATCTCGGTGCCAAAGCGGCGTGCGTGTGCTTCAAAGCGCTGCATCAGCTCAGGCCCTTGCACACCGTCTGCATCGGCGGGCCAGTTGTCCACATCTGTGGTAGTCATCAGTTGGCCGCCCTGAGCCAGGCCAGTTACCAGCAGCGGCTTGCGGTTGGCGCGTGCGGCGTAGACGGCGGCGGTGTAGCCGGCGGGGCCGGAGCCGAGAATCAGCAGGCTGCTGTGCTTGGTACTGGACATGGCGGGTTCCTTTTTGTTTGGATACTGGGAAAGCTGGCGTGGCTGGCTGTGGCCGGTCACAATTGGGCGATAGTATAAGTCCGGCATCGCAAAGGAATTAAATTGATTGTTTCAATATATCCGATAGCCCACTGTGCTCCACGAGGTGTGGCATGAGTAGCGCAGGCTTGCTCTGGGCCAGCTTGTGCGGTTTACCGGCCTTGCGCTATTGGCCGGTGCGGCGGGTTTTGATGAAGCAATTGTACTTCTGCGGCATCGAGGCGCTGCCCTTGCTGCTGTTTGTGGGCGTGGCCGTGGGCGGTATTGTGGTGGCGCAGTTGCATTACCAGATAGGCCAGAGCGGCGAGGGCAGCCTGCAATTGCTGGCTACCATTACCTTGGGGGAGCTAGCCCCCATGCTGACCGCCATCCTTCTGACGGCACGTTCCAGTTCGGCCATGGCCAGCGAACTGGCGCTGATGCGTTTTCATGGTGAGCTGACCAGCCTGAGCCGGATGGGCGTGAACATCCATCTGTACCTGGTCATGCCACGGGTGCTGGGCATGATGCTGGCCTGTGGCGTGCTGACCTTCTACTTTGCAGCGGCTTCGCTGGTTACTGGGGCCATTGCGGTGGCAGGCTTTGGGTGGCTGCAGGAGCTGACGCGGCTATCGTTGGTGTTGCCGCCGGCTACCTTGTTGCAATGTTTGGCCAAGGGGGTGACGTTTGGCGCGGCGATCGCTGCGGTTGCCTGCGCGCGCGGCCTGGCTGGGGGGCATAGTGGTACCGATGTGCCCATTGCGGCCTCCAGTGCGGTGATACGTGCCTTGTTGACAGTGTTTGCGTTGGACCTGGTATTCATTGTGGTGAGGTATTACGCATGAGCCTGCTCAGCCTGACGTATGAGGGTGGGGCTGCTCGCCTCCAGCCTGGCGGGCGGCTGTGGTTGCCGGTGTCGGGGCATGAGCGTGAGCTGTTGTTTGATACTGCGGCAGCGGCGGTGGCGGGGCCGCATGGCTGGCTGCCAGGTGAGGGCGGGTTGGTGGCCAATCTGCGTGTATGGGAGAACTGCCTGTTGCCGCTGAGTTATTTCGGGCGGCCGCCGGCCATGGCGGATGAGGCATTGTTCCAGCGATTGCTGGATGGATTGGCGATGTCTATGCCGGATCGCGCTGCTTTTGCGGCGTCGCCAGCGGGTAGCCTGACACCAAGACTACGGCGAGTGGCCTGTGGCTTGCGCGCCCTGTTGGCCAGGCCGGCGCTGTTGCTGGCCGAAAGCGAGTGGTTCGGCAGGTTGGAAGAGGTGGATGCGCTGAATCTGGCTGGGCTGTTTGCCGAGCATTGCCCCCATAGCGCCTGGCTGGTGCTGGGCAGCCGCCGGCCTGCGGCCTGCTGGGGATTTACTGATGATGACAACCGGGAAGCATCCTGATGCTGCTGCGTGACAATGACCCGCGCTTTCGTGCGCTACCCTGGAAGCTGGCCTTGTTCGGGCTGGCCGCCTTGATCAGCTCGGCGGCCATCCTGCTGTTTCTGGCCATCAAGCAGGGCTATTTCGAGGCCAAGACACCGATCAGCTTTATCAGTGACAGCGGCAACGATCTGAAGCTGGGCATGGCGGTGAAGTTTTCTGGCTTCAAGATAGGCGAGGTGACCGATCTGAGCTTGGATACCAATGGGCCGGTCAGTCGGGTACGTATCTCGGTCCTGGTGGAGGACAGGCATCTGCGCCTGATCAAGCCTGATTCGGTAGGGCGTATCGCCAAGGATGGATTGATAGGCGACGGTTATATCGACGTGGGTATCGGTAGTGCCACTGCGCCGCCGGTGGAGCGCGACGCGGAGCTGGAGTTTGTGCCGGCCAAGAGCCTGGACGAGATCATGCGCGAGGTGCGTGATCGGGCCATGCCGGTGATCAATGAGGTGGAGACCATGATACAGCGGGTGAATGACCCGCAGGGAGATCTGCACCAGACCCTGAAGAATCTGCGTACCTTCTCGGCCGGCCTGAACGAGACGCGTCACAACCTGGACCAGGTGCTGATCAGCGTCAACCAGCTTACCGGCAAGGAGGTGCCGGCAACCTTGGCTACCACGCGGCAGGCACTGGAGCGGGCGGATGCCTCGTTGCTGCAGATAGAGCAGCGCATGCCCGGCTTGCTGGATAAGGCCGACCGTACCCTGGGCCACCTTGAGGCGGCGGGGAATGCCACCAATCAGCTGGTGAAACAGATAGGGCCGGACGCGGTGGGGCTGGTGCACGAAGGGCGGGAGCTCTCTCGCAAGGGCAATGAAACCATCGATGCGGTAACGGGGGCGTGGCCTTTGAACAAACTGATCACGCCACCCGCGAGCCAGCCGCCGCGCAGTGATAGCCAGGGGGTGGCGCCATGAGGCACGGATTGATCATCATGGCGCTGTTGCTGACCGCCTGTGCCAGTGGCCCGACGCAGCCTGCCATGCGCAAGCAGGCAGAGACCGCCAGCCAGGTTGCCGCACGTGCCAGCGGAGAAGGCAAGTGGACGGTTGCTGTGCAGCTGTGGCAAGAGGCGGCGCGTCGGCATCTGGCCTTGGATGATGGGCAGGGTGTGGCGATTGCCGCGCTGGCCCAGGCCCAGGCGCTGCAGCGCCTGGGTCGCCTGGACGAGGCGACGCGCCTGCTTGATAGCCTGTTGCCAGAAGGTGCGTACCCGGTGGTGCAGCAGGCAGAGGCGCGCTATCAGTTGGCCCTGTTGAAGGCTGATCAGGGAGAGTGGGCGGCGGTTGGTCGTTTGCTGGATGCGGCAGAGCGAGATGCCGGCCAGGATGCGGAACTCAGGGCTGCCGTGGCTAATCTACGAGCCCGTGCTGCCTGGGTTGCTGGTGATTGGCTGGGGGTGCGGCAATATGCTGCCACGGCGCTCACGACGGCCGGACCTGCCAGCGGTGAGCGTGCCAATGCCCTGCGCCTGCAGGGGCAGGCGGCCATGCGCCTGCTGGATTGGCCTGTGGCTACGCAAGCGCTGGAGGCGGCTTTGCAACTGGACAAGCAACTAGCCCGCCCTGGCGGCATCGCTGCTGATCTGCGGGCCTTGGCCGAGCTGGCAGCCCTGCGCGCCGACCCATCGGCGCAGGCGCTGGCCGAACGTGCAGCCAGGGTGTGTGAGGCGGCGGGAGCCGAGTTTTGCCGGCCCTGAATGCCACTCAATGCCATTTAACCAGGCAGCTGCTCAAGGTATCTGGAGGGTGGCTGGCGGGAGTGAATACCGGTGTGGCTTGAGGGAAATTGGGTTTTGTGTCTATAATCGCTGGCTTCCCAAATCCGGGAAGAGAATTTACCCGTCCGCGCAAGCCAGGGTGCATCCGTCTCAGGACGATGTGTCGGTCGCGGGCGGTAAGTCCATAACCCTTGCATTGGAGTTACCCTATGTCCGTCAGCATGCGCGAAATGCTGGAAGCCGGTGTTCACTTCGGCCACCAGACCCGTTACTGGAACCCCAAGATGGCTCCGTTCATCTTCGGTCACCGCAACAAGATTCATATCGTCAACCTCGAAAAGACGTTGCCGATGTTCGAAAACGCACTGGCCTATGTGCGTCGCCTCACCGCCAACAAGGGTTCGATCATGTTCGTCGGTACCAAGCGCCAGGCTCGCGAGATCGTTCGCGAAGAAGCCCTGCGTGCTGGCACCCCGTTTGTTGATCACCGCTGGCTGGGCGGCATGCTGACCAACTACAAGACGGTCAAGCAATCCATCAAGCGCCTGAACGAGCTGCAAGTGACCCTGGCTGATGCCAACAATGGTTACTCCAAGAAAGAGCAGCTGATGCTGCAGCGCGAAGTTGAGAAGCTGGAAACCTCGCTGGGTGGTATCAAGGACATGAACGGTCTGCCAGATGCCATCTTCGTGATCGACGTTGGCTACCAGAAGGGCGCCATCGTGGAAGCCCAGAAGCTGGGCATTCCCGTCATCGGCGTGGTCGATACCAACAACTCGCCTGAAGGCATTGATTACGTGATCCCGGGTAACGATGACTCCGCCCGTGCGATTCGTCTGTATGCCCGTGGCGTGGCTGATGCCATCCTCGAAGGCCGTGCCCTGGCCATTCAGGAAATCATCGCTGCCGGTAGCGAAGCACAAGCTGCTTAATCGCTCTGTCACATGAAGTCAGCAAAAAGGGGCATACAAGCCCCTTTTTGTTAAATCAATACCGAATATCGAACGATCAAGGAGTACCAACATGGCGGAAATCACCGCAAAGATGGTTGCCGAGCTGCGCGAAATGACCGGCCTGGGCATGATGGATTGCAAGAAGGCACTGGTTGAGGCTGATGGCGACCTGAAGGCAGCTGAAGAAGCGCTGCGCATCAAGAGCGGCAACAAGGCTTCCAAGGTTGCTGGTCGCACCGCTGCTGAGGGCACTGTCGCTGCTTTCGTGCAGGGCAATATCGGCGCCCTGGCCGAAGTGAACTGTGAAACCGACTTCGTGGGCAAGGATGCGGGCTTCCTGGCGTTTGCCCAGGCTGCTGCTGAAGCCATCGTTGCGGGCAACCCTGCCGACGTGGAAGCCCTGGGTGCGGTCAAGACCGCTTCGGGCGAAACCGTGGAAGAGCTGCGCAAGGCCATCATCGCCAAGCTGGGTGAGAACATCAATGTTCGCCGCTTCGTGCGTTTCGAGACTCAGGGTCAACTGGCTACCTATCTGCACGGCTCCAAGATCGGTGTCGTGGTCGATATGACCGGCGGCGACGCCGTGTTGGGCAAGGACATTGCCATGCATATCGCTGCCTGTAAGCCGAAGTCGCTGGATGCCTCGGGCGTTGATGCTGAGCTGATCGCTACCGAGCGCCGCGTTGCCATCGAGCGCGCCAAGGAAGCCGGCAAGCCGGAAGCCATGCTGGAAAAGATCGCCGAAGGCACCGTGCAGAAGTTCCTGAAGGATGTCACTCTGCTGAGCCAGCCCTTCGTCAAGGACGACAAGCTGTCGGTCGAGCAACTGCTGAAGGCCAACAATGCCAGCGTGACCGCATTCACCATGTATGTTGTGGGTGAAGGCATTGAGAAGAAGGTTGTCGACTTCGCTGCCGAAGTTGCTGCTGCCGCCAAGGTCTAAGCTGTACCCGTAGTATCAGACAACCGTCCGGGGTGACCCGGGCGGTTGTTTTGCAAGTAGCGTACGCATTGTGCGAACTTTTTGCCGTGCGGCTGCTACAAAGAAGCGATTTCTCCACATCATAAAAGGTGAGCCCATGAGCCAGTCCCCCATCTATAAACGCATCCTCCTCAAACTCTCGGGTGAAGCGCTGATGGGCGAGGACAGTTATGGGATCAACCGGATTACGGTCGAGCGCATTGTTGCCGAGATCAAGGAAGTGGCTGAGCTGGGCATACAGGTGGCCGTGGTGATAGGCGGTGGCAATATCTTCCGTGGCGTGGCGCCAGCCGCTGCCGGCATGGATCGCGCAACGGCCGACTATATGGGCATGTTGGCCACGGTGATGAATGCCATGGCACTGCAGGATGCCATGCGTCAGCAAGGCCTTGTCAGCCGTGTGCAATCGGCGCTGACCATACAGCAGGTGGCTGAGCCGTATATACGCCCCAAGGCCATTCAGTATCTGGAGGAAGGCAAGGTGGTGATTTTTGGCGCCGGCACCGGCAACCCCTTCTTTACCACCGATACGGCCGCAGCCCTGCGCGGCATGGAAATGAACGCCGATATCGTGCTGAAGGCCACCAAGGTCGACGGTGTTTATACCGATGATCCGAAGAAGAACCCGGATGCAGTGCGTTACTCGGCCCTGACTTTCGACGAGGCCATCAGCAAGAACCTCAAGGTGATGGATGCGACGGCGCTGGCGCTGTGCCGTGACCAGAACATGAATATCCGTGTATTCAGCATCTTCAAGGCTGGCGCGCTCAAGCGCGTGGTGCTGGGAGAAGACGAGGGTACGCTGGTACACTGCTGATCTGCTGCCGCACTGATAGGCATGCCACCCGTCGCGCCAGGCAGGACCCGTCGGGTTCTGCCGGAGGTGACAATTGGGCCCGTCCCTGATTGCTCCGTATTTTCCCACCTCCGCACCTTGGCATACGGACATCGCGCTTGTCGCGGTACCGTGGCTGACCTTGTGGCAAAGAATCCCTGCGCGGGTCATACGACCGGCGCTTTTTATCCAAGACAACCTAAGCAACACAGGAGCGAGAAGCATGATCGCCGACGTGAAAAAAAACACCGAAGCCAAGATGCAGAAGTCGGTGGAAAATCTGAAGAACAATCTGGCCAAGGTGCGTACTGGCCGGGCCCACGCAGGTCTGCTGGACCATATCACCGTGGACTACTACGGCAATCCCACCCCCATCAACCAGGTGGCCAGTGTGGGCCTGATGGATGCCCGCACCTTGTCGGTGTCGCCATTTGAAAAGAAGATGGCGGCCGCTATCGAGAAGGCGATCCGTGACTCTGACCTGGGTTTGAACCCGGCCTCCATGGGTGACGTGGTACGTGTGCCGATGCCAGCGCTGACCGAAGAGCGTCGGCGTGATCTGATCAAGGTGGTGCGTGGCGAGGCTGAAGACAGCCGGGTGGCGGTGCGTAACCTGCGGCGCGACGCCAATGAGCAGCTGAAGAAGGCCGTCAAGGACAAGCTGATTTCGGAAGATGACGAGCGGCGTGGTACCGACGATGTGCAGAAGCTGACTGACAAATACATCGCCGATATTGACAAGCAGCTCGCCGACAAGGAAAAAGAGCTGCTGACGGTATAAGGTCGTGAAGCTCTTTCAAAGCTCTACCCGCGAAGTACCTGCTGTTGCTGCGGTGCCCAGCCACGTTGCCATCATCATGGATGGCAATGGCCGTTGGGCCAAGCAGCGTTTCCTGCCACGCGTGGCAGGGCACAAGCAGGGTGTCGAGACTGTGCGAGAGGCGGTCAAGGCCTGTTCCGAGCTAGGGGTGGGATATCTCACCCTGTTTGCCTTTTCCAGCGAGAACTGGCGTCGTCCGGTCGAGGAAGTCTCGTTCCTGATGGGCTTGTTCCTGGCGGCACTGGAGCGCGAGGTTGCCAAGCTGGACAAGAACGGCATACGGCTCAAGCTGATAGGCCGGCGTGATCGCTTCTCTGCCGAGATTGTCCGCTCCATCGAGGCGGCAGAAGCACGCACTGCCGCCAACACCGGCCTGACGCTGACCATTGCGGCCGACTATGGCGGTCGGTGGGACATATTGCAGGCCACCCAGGCCATGCTGAAGGCGCGCCCCGAACTGGCTGGCGGCGAGTTGGACGAGGCGGATCTCGCGCCTTTCCTGGCCATGGCCTATGCACCCGAGCCTGATCTCTTCATTCGCACGGGTGGGGAGGCGCGGGTGTCGAATTTCCTGCTCTGGCAACTGGCCTATACCGAATTGTATTTCACCGACGCTTACTGGCCGGATTTTGACCGGGCGGCGCTCGAATCTGCCATTTCATCGTACCGTAATCGTGAGCGGCGTTTTGGCCGTACCAGCGAGCAACTGAAGGGCTCGGCATGCTGAAGACCCGTATCCTGACCGCGCTGGCGCTATTACCGCTGGTGCTGGGTTGCCTGTTCTTTGCGCCGGCGTGGGGTTGGGGGCTGTTTGCCCTGTTTGCGCTGTCCTTGGGGGCCTGGGAATGGTCGCGCTTCGCCAGCTATCGGCGCGACGAGATGGTCTGCTTTATCCTGGGTTTTGTGGGCCTGGGTGCAGCCTGGCTGTATCTGCCGCTGGCTCGCGTCTGGGCGCCCATTGTTGATGTGCTGGCCCTGGTGTTCTGGTTGCTGGTGGTGCCCATGTGGTTGCGCCGTAAGTGGACGCTCAAGCGCAAATGGTTGTCGGCACTGATAGGCTGGCTATTGCTGCTGGCTTCACTGGTGGGCGTGACCCGTTTCCGGGAAATGCAGGATGGCGCCTGGGCTTTGTTGTTCCTGTTGGCCATCGCCTGGGTGGCTGATGTGGCCGCCTATTTTTCCGGCCGCGCGTTCGGCAAGCGCAAACTGGCGCCCAGCATCAGCCCCGGCAAGAGCTGGGAAGGGGTGTATGGTGCCCTGGTAGGCGTGACGCTTTATGCACTGGCGCTGCACTTTGCGGGTGCGCCGCTGTTTGCCAAGATACACCTCGCGGCCTTGCTGCCCCTGGTATGGGCGCTGACTGCCGTGAGCGTAGTGGGTGACCTGTTTGAGTCCCTGCTCAAGCGCCAAGTGGGCTTCAAGGACAGCAGCAATCTGCTGCCCGGCCACGGCGGTGTGCTGGATCGCATAGATAGCCTGCTGGCATTGATTCCGGTAGCCAGTGCCCTGTTGTTTGGCTACGCCTTATGGATGGCTTGAGTACCATGCCACAATGCACCATTACTGTTCTGGGTTCTACTGGCAGCATAGGCGTCAATACGCTGGATGTGATTGCCCGTCACCCTGATAAATATCGTGTCGTAGCCTTGAGCGGCAACGGCCAGGTCGACAAGCTGGTTGAACAATGTCTGTTGCACAAGCCACGCTATGCTGTGCTGGCGACGGTTGAAAGAGTGGCCGAGCTGCGTACCAAACTGGTGGCAGCCGGCTTGAGCGGTATCGAAGTCATGGCGGGCATGGAGGCGCTGGAACATATTGCCACCTTGCCTGAGGTCGACGCGGTGATGGCGGCCATAGTCGGTGCTGCGGGCATGCGTCCGACGCTGGCAGCGGCACGCCAGGGCAAGCGGGTGCTGCTGGCCAACAAGGAAACCCTGGTCATGGCCGGGCGCCTGTTCATGGATGCGGCACGGGAGGGGGGTGCCACGCTGTTACCCATAGACAGTGAGCACAACGCTATCTACCAGTGCCTGCCGCAGCCTTTTTCCGATCAGGCAGGGCAGGGCGTCAGGCGCATACTGTTGACGGCATCCGGCGGCCCGTTCCGGCACTTCAGCACCGAACAGCTGGCCGTCGTGACCCCAGAGCAGGCAGTCAAGCATCCCAACTGGAGTATGGGCCGCAAGATATCGGTGGACTCGGCCAGCTTGATGAACAAAGGGTTGGAAGTCATCGAGGCGCGCTGGTTGTTCAATCTGCCGCCTGAGCGTATCTCGGTCGTGGTGCATCCACAGAGTGTCATCCATTCCATGGTTGAGTACGTCGATGGATCGGTGCTGGCGCAGTTGGGCAATCCCGATATGCGTACACCCATCGCCTATGGCCTTGCCTGGCCGGAGCGTATCGATGCGGGTGTGACGGCGTTGGATTTGTTCCAGATTGCCAGGCTGGATTTTGAGCAGCCGGATACGGCCCGGTTTCCATGCCTGGCGCTGGCGTTCGAGGCGCTGCGCATGGCTGGCGCGGCACCGGCTGTACTGAATGCGGCCAATGAAGTTGCGGTGGCGGCTTTCCTGGCGGGTACGCTGGGTTTTGCCGATATTGCTCGCCTGAATGAGCAGGTCATGCAGCAGGTAAGCCCGGATTTTGATGCCGATACGCTGGAAGGTCTGATTGCTGCAGATGCGGCGGCGCGTGATGTTGCCGATGCGTGGATATCCCGGCGCAGTTAATCTGCCCCTGGCCCATGCCTTGCGCTACCATCTTGGCTTCCATGCTGTTGCCCTGCTTACGTTGAAGAAGTCTGCCCCATGTCGCTGTTGATCACCCTTGCTGCCTTCGCCCTCGCCATCGGGGTGCTGGTTTCCATCCATGAGTATGGCCACTATTGGGTGGCCAAGCGTTGTGGCGTCAAGGTCCTGACTTTCTCCATAGGCTTTGGCAAGCCCCTGCTGACCTGGCAGCGTGGAGAGACCCAGTGGCAACTGGCGGCCATACCGCTGGGTGGTTACGTCAAGATGCTGGATGAGCGTGAGGCCCCGGTCGCTGACCACGAGTTGCATCGCGCCTTCAACCAGCAAACACCTTTGCGCCGTATGGCCATCGTGGTAGCAGGACCATTGGCCAATTTCCTGCTCGCCATCCTGGTTTACTGGGGCATTTTTATGACTGGGGTGGATATCACGCTGCCCCGGCTGGGTACGGTTGTGCCTGGCAGTGTGGCGGCTACCGCAGGTTTGCAGGCTGGTGACACGATACAGGCCATTGATGGTGAACAGCTGGGTAGTTGGGCTGAAGTGCAGCTTGCCTTGATAGACCGGGCCGCAGCCAGGGCACAGGTTGGGCTGGAGGTTGACCGCCGTGGCGAGCGGCAGACCCTGGTGCTGGATCTTTCGCGTCTTGGCAATGAAGCTGTCGACGGCCGTTTGACCCAACATATCGGCATGTTGCTGGGTGTGTTGCGGGTGGGCGAGGTGCAGGCGGGTAGTGCCGCTGCCTTGGCCGGTTTGCAGGGTGGCGACCAACTGCTGCAGGTGGAGGGCAAGCCCATTGCCGGCCCAGGTGCATTTGTTGCTGCCATACAGGCCAGGGCCGGCCTGCCTACGCGTCTGGAGGTGTTGCGTGCCGGGCAAGTCAGGCAATTGGTGGTGACCCCCCAGGCCATCGTGGAACATGGCCGCACCATAGGGCGTATCGGCGCGGGTGTGGGGATGGATATCGCTGCGCTGCAGAGCCTGCAGCAGCAAAAGCGCTATGGCCCGGTGGAGGCTGCCGGCCGGGCCCTGAAACAGACCTGGGCGACTTCGGCCTTGTCTTTGCGCATGATGTGGCGCATGTTGCAGGGCAATGTATCCGTCAAGCAACTATCCGGCCCGGTGGCGATAGCCGACTATGCCGGCCAAAGTGCCAAGATAGGCCTGCGTGCCTACCTGGAATTTCTCTGCCTGATCAGCATCAGCCTGGGGGTGCTAAACCTGCTGCCTGTGCCGGTGCTGGATGGTGGGCATTTGATGTATTATTCCGCCGAACTTTTGCGGGGCCGACCCGTGTCGGAACGCGTGATGGAACTTGGTCAACGCGTGGGCGTCGGACTTCTCGCCGCGTTGATGGTTGTTGCCCTGTTCAATGACATTACGCGCCTGGTGGGTGGCTAGCCACCCAAACTCCATCCCATCGACGGTGTCACGCTTGCGCCGCCGGATTCGTTTATGAAACCGACCTCGATCTCGCTCGCTCTACTCGCCGTATTCGGCCTATCTGTACCCGCTCAGGCTTTCGAGCCTTTTGTCATCAAGGAAATCCGTGTAGAGGGCATCCAGCGCACGGAAGCTGGCACAGTATTCAACTACCTGCCTGTGAAGGTGGGTGACCGTGTAGACAATGACAAGGCCGCAGCCGCCGTCAAGGCGCTGTTCGCCACTGGTTTCTACAGCGATGTCAGGCTGGAGGTCGACAAGGATGTGCTGGTGGTGGCTGTGGACGAGCGCCCCATCATTGCCAATATCCTGATCGAAGGCGCCAAGGAATTCGAATCGGATCAACTGCTCAAGGCCTTGCGCGACAATGGCCTGGCGGAGAGCCGGACATTCGACCAGGCTTTGCTGGGCTCGGCTGAGCAGGAACTGAAGAAACAGTACTACAGCCGTGGCAAGTACTCGGTACAGATCAAGACCACGGTAACGCGGCTTGAGCGTAACCGCGTGGGGATTTCCTTTGATATCTCCGAGGGCCTGGTTGCCACCATCAAGCAGATCAACCTGGTGGGTAACCAGAAATTCAGCGAAGGCGATCTCAAGGATTACTTCCAGCTAGATACGGGTGGTTGGTTCAGCTGGTTCTCCAAGAGCGACCAGTATTCCAAGCCCAAGCTGCAGGCCGATATCGAGGCACTACGTTCCTACTACCTCGACAATGGCTATCTGGAATTCAATATCGATTCCCAGCAGGTGGCCTTGTCCGACGACAAGAAGGATATCTTCCTCACCGTCAATCTGACCGAGGGCGAACAGTTCAAGATCAGCGACGTCAAGTTCGCGGGCGAGCTGATTGTGCCTGAGGCGGAGCTGCGTCGGTTGATCGGTATCGAGGCTGGTGAGGTGTTCTCCCGTGCCAAGATCAATGCGGCCACCACCATCATTTCCGAGCGCTTGGCGGACGAGGGCTATGCCTTTGCCAATGTCAATGCCGTGCCTGAGGTCAACAAGCAGAAATTCGAGGCTGCGTTCACCTTCTATGTTGATCCAGGCCGCAAGACCTATGTACGCCGCGTCAATATCAGCGGTAATACCCGTACCCGCGACGAAGTGATACGCCGTGAGATGCGCCAGCTGGAAGCCGCTCCCTACGCCGGCTGGAAGATCAAGCGCTCGAAGGAGCGTCTGGATCTGCTCGGTTATTTCAATGAAGTGACGGTGGATACCCCCCTGGTTGCAGACAGTACCGACCAGGTGGACGTCAACGTGACGGTGACCGAGAAGCAGACCGGTAATATCCAGGTGGGTGCCGGTTACTCGCAATCAGATGGTCTGGTGCTGTCGGGCTCCATTGCGCAGGCCAATATCTTCGGTAGCGGCAAGTACCTGAAGCTGGAAGTGAATACCAGTTCCAGCAACAAGGTCTACGCGGTGTCGTTCACCAACCCCTATGCCACACCCGATGGCGTATCGCGCGGTTTTGACTTGTACAAGCGCCGCTATGAGCCAGATAACCTGTCGGTGGGCAGCTATCTCAACGACACCGTAGGCGGTGGTCTGCGCTGGTCTGTGCCGGTCAGCGAATACGACGGTGTGAACCTGGGCCTGTCGGCCGAACGCTCCAAGCTGACCTTGTTCGAGAACAGCCCGGAAGAGTACAAGCGTTTCGTCAACAAGTATGGCGAGACCAATATTACGATACTGGGTTCGGCAGGCTGGGCACGCGATACCCGCGACAGCGCCCTGTTCCCGACCCGTGGCAAGCTGCTCTCCATCAACGCTGAATCTGGCTTGCCGGGTGGCGACGTCAAGTATTACAAGGTGACGGCCCAGCAGCAGTGGTTCTTCCCCTTGAGCAAGACCTTTACCTTGCTGTGGAATACTGAGGCAGGCATGGGCGGCGGCTATGGTGGACAAAAACTGCCGTTCTATTCCAACTTCTTTGCTGGTGGCGTGAACTCGGTGCGTGGCTATGAAAGCTCCAGCCTGGGCCCGCGTAACACCATCACCAGCGGCACCAGCACCGTAACCACAGATGAAGCAACCGGCGGTAATCGTCGCCTGGTCACCAACCTGGAACTGCTGTTGCCGGTGCCCGGCATGAAGACCGACAAATCGACGCGCTTGTCGGCTTTCATAGACGGCGGTAACGTGTGGGGTGAAGATCAGAAGCTCAAGCTGGGTGACATGCGCTTCTCGGCTGGTGTGGCCTTTAGCTGGCTTGCACCAGTGGGGCCGATGAAGTTCAGCTATGCCAAGCCCCTCAATGCCAAGGATGGGGATAAACTGGAGCGCTTCCAGTTCTCGCTTGGCCAGATTTTCTGATGCATGCTGTTGCCTGGCAGCCAGTTCAAAAGGACGTAATCGTGAAACGCCTGTTCAGCCTGATTCTTGCCACCGGTCTGATGACACCTGCCATTGCGCAGGACGTCAAGTTCGGCTTCGTCAACCTGGATCGCATCATGCGTGAGTCTGGGCCGGCGGTGAAAGCCGTCAAGAAGATAGAGAAGGAATTTGCAGGTCGTGATGCCGACATCAAGAAGCTGACCGAGCAGGTACGGGGCCGCCAGGTGGAGTTGGACAAAGGCGGCCTGACCATGCCGGAGACCGAGCGCCGTAACAAGGAGCGCGAACTGGTAAAGCTGAATCAGGATCTGGCACGTATTCAGCGCGAATTCCGTGAGGATCTGAATGCCCGCCGTAACGAGGAGTTGTCGGGCATCCAGGAACGCGCCTACAACACCATCCAGCAGATTGCCGCACAAGAGAAGTACGACGCCATCCTGCAGGAGGCGGTGTACGTGAACCCTAAGCTGGATATCACCGACAAGGTCCTCAAATCCTTGTCTGACAAGTAAGGCCTGATCGGTGCTGAGGCTGTCCGATATCGTCGCCCGGCTGGGCGGCGAACTGGTCGGTGATGATGCAGAGATACGCCAGGTGGCAACGCTTGAGGCTGCCAAGCCCGACGAACTGGCTTTTCTGGCGAACCCCAAGTATCGCAAGCAACTGGATGAGACCCAGGCTGCAGCTGTCGTGCTGGGGCAGCAAAGTCGTGATCTGACTCAGCGGCCGCGTATCGTGGCTGCCAATCCCTATCTGTATTTCGCGCAGGTTTCCGCTTTGCTCAACCCGCCGCGCATGCCGGCCCCGGGTGTGCATCCCACCGCCTGGGTGGCACCCGATGTCTGCCTGGCGCCGGGCGTTCGCATAGGCCCGCATGCCAGCGTGGGGCAGGGCGCCATATTGGGTGCCAATGTGGTGATCGAGGCAGGTTGCCGAGTGGGTGACGGTGTCGAAATAGGCGACGACAGTCGGCTTTACCCCAATGTGGTGATCTACCACGATTGCCTGCTGGGGCAGCGGGTAGTGGTGCATGCCAATGCGGTGATCGGCTCCGATGGTTTTGGCAACGCCTGGACAGGTGAAGGCTGGTACAAGATTCCACAGATAGGCCGGGTACGTATAGGCAATGATGTGGAGATTGGCGCTTCCACCACCATAGACCGGGGGGCGTTGGGCGATACGGTGATCGAGGATGGCGTCAGGCTCGATAACCAGATACAGATAGCCCACAACGTGCATATAGGTCGGCACACTGCCATGGCCGGTTGCGTGGGCGTGGCGGGTAGTACCCGTATAGGCGCCTATTGCACCTTTGGCGGCAGTGCCATG
Organism: Chitinimonas sp. JJ19; assembly: GCF_036961565.1. Classification (NCBI taxonomy): domain Bacteria; kingdom Pseudomonadati; phylum Pseudomonadota; class Betaproteobacteria; order Neisseriales; family Chitinibacteraceae; genus Chitinimonas; species Chitinimonas sp. JJ19. Next base: position 19,101 of record NZ_JBAMDD010000015.1, read on the forward strand.
ATCCTGGGGCATCTGGAGATTGCCGACCGGGTCAACATCATGGCAGGTACCTTGATAGGCAAGTCGATATTGAAGGCGGGTACCTATGTAGGGCAGTACCCGGTGCAATCGCACGAAGACTGGTTGGCCAATGCATCCCACCTGCGCAGGCTGGATGCCATGGCAAAGAGATTGAAAGAACTTGAACGTAAAGTTGGCCGCAATGATGCCAACACGGGAGAATCAACGTCATGACCCAAGCGCAAATCGAAGCCGGCGCCGCGACCGGAACCGCCACCGGAACCGCCACCGGACCCGAGACCATCGAAAGCATGGATATCCAGGGCATACTGGACCATCTGCCACATCGCTTCCCTTTTCTGCTGATAGACCGGGTGACCGAACTGGTGCCTGGCGAGCGTATCGTCGCCTTGAAGAATGTGTCCTACAACGAGCCTTTCTTCGTCGGCCACTTCCCCAAGTACCCGGTCATGCCCGGCGTGCTGATTGTAGAGGCGATGGCCCAGGCAGCCGGTGTACTGAGCTTCCGTACCACTGGCGACAAGCCCAAGGATGGCTACCTCTACATGTTTGCTGGCATCGACAATGTCCGCTTCAAGTCGCAGGTCATGCCTGGCGATCAGATGCTGATCGAGGTCAAGATAGAGCGGCGCATGCGCAATATCTGGAAGTACAAGGCCGTGGCCCGCGTAGCAGGCAATATGGTGGCAGAGGCAGACCTGCTGTGTGCCCAGGTGGCCACCAAGCCGGCCACAACCGCCTCTGCGGCGGCGTGAGGCAGGCATGGCCCGTATCCATCCGAACGCCGTAGTCCATCCAGGCGCCCAACTGGCTGACGATGTCGAGATCGGCCCCTTCAGCGTGGTGGGTGAGCATGTCAGCATTGCTGCCGGTAGCCGGGTAGGTCCGCATTGCGTGATCGATGGGCACACTACCATAGGCCGCAACAATGTTTTCCATGGATCGGCCCAGATAGGCTGCGCCCCGCAGGACAAGAAGTACCAGGGCGAACCGACCAGGCTGGTCATGGGTGATGGCAATAGCGTCTACCATTTCGTCACCATCTCCACCGGCACCAGCCAGGATGAGGGCTTGACCAGCTTGGGCGACGACAACTGGATCATGGCTTATGTGCATATCGCGCATGATTGCCGTATCGGTAGCCATACCATACTGGCCAACAACGCCACGCTGGCGGGCCATGTGCATCTGGGTGATTGGGTGTTCCTGGGCGGTTTCACCACCATCCATCAATTCTGCAAGATTGGCACGCATGCCATGACGGCGTTTACGGCAGCGGTGACGCAGGATGTGCCGCCCTATGTGACGGCGGCCGGCAACCGTGCGGCGCCAGCAGGTATCAACAGCGAGGGCTTGCGCCGGCGCGGTTATACCGCCGAGCAGATCACCGAGATCAAGCGGGCCTACAAGCTGCTGTATCGCCAGGGCTTGAGCCTGGAGGAAGCCTGTGCCGAGATCGTGGCGCGTGCATCGGCGCGGCCCGAGCTGCAGGCCTTTGTGGATTTCTTTCCGACGGCTACGCGCGGCCTGATTCGCTAAGCTGTTTCATTCATCGGTAAATCATTGCCCATGCAGTCCTTGTTTGATGGCCATTCCGGCCCGCGTATTGCCATTGTTGCTGGTGAGGCCTCTGGCGACCTGCTGGGCGCCAGCCTGATAGAGGCGGTGCGGCGGCGCATGCCCAATGTGCGCTTCGCCGGCATAGCCGGCCCCAAGATGCAATCGGCCGGCGCGACCAGCCTTTTCCCTATGGATAAGCTGGCGGTGCGTGGCTATGTCGAGGTGCTCAAACACCTGCGCGAGCTGCTGGGCATACGCTCGCAGTTGCGGGCGGCTTGCCTGGCCGAGCGCCCGGATCTGTTTATCGGCATCGATGCCCCTGATTTCAATCTGGGGCTGGAGCGCAAACTCAAGGATGGCGGCATACCCACTGTTCATTATGTCAGCCCCTCTATCTGGGCCTGGCGAGGGGAGCGCATCCACAAGATCAAGGCGGCCACCAGCGAGGTGCTGTGCCTGTTTCCGTTCGAAAAGGCGCTGTATGACGCGGTAGGTGCCAAGGCGACCTATGTAGGTCACCCCCTGGCCGATGAAATGCCGCTGAGCGTGAATCGTGCCGAGGTGCGTGAAACCATAGGCTTGCCGCAGCATCAACTGGTGTTCTCCATGCTGCCAGGTAGCCGGGTCAGCGAGGTGGAATTCCATGCCGAACTCTTTATCGAAACGGCCAGGTTGCTGCACGCACGTTACCCGCAGGCGCAGTTTCTGGTACCGCTAGTAACGCGTGAGACCCGCGATCTGTTTGATACGGCCCGCTACAAGTACAAGGCGCTGGATTTGCCCCTGCGGCTGATGTTTGGCCACGCCCAGGAGGCCATGCAGGCGGCGGATGCCAACCTAGTGGCCTCGGGCACCGCCACCCTGGAAGCCATGCTGGCCAAGCAGCCGTTGGTGATTACCTACAAGCTGTCTGATACCACCTACAAGCTGGTCAAGAAGAAAATGCGGCTGCCTTATGTGGGCTTGCCCAATGTACTGTCTGGCCGCTTTGTGGTGCCCGAGTTGCTGCAGCATGAGGCGACACCTGCCAACCTGGCGCAGGCCTTGGGCAACTATGTGGATGATCGCCGGCTGGCTCAGTCGCTGCATGCGCTGTTTACCGAGCAACATGAAGCGCTGCGGCAGGATGCGGCCGAGCGTGCAGCCGATGCCGTGGTGGCCTATCTTCGGGGTAGGTCGTGAGCTTGGTTTGTGGTGTTGACGAGGCGGGCAGGGGGCCGCTAGCCGGTTCGGTGTTCACTGCTGCTGTGATACTGGGTGACGATCATGGTATAGCGGGCCTGGCTGACTCCAAGGTACTGACTGCAGGCCGGCGCGAGCAATTGTCTGAAGCCATCAAGCAACGCGCTCTGGCCTGGGCCATTGCCAGTGCCACGGTGGCGGAGATAGATGAGCACAATATTCTCAAGGCGACCATGCTGGCCATGCGCCGTGCGGTTGAAGCCTTACCGATGGTGCCTGCGGAGGCCTTGATCGATGGCAACAGGGTGCCGCCAGGCCTGCTCTGCGCTGCCCGGGCGATAGTGCGGGGGGACGCGATTGAGCCGGCGATCTCTGCCGCTTCCATTCTGGCCAAGGTAGCCAGGGATGCCGAACTGGTGGCGCTGGATGCCAGCTACCCTGGCTATGGCTTTGCCGTACACAAGGGCTACCCCACACCCGCACACCTTGCCGCCTTGGCTGCGCTAGGCCCCTGCGTGGCACACAGGCGTAGCTTTGGGCCAGTGCGGGCACAGGTAGAGGCGCGCCAGATCAGCCTTTGGTAGCGCAGAACCTTAGGGTTTTGTGTTGGACAAGCCCGCCATGCCGGTTTGCAATACCCTATCAAAACAAGCACCAAGCGCTGCGGTTACAGCTATTCTCAAGTTTGGGTTTGTCATAACCCCTGTACGACAACTAATATCCAACCGTTGCGTCGCTCGCTGGCGCGCCAACCGGCCTCAAGAGCTGATGGGAGCAGGATCCGATGTTTGTCGTCATTGGCTACGTTTTCATGTGCGTCTGTATTTTCGGCGCCTATGCCGCTCATGGCGGCCACCTGGCGGTGCTTTGGCAGCCGTCTGAAATCGTCATCATCTTCGGTGGCGGATTGGGCGCCATGCTCGTGGCCTATGGTCCCAACCTTAAAGTCATTTTCGGCTCCATACCCTTGCTGTTCAAAGGCTCGCCTTATGGCAAGGCCTTTTATATGGACCTGTTTGCGCTGATGTATGAAATCCTCTCCAAGGTGCGCAAAGAAGGCCTGATGTCGATAGAAGGCGATGTGGAGAACCCCGACGCCAGCCCCATGTTTGCCAAGTACGCCAGCATTGCCAAGGATCACCATGTCGTCGAATTCATCTGCGACTACCTGCGTTTGATGGTGGGTGGCAATCTCAATGCATTCGAAATCGAGAACCTGATGGATGTGGAAATCGAAACCCACCACCATGAGGCGGAAATTCCGGTGGGTTTCTTCCAGAAGCTGGGTGATGGCCTGCCTGCATTCGGTATTGTGGCTGCCGTGATGGGCGTGGTGCATACCATGGGTTCGCTGCATCTGCCGCCGACCGAGTTGGGCAAGCTGATTGGTGCGGCGCTGGTCGGTACTTTCATGGGTATCCTGCTGGCCTACGGTTTCATCAATCCCCTGGCCTGGATACTGGATGGCAAGGCGGCTGATAGCACACGGGTGTTCCAGACCATCAAGGTGACCTTGCTGGCCAGCCTGAATGGCTATGCGCCGCAGGTTGCTGTGGAATTTGGTCGCAAGGCCATGGAAGGCCGTATCCGTCCTTCCTTCCTGGAGCTGGAAGAATTCGTGAAGAACAAAAAAGGCTGATCGTCAGCGATATAGCGGAGAGAGACGATGAGCGACGATTCGCAACGGCCCATAGTCGTCAAGAAGATCAAGAAAGGCGGCCATGGCCACCACGGTGGTGCATGGAAGATCGCCTACGCCGACTTTGTGACAGCCATGATGGCCTTCTTCCTGTTGATGTGGCTGCTGGGCTCCTCTACCAAGGGGGACTTGCGCGGCATTGCCGAGTACTTCCAGAACCCGCTCAAGGTCGCCCTGAGTGGTGGTTCCGGTGCTGGCGAATCGCAAAGCGTGCTGCAGGGTGGCGGCATGGACCTTTCCAAGAAGGCCGGCGAGCAGCGCCGTGGTGACGGTGGCAAGGAAAAGAAGCGTCTGGATGAGCTGAAAGAGAAGATCAAGCAGGCCATAGACGGCAAGTTGGCCCAGTACAAGGATCAGATCCTGCTCGATATCACGCCCGAGGGCTTGCGGGTACAGATCATTGATCAGCAGAACCGCCCTATGTTTAAAAGTGGTAGTGCCCAGATGGAAGGCTATGCCGGCGAGATACTCAAGGAGATCGCCACCATCCTGAACGAGGTACCCAACCGCCTTTCACTTTCAGGCCATACCGATGCGGCGGGTTTTTCTACCGGTGATAACAGCTACAGCAATTGGGAATTGTCGGCCGACAGGGCCAATGCCTCCCGGCGGCAATTGCTGACAGGCGGCATGGCCTCGACCAAGATATTGCGGGTTGTGGGTCTGGCCGATTCGGTGCCCTTTGATGTGGTCAATCCGGCTAACCCGGTGAATCGCCGTATCAGCATCATCGTGTTGAACAAGGAAGCCGAAGAAAACATCATGAAGCTGGCTGGCAAGGCGGCAGGTGATGCAGAAGCCGTGAGCGACCCGGCAAGTGCCATCCAGGCAGGCGCTGCCGCCGCGACCGAACCCGCTGCTGCACCGGCCACGCCGTGACACCCGCCTGGGTAGGTTTGTTGGTACAGGCTGGCGCCAGCCTGCTGAGCCTCGCCTTGGTGTGGCTGGGCTGGTTGGCTGTCAGCTACTGGCTACCGGTGCAGGTGGGGCTAGCTGTGCTGGGTGCACGCATGCTGGGGCAACCGCGCTGGTGGTTGCTGATACACGCCTTGTTTGCACCCGCCATCGTGCTGGGGCTCTGGCTGGATCTTCCACCTTGGATCTACCTGCTGGCTTTTACACTTGCTTGGCTTTTGTTTGGCCGGATAGACCGTAGCCGGGTGCCGCTGTACCTGAGCAACCAGGCAACACTGGCCGCCCTTGAACCACTGCTGCCCAAGGGTGCCAGTGTGCTCGATATCGGCGCAGGCACAGGTACGGTGCTGGCCGGGCTAGGGCGCCGTAGCGATCTGCAGCTGACGGGGGTGGAGCATGCGTGGTTGCCGTGGCTGCTGGGCTGGTGCCGCTTGCGCCTGAGCGGCCGCCCGATTGCCTGGTTGCGCGGCGATATGATGGCGGTGCCGCTACGGGATTTTGACGTGGTGTATGCCTTTCTCTCACCTGCCGCCATGCCGGCAGTTTGGCAAAAGGCCAGGCAGGAAATGGCCAGTGGCAGTTTACTGATCAGCAATACCTTTGCCGTGCCCGATGTGACGGCGGATCGTATTATCGAAGTCAACGACTGGAAGGGCGCAAGGCTACATTTATGGCGAATGCCCTGATTGCCGACAAAGCGGCAGCAGCGACCAAACACGATGACAGGAATGAAGCCTGGCTGGCCTTTTGGGCACGCCGGCCGCTACCCATACTGCAGTCTACCAAGGCTGCCCTGGCGGGGTTGAATGCACGGGTAGAGACCGTGCGTACCGACGAGATCGTCGACTTGGTGTTGCGCGATCCTTTACTCACCGCCCACGCCCTGCGGCTGATCAACCAGCGCGAGCGCGGCAGTTTGGCAGCCGATATCGTTTCCATCGAGAGTGTCGTGCTGCTGATGGGGGTGGATGCCTTTGTCGGCCAGTTTGCCCGCTTGCCCAGCGTGGAGTCGCTGCTGTTGCCCAAGCAGCCGGCGCACTATTTTGGTTTGCTGCGCGATATAGCCGCAGCCCGTCTGGCAGCCAGGTTGGCTCGCGATTTCGGCGTGCTGCGCTACGATGCCAGGCTGGATGAAATCTACATCACTGCTTTGCTGGCAGGCCTGCCGCGCATGCTGCGTTACCTGGAGGTCGGCTTGCCGGACAAGGCACCACCGGTCGACCTTGGTAGTGTGGCCTTGCCTTTGTTTGCCCGCTGGCGCCTGCCCGAGGTTTTCAATACCTTGCTGGATGACAGTGCGGCCTCCAGCCAGCGCAGCCTGCTGCAGCAGGCTGCGCTGCGGCTGGCTGATCGCCTGCAGCAGGGCTGGTGGCACGAGAGCCTGAACAGCGACCTGCATCTTGCTGCCCATACCCTGGGTGTGGAACAGCCAGAGGCCTGGGAGCTGGTCTGCAAGGCCCTGCTGCACTTTGCCCATAAGGACTGGCCTTACGCCCAGATATTCGCACCCGCTCGCTGGCTGGTGATGTTGCCGGGTGAGTGGCCCAAGCCGCAGGCCAAGGCCAACCCCGGTGCTGCGAGCCACGAACCGGCGCGGCCTTCGCTGAACGATATTCTGCGTGAGATGCAAAAAGCAGGGCAGAGTGGTGCGTCCTTCAACCAGATCATGGGCTTGGCCATACGGGCTCAGTCCGAGGCCCTGGGTATGAAGCGCATCATGTTTGGCCTGCTGATGGCGGGGCACAACCTGCTGAAGACGCGCTACATTGTGGGCGCGACCGATAATGATCCGCTGCGTACCTTCCAGGTCGATCTCTCTGCACCGCATATCTTTACACGGTTGATGCTCAAGCCGCAGTCCGTCTGGCTGAATGCAAGCAACCGTGCGCAATACGATGCCTTGCTGCCACGCGGGCTGCGGCAGGCCGTGGGCGAGGGCGAGTTTGTTGCCATGTCGCTGTTTGTGGAGGAGAAGCCCGTAGGCCTGTTCTATGCCGACAATCAGGGTGGTGCGCTGACAGAGGCGCAGTACAATGGCTTCAAGCAGGTTTGCCTGATGACGGGACAGTGCCTTACCCGTCAGGCCAAACGGCTGGAGCTGGGTTGAGTCTGCGGCGATTGCCCTTGGTAAGCTACCTTTCTGCCTTTTTCTCTACCAGGCCGCTTTGCCGGCCTGGTTTGCTTTTGTGATCGCCCCTTATGGATGTCATACAGTCTCGCCAGAACCCCTTGATCAAGGCCTGCATCAAGCTGATGGAAAATCGGCGGGAGCGCCTGAAAACCGGCCAGACCTTGCTGGATGGCCCCCATCTGCTTGCTGCGGCGCTTGACGCGGGGCAGCCACCGGAACGCCTGCTGCTATCACAGAGTGCGCCCCAACGTGCCGAGGTGGCTGCGCTGGCGGCACGATTCGATGGGCCGGTCTCGGTAGTGGCCGATACCCTGTTTGCCGAACTGACCGAGCTGGAGTCGGCATCCGGCGTACTGGCGCTGTGGGCGCCGCCGCCCGCACCCGCACCGTTGCAGCGTGGCCTGGTACTGGCATTGGACGGTGTGCAGGACCCTGGCAATGTGGGTGCCATGCTGCGCACGGCTGCAGCTGCTGGTGTGGCACAGGTATGGCTGAGCCCCAACTGCGCCGATGTCTGGTCGCCCAAGGTACTGCGTGCCGGCATGGGGGCGCATTTTCTGCTGCCTGTGGTGGAGCGGGCAGACTTACCTGCGTTGCTGACCAACTTTGTCGGGCGTAAGGCGGTGACTGTGTTGGATGGCAGCATCTCACTCTACCAGGCCGACCTGCGGGGCGATCTCGTGCTGGTAATGGGCAGCGAAGGGCAGGGTATCAGCCGCGAGGTGCTGGCACTGGCCGATTTGCGTCTGGCCATACCGATGAGGGCAGGGCTGGAATCGCTCAATGTCGGCGCCGCGGCGGCTATCTGCCTGTATGAACGGCTGCGCCAGACGCTTTCTGCATGAGCGGGGGAGTGCTCAGGCCAGCCGTGCCGCCAGCCTGGTCAGGCCCAGCTTGCGCAATACCGGGGCGATGTCGAGCAGCATAATGACATTGCCGGCAACGGCACAGGCTATGCCAGCTACTGTCCAGATGCGCCATTGGAATCCTTCGAACCAGCCAGACAGCAGTAAGGCTACGATGGGGACAGCGACGGCGATATAGCCGGACTTGGCGGCGCCTATGCGCCCTAGCAGCGTGAGATAGGCGGCAAACGCCAGGACCGAGCCGAAGATAGATAGATAGAGCAAGGACGCAAGGTAGCTGGGGCGGGTATCAAATACCAGGCCTTGGTTACCGATCAGCGTGAAGATCAGCGCAATACTGCCGCCCACCAGCATGCCGTAGCCTATGGAGGGTAGCAATGGTATTTGCTGATTGCGGTTGTGCTGTGCCACCAGGTTGCCCAGGGAGGCCAGCAGGGCGGCTCCCAGGCCACAAGCCACACCCAGCCAGGCAGAGGCGGTGCGAACATCGGTCAGTTCCGGCCAGAACACCAGGGCGATACCCAGTATGCCCAAGGCCGCACCCAGGACGGACTTCTGATCCATCCGACGGCCAAATACCAGGCTCATGCCCACCAGGTTGATGACTACCATGCTGGAGTTCAATACGGCCATCAAACCTGAGGCGATGTGTTTTTCGGCCTCGTACACCAGCATATAACTGACCCCGAACATCAGCGAGCCCTGCAGTGCAGACCAGGCCATTTCGGTGCGACTCAGTTGCAGGCGCTCACCGCGTAGCTTGCACCAGCCCAGCAACAAGAGGCCGGCCAGCAAGAAGCGATAAGCCACCGAGGCGCTGGCGGGCACGCTGCCGTATTGAAACGTGATGGCCAGCCAGGTTGACCCCCAGATCAGTGTGGCAACGGCATAGAGCAGGGCGTTGGGCATGGCGGCATTCCTGGGAACCCATGATGGGCTCAAGTCATTGATGTGTGCTGACGGGGCGGCGGCGCAGCCTAAATCAGCGGGCTCCCCCTGATTGCTTCCCCCTGCCATCCTCATGCTTAGAGCCGCTAACAAAACCCTCTGGCGTTGTTGTGCAAACTTGCCATACCCACGGATTGTGTACGTTTGCACGCCTAGCCAGAACCGCTTCGCCGGATTTTGTTAGCCGCTCTTAATGCGCTTTCAGTATTTCAATGGTTTAGGCTCATACCAGGCTTCGAGAGGTATGCCCTAGCGTAGTCTTCCTGGGTACAAGGTGGCAGGCACGGCCTGTGCCTGCGGAAGCTGACTGTGATGGTGGCCATGGCAGGACACTTCGTCGCCTAGTGCCGGCGCTGGGGCTGGCCACCGGGCAGTCGGTTCAGCCTATACCGCCTATACCGCCGGGTCGGCGTGATGCTGCAGTGACGCGTCGGTAGAATGAACAGATGCTCAGCCTAAATGGGTGTGCCGCTCCTGCCGTGCCTCACTCTCCATGCTGACCAGCCCCTGCAATATGCCGCAGGCTGCTGCAGGCTGTTCTGCCTTGCATTGGTGCCGCAACTCACCAAGCTGCAGTTTCAGCTGCATCAATTCTGCGATGCGTGCATCAACGTGACCGATGTGTTCATCCAGCAAGGCGTTGACTCGGCCACATCCTGCAGCGGGTGCATCCATTACCTCCAGCAAGGTGCGAATTTCACCATGCGTCATGTCGAGCGCCCGGCAATTGCGGATGAATCGCAGGCGCTCCAGATGCTGGGGGCCGTAGCTACGGAAGTTGCCAGAGGTGCGCTCTGGCTGTGGCAGCAGTCCTTCTTTTTCGTAGTAGCGAACCGTTTCAACGGTGCACTGCGCAATCTGTCCTAGTTCACCGATTTTCATGTGCGTTCCAAATAATCCGATTCATGACTTGACTCTATAGTAGCTTCAGGGTGTGAGATGGCGCCATCGCAATATGGAAAAATATGGAAAGCCCACTCATGTCTTCCGCCCATGTGCATGAAAAATCGGCCGGAAAAGCTTGCTGTGATCATGGTATCCCGCATGGCGAGGCTAATCATGCCCACCATCACCATGATCATGCGGCCGATCACGATCACGATCACGACGCGGCCGCAGTAGCCGTGGCTGAGACCGTGGGAGTGGACGCCTGTACGCCGTCTTGCTGTGGCGGGGGGACCATGGCGCCGCTGGTAGGTATCACGGAGCCGAGCCCGGTATCCACGATGGTGCCTGCGGGCTGCGTGCGCAGCCAGCTACGCATCGCGCAGATGGATTGTCCTGTTGAAGAAGCACTGATACGCAAGAAGCTGGGCGGCATGGCTGCGGTGCAGGGGCTGGAGTTCAACCTGATACAGCGGGTACTGACGGTGGTGCATGCCCCCGGCGCGCTGCCCGCAATCGAGGCGGCGATCCTTAGCTTGGGTATGACAGCGGAAGGCATCACTGACAGCGCGGCACCTGCTGCAGCCGTGGCGCCCAGCAAGCCCTGGTGGCCGCTGGCTGTATCTGGCGGCCTTGCCCTGGGTGCGGAGATCGCACATTGGCTGCAAGGGCCGGAGTGGGTGAGCGCCGTGATGGCACTGGCTGCCATTGCACTCTGCGGCATAGGCACCTACAAGAAAGGTTGGATTGCCCTCAGGAACGGCGAGCTCAACATCAATGCCTTGATGACCATCGCCGTTACCGGTGCAATATTGATACGCCAGTGGCCAGAGGCGGCCATGGTGATGTTCCTGTTCACCATTGCCGAGCTTATCGAGGCCAAGTCCCTGGATCGCGCCCGCAATGCCATCCGTGGCTTGATGCAACTGACGCCGGAGCGAGCCACCATGCTGCAGGCCGATGGTCGGTGGCTTGAGGTGGAGGCCAAGGCTGTGCCCCTAGGCGCCGTGGTGCGGATTAAGCCGGGCGAACGTATCGGTCTGGATGGCGTGCTGGTAAGTGGGGGCTCGACGGTCAATCAGGCACCCATTACAGGCGAGAGCATCCCCGTAGATAAAGTAGTAGGCGACACGATCTTTGCCGGCACCATCAATATTGCGGGCTCGTTCGAATACCGTGTGACCGCCGCCGCCAGCAACAGCACCCTGGCCCGCATCATTCATGCGATTGAGGAGGCACAAGGCGCGCGCGCGCCGACCCAGCGCTTCGTCGATCGCTTTGCCAGGATCTATACCCCGCTGGTATTTGTCCTTGCCCTGGCTGTGGCCTTGCTACCGCCCTTGCTGATGGAGGGTGATTGGTATGCGTGGGTATACAAAGCACTGGTGCTGCTGGTTATTGCCTGCCCCTGTGCCCTGGTGATTTCCACGCCCGTGACCATAGTCAGCGGCCTTGCTGCCGCTGCGCGACATGGCATCCTCGTCAAAGGCGGGGTGTATCTGGAAGAAGGCCGCCGACTGAAATGGCTGGCATTGGACAAGACCGGCACCATCACGCATGGCAAGCCAGAACTGGTCGATAGCGTCATCCTGGATGAGTCCGTCAATGCCATGCAACTGGCGACTAGCCTGGCTGTCCGATCCGACCATCCTGTTTCACATGCCATCGCCCGTGCCGGTAAGCAATCGAATGTAGCTGTACTGCCGGTTGCGGATTTCAGCGCCTTGCTGGGGCGAGGTGTACGCGGCCAGGTGGCGGGTGAGCTTCTCCATCTGGGTAACCACCGCCTGATCGAAGAACTTGGGGTGTGCTCGCCGGATTTGGAACAACACCTGTTTGCGCTGGAAGAAGCAGGCAAGACCGTTATCTTGCTTGCCAGCGAGCGGAAGGTACTGGCCTTGTTTGCCGTAGCAGATACGGTGAAGGACAGCAGCCGGGAAGCGGTCAAGGCATTGCATGCGCTGGGCATCAGGACCGTGATGCTGACCGGGGACAATCAGCATACTGCCGCTGCGATCGCCAGGCAGGTAGGCATGGATGAGGCGCGCGGCAATCAGCTCCCCGAGGACAAGCTCAAGGCAATTGAAGCCTTTGCCCAGATGGGCAAGGTCGGCATGGTGGGCGATGGCATCAACGATGCGCCAGCGCTGGCACGGGCAGACATTGGGTTTGCCATGGGCGCGGCAGGCACCGACACCGCCATCGAAACAGCCGATGTGGCCTTGATGGATGACGATCTGCGCAAGATCGCACGCTTTGTGCAGCTGTCACGCAGCACCCACGCTGTACTGGTACAGAACATCAGCCTAGCGCTGGGCATCAAAGCAGTATTCCTGGCGCTTACCCTTATGGGGCTGGGCACCATGTGGATGGCTGTGTTTGCGGACATGGGCGCCGCCTTGCTGGTTGTGGGCAACGGCCTGCGACTGTTGCGCAAGTAAGGCTGTTTACGGAGTGACCATGCAAGCAGATGAACCGACCTGCGCAAGGCAAGCTGACCTGGTGCGATGCGGCATGCGCCGCCGCAATTTGCGTACTGGACTGTTGTTGTTCGCCGTCGTACTGATTTTCTCGTTGAGCGTTTTCCACAAGTATGGTGCGTTCAGCGCGACACCCGCTGCAGCCACACCTGCCGTAAAGGGACAATCATGAACCGGCCCACGTCTGCTGTGCTGGCTTATCAGCAAGCCATGCAAAACGCCAAGGATAGACTGAAGGCCGGCGAGACGGCGGCAGCCTTCGCGCTTCTGGAGCGGGCGCATGTGCTGGGACAGCGCAAGCTCTGGCCGCACTGGGCCGTGCATATCTGGATGCTTAGGGTGGCCCTTGCACGTCGTGATGTGCGGGAGGTCATAGGCCAGCTTTGGCGCTTGTTCCTTACCCCCTTTGGTCATCTGACCGGACGGCTTCCGCTGGGAAATACCGGCGGCGCCAATGTCAGCGCTTTCGCCCCTATGGAGATATCGGCGGAACTGCGCGCCATCATGCAAGCCGGTGAAAATCAGGCGGAACAGCCTGGGCCAAACCGCGATTATTTGAGCTAAAGCATATGGTTTACTCCTCACGTACACACTTTCTGCCGTGGCTGCTGCTGACACTATTGCTGATTACCGTCGATCAGGCTGTCAAATATGGGGTGAGTGTCTGGCTGCCGCTACATGGCAGCGTCGAAGTGACGCCTTGGTTCAATCTGGTGCATGTGCTTAACCCAGGGGCCGCTTTCTCTTTTCTGGCCCATGCAGGCGGGTGGCAGCGCTACTTCTTTACGCTTCTGGGCTTGGGCGTCTGCGGCTTGCTGCTGTTCTGGCTATGGCGAGGAGTAAGCAACAGGCTCGAAACGGTGGCGTATATCGGGCTGATCGGTGGCGCCATGGGCAATGTGCTGGATCGCATCCGCATTGGCGCTGTGGTGGATTATCTGGATCTGCATTGGCAAGGCTGGCATTGGCCTGCCTTCAACCTGGCTGATGTTTTCGTGATAGGCGGTGCTGTCTTGTTGGTACTCGCCAGTGCACGTCTAGGGCTTAGTGGTGTTACTCCCGCGCGAGGAGCGTCAACTTGAAACACCTTTTCTACCCTCTGCTATGCCTGGTCTTGGGCCTTTCACTGCCAGCCTATGCCAGCTCTGACGATTGGCTGGGCAAACTGGTCAACAAGCCTTCCAGTGAGCCGCTGCCACCTGAGTTGGCATTCTCGGTAAAGGCCCGGCGTGTTGATACCAAGACCATCATGGTCGACTTTGCAGTGACGCCGGCTTATTACCTGTATAAAGATAAGTTGCTGATTGTGCTGAAGAATACGACAGGCACGCGCATCGGCGGGATTGATTTCCCGCCTGCCGTAACCAAGAACGACCTCAGCTTCGGCGACACGCAGGTCTATACCAAGCCTTTTAGCATCAAGGTGGAGTTGGCGGGGGAGGGTGCTGGGCCGATTACACTGCTGACCCGATACCAGGGCTGCTTTGAAACCCGTGGACTTTGCTATACGCCGCAATCGGCAACACTCACCTTGCCATGAAGCAGTTGCTTATATTTGCGATAGCCTTGCTGGCTTTAGGCGCATTACCCGTGAGTGCCGTTGGCCAGCCTGTAACCCTGGATTCTGAGAAGGTACTGCTGGACACACTGGCTGGGCGGCTTGAGCAGGCTGCGCAGCTGTCTCAGGCATTTCTGGCAGAGGGAAGCGACAAGCGCTTGCGTGCGCTTGCGCAGACGGAACTGCGGCTACGGCGCGTACAGGCGGCGCAGCTACGTGAACGATTGCGACGCTGGTATGGCATTGAAACGGTCAGGAATTTTCCAGCGCCATCGGCCAATGAGCCGGATCGTTATGCCGAGGCGCTGCGTATCAATCATGGACAGATCGTAGAGCTGCTGGAGCTAGGGCAGGGGCTCAGGCTGCGTGCTGAACTACGCCGCCATATGGAGCAGATTGCACTGGATTGCCTGGTTCAACTTCCCGCTCGCCGCACCGCACCGCGTGCCCGGAAGGTAGCGCCATGATGCAACGCCATGCTGTTGCAGCAAAGCGGATTTGCTTTACCTAACCCAACCTTTGAGGAATACCTTATATGAATACCAAGCGATTGTTTGGTCGTGCCCTGCTTGCCCTGGGCTTGGCGATGACTGGCGTTCCAGCACTGGCAGGCGGCGATCATAGCAATGAGAGCCCCGTCATGCCGCTGGCGAATCCGCAACCGGTAGAAACCCCCGGCAAGATCGAAGTGATTGAATTCTTCTGGTATGGCTGCCCACATTGCAACAAGGTGGAGCCCACGGTCGAAGCATGGGAGAAAAGGCTGCCCAAGGACGTGGTGTTTCGCCGTGAGCATGTATTGTGGGATGGCCGCAGTGATATGGAAGGCCATGCCAAGCTCTTCATCACCTTGCGGATGATGGGTCTGCTGCCCAAGCACAATCGCGCAGTGTTCGATGCAGTACATGGCACCAAGGTGGAGTTGCGGGATGAGCAGGTGTTGTTCGACTGGATAGCCAAGCGCGGCGTCAATCGCGCCCAATTCGAGGCTAATTACAAGTCATTTGGCATCGGTGCGCAGCTGGGTCGCGCCAAGCAATTGACTAAAGCCTACCGTATCGAAGGCGTACCGACCTTCATCATCAACGGCAAGTTTGTTACCTCGCCACATCAGGCCGGCAACGAGCAGCGCATGTTCGCCCTTATCGACGAATTGATCGTCCGCGAACGCAAGGCAGGTAAGGGGCAGTAGATAGTGTCCACCTTGGGCGGCATAGCCCTTTGCTTAGAGCCTGTTCAAAGTCTTTTCGCCGCGTCGTTCGCAACCTTGCTGGATGAAGGGCAAGGCGCAAGCCGCGCAGCGGTACGGGTTCCGGTACCGGTACCGTCAGCGGCTTGCAACGCCGCCATTCGCCGGCAAGGCTTCGAACCCGAAGGGCTGAACTGGAAAACGGCCATTCACTGCGTTGCGGCGCTTGGCAATAACTTGTTATTGCCTGCGCACCACGCCTTGTGCCTGGCCATTTTCCAGCTCAGCGACGCGGCGAAAAGACTTTGAACAGGCTCTTAGGCAAGGACTCTGGACGCACTGTTGATCCACAAGGTCATGGGTAGGCTGCTTGCGCCCCCACCATGCGCGATATCAGGAACCGTATGACCAGATGGGCTGCTGCCAGGGTCTGCACCTCCAGCCCCTGGCGCTGCCATGTTGTGCATCAGTCCAGTGGGATGGAGGGCAGGCTGGCGCTGCGGCTACCTGGCAAGGGCAGGTTGTCCTGGCGATGGTAGCCAAATACCAGCGAATACTTGGTAGCCTCGGTGCGGTTCCAGCCGGCCGCATGGAAGGTCATGGCATGAAAGAACACCACGTCACCGGCTTCCAGTTCAGGAAACACGGCACTGTCGATCAATGCCTTGTTCTCTGGTAGATCGGTGCGCAGGAATGCCCGATTCTCAAAGCGTTCTGTGTCCATTTCCATGGTATGGGTGCCTGGCAGAAAGCCCAGGCAGCCGTTCTCTCGAACTTCCTGTCCCAGGGCCAGCCATACGGATACCAGGTTGCTGTGCTCGAAGCTCCAGTAGCGTATGTCGCGGTGCCAATGGGTCACGCTGGAGAACGCCGGCTGCTTGGTCATCAGGCTGTTGTGGTGGGCCTGTGTCAACGCAACAGCAGGGCTGCCCAAGAGTTGTTTTACCCGCTCTGCCACCTGGGGGCTCATGGCCCAACGCTGGAAGGCCGGGTGGCGGGCGTAGACTTGCAGCAATCGACGTGCGGTACGGCCACCGGCGGCCTCGCGCGAGCTGGGTGCGCCGGGGTAGTGGGTATCGGCTTCGTACTCTATCGGCTCGATGGCGCGGGCGAGATGATCCTTGCCGGCCGCCAGGATATCGGCACGCAAACTGGCGTCGGCCAGGCCCTTGATGACGATAAAGCCCTGCTCATGAAAACGGTCGAGTTCTGCGGGGGAGAAGGAGTGGGTGTGCATTTACTGCTTCCGACGATGACGGCGTCACCGGGAGGCGACGTTGCTGAAGGGCGGATTCTACTCTCACCGCTGCGGCTATGGCATTGCGCTGGCGCAAAGATATGCTGCGAGCGAGAGTCGCGAGTGCCGCAGCGTATAATTGGCATCAGGAGACAATATGCCGACCACGATATGCATACAACTGAGCGCTGCCGGGGCGTGGCAGGCTGGTGAGCCCGAGGCGGCCAGCGATGGCGTGCTGCTGCTGCGAGTGCTGGCACTGATGGAGGCGGCACCGCCGCATCTGGATGATGAGGATGGCCCGGACGCATTGCGCTGGCAAGCGCTGGAAGCCAGGGTGGACCTGACCTTGCAACTGCTGGGGCAATTGTTGGCTCGCGGTGTGCCACGGCCACCTGTTTGCAACTTCCTGCTGAGTGGCGAGACTGCCAGCTGGTCTATGCCGGCACCACCGCCATTGGGCGAGGTGGGCACACTGGCACTTTATCTTTCCAGCCGCATTCCGCAGCCGCTGCAACTACCTGCTACGGTCACTGCGGTGGAGCCGATGACGGATGGGGCACGTGTGACCGTGACATTCAACCGGCTGGAGCCTGAGCTGCAGGACTGGCTGGATAAGACCATTTTCCGGCGACATAGGCGTGAAATCTTTGAACGAAAGCATTCCCATGATGAATGAACTGCCTGCCCCGTGGGTGCAATGGTTGGGTGATGAGACCAGCCAGCCCTACTGGCAGTCGCTCCATGCATTCCTGGCGGCTGAAGCCGATGCGGGCAAGGTGGTATATCCGCCCCGGGAGCAACGCTATGCCGCATTGGCGACCATGGCACCGGCAGACGTCAGGGTGGTGATACTGGGGCAGGATCCGTATCACGGACCTGGCCAGGCCCATGGGTTGAGCTTCTCGGTGCCCCATGGGGTCAGGCCACCCCCATCGCTGCAGAACATCTTCAAGGAAATCGCACGGGACCTTGGACACAATCCACCCCAGCATGGTCATCTCGAGGCCTGGGCCAGTCAGGGTGTGTTGCTGCTTAACAGTGTGCTGACGGTGGAGGCCGAGAAGGCCGGCTCGCACCGCAAGCGCGGCTGGGAGAAGTTTACCGACGCACTGGTGGCGCGCTTGTCGCGGGAGCAGGCCGGTATCGTGTTCATGCTGTGGGGGGCTTACGCTGAGGCCAAGGCGGGATTGATCGATACCGCACGCCACTGCGTCTTGACCTCACCCCACCCTTCGCCGCTCTCTGCCCATAGAGGATTTATAGGGAACGGACATTTTTCGGCGGCTAACCGCTATTTGCAGGCGCAGGGTAGGGCACCCATAGACTGGGCGCTGGCCTGAATCTGATCCAAGAGTACAGATAGTCAACTCAATAAAACGCCGCATTGAATGCGGCGTTTTTTGTAGGGATGGCTTGCCGTAAGGCTTGCTTATGCGCCACCGAACAAAGTAAGGATGACACCATCGCTATCTGCGGCGAAGCGATGACGCAAGCCGGGAGGTATGAGTGCCATTTGGCCGGCAAGTAGGGCGTGGCAAGCACCGGCCTCGGTCTCAAGATTGAGTTTGCCCTGGATGCAGACGATGCGCTCTTCGACCTTGTGCGACTCATAGGGGTAGTCGGCGGGCGGCGCTAGATGGATCAGCAAGGCTGCGCCATCCTGCAGGCGGGTGAGCAGGTGGTCGGTGTCAACGGCCAGGGAGCGGCCCAGTACGGTAAGGTCGGTTACGGTAATCATGGGAAGATTCCTAGTCGTGCATCAGGCCGGCAGCCACACCACGCTTGTAGCGGTGCATGATGATCAGCATCAGGATGCTCAATAGCAGACCAAAGCCGATGATGATGCCGTACATGGGGGGAATGCCGCCGAGATTCTGGAAATAGGCGAGCGCCTGACCGTGCATATTGTCGGTCAACGGGGTGCTGAAGTATTTCACCAGCATGGCGTGGGCCCCCACCATGACCAGGATGCCCAGGTTTTCATTGAAGTTCTGCACGGCGATGGAATGGCCGGCTCCCATCAGCATGTGCCCACGGTGCTGCAGCATGGCGTTGAGTGGGACCACGAAGAAGCCTGCTAGGGCGCCAACGACCAGCATCTGGAATGCGGCCAGCTTGACGTCATAGATGAACAGCATGCTGATGACCATGAAACCCATGGCGACGCCGGCAGGCAATACCCGGAAAGCTTGATTGAGGGGGATGAACTTGCCGGCAATGACGGAACCCAGCGCTGTACCCACGGCAACGACTGCGATCATCAGGGTGGCTTGCTCCAGGCTGAAGCCCAGCCACAGGATAGCCCAGTTGATGACGACCAGCCGCATGGTGGCACCCGCACCCCAGAACAGGGTGGTTACACCCAGCGAGAGCTGGCCTTGCGGGTCGCGCCAGAGCTTGACGACACAATCCCAGAACTCCCGAATCAGGTAGCTCGGATCAAAGTGTATGGGCTTGAGTTCGACATTGAGCTTGGGGATATACATATTCACCCAGCCAGCTGCCAGATAGATGAGGCAGAGCACGACTATGGCGAATACGGGGGCAGACAGGAAGGATAGCGGCGTCGTGGCCAGCCAGGCGCCGACATTGGGGCCTGCCAGTTGGCCGCCCAGCACGGTACCAAAGATGATGGCACTGACGGTGGCTCCCTCCAGCCAGCCATTGGCCGCCACCAGCTTCTCATGCGGTAGATACTCGGTGATGATGCCGTACTTGGCCGGCGAGTAGGCTGCGGCACCGAAGCCGACGATGGCATAGGCCAGCAGCGGCGGCAGGCCTACCAGCATACCTATGCAGCCAAACAGCTTGATGCCGTTGCACAGCATCATGGCCCGGCCTTTATGCATGGAATCGGCAAACGAGCCGGCGAACGGTGCCAGGACCACATAGGAGACGGTAAAGCACCAGAGCAGCATGGACTGATGCCAGGCGGGTGCTTCCTGTACCTTGAGCAGGGCCAGGGCGGCGATGAACAGGGCATTGTCGGCCAGTGCGGAGAGGAACTGGGCTGCGAGTATGGTGTAGAAACCGCGATTCATCAGAAGGCGTCGCTTGCTTGAGCAAAGGCGCAGTATGAAGGAAGCGGCTTTATACCACACGGCCTATGTTGCGCGATGTATTGCCCGGATTGCAGTTGCTTAGGCCTTGGCGGCCCGCTGCTAGCTGCGGGTGGCTGCGGGTGGCTGCTGGGGCAGGTGGGGATATACAGGCGCCACCAGCCTGATCTGTTCCCTTCGAAGCGCCATGCCGTGCAGGATAGGGGGCTGGCCAGACACCGGGACGCTGGGTGGGCCTGTGCGACCTTGAGACGACGGCAAAAAAGCAGCTAGGCATGGGCACTTGAAGGTGGCAAGGCTGACTAGACAAGACCGGTATCTGCTTGCCATACCAGGGGAGACATATAGCGCTGCGGTCTGTAGGCTTGTTCGAAATATTCTAATTCATGTAGTCAAACCCGCCTTGTCTTCACACAAGGCTTTCATTAGATTCGATTTCTTTTTTACGCAATACCTGAGGGAAGGAATGGCGCTAATCGTCCAGAAGTACGGCGGCACATCCATGGGTTCGCCAGAGCGAATCAAGAGTGTGGCTCGCCGCGTTGCCCGTTACCGGGCACAGGGGCATGAGGTCGTGGTAGTGGTGTCGGCCATGAGTGGCGAAACCAATCGGCTGATTGCATTGGCCAAGGAAATCCAGGCCCAACCCGATCCACGTGAGCTGGATGTCATCATTTCCACGGGCGAGCAGGTCACTATTGGCTTGCTGTCCATGGCCTTGAAGGATATTGGTCTGGATGCCCGCAGTTATACCGGCACCCAGGTCAAGATACTGACTGACAGTTCGCATACCAAGGCCCGTATCCAGCACATAGACGAGTCTGCCATGCGGGCTGATCTGAAGGCAGGGCGTGTGGTGGTGGTGGCGGGTTTCCAGGGGGTGGATGCCGAGGGCAACATCACCACGCTGGGGCGAGGGGGCTCGGACACCACAGGCGTGGCGCTGGCCGCTGCGCTCAAGGCAGATGAGTGCCAGATATATACCGATGTGGATGGCGTCTATACCACGGACCCACGGGTCGTGCCGGAAGCACGCAGGCTGAAGACGGTGACTTTCGAGGAAATGCTCGAAATGGCCAGCCTGGGCTCCAAGGTGCTGCAGATCCGCTCGGTGGAGTTCGCCGGCAAGTACAAGGTCAAGCTGCGCGTGCTCTCCAGCTTCCAGGAGGAAGGGGAGGGGACGCTGATCACATTCGAGGAAGAAGACAATATGGAAAAGGCCATCATCTCGGGCATCGCATTCAACCGTGACGAGGCGCGCATCAATGTGACCGGCGTGCCCGACAAGCCCGGCATCGCCTATCAAATTCTGGGGCCGGTAGCCGACGCGAATATCGATGTCGACATGATCATCCAGAACGTCGGTATAGAGGGGCATACCGACTTCTCGTTTACCGTGCCGCGTAATGACTACCAGAAGGCCTTGGCCATTCTGGAGGGCGTGCAAGGCCATATAGGCGCCAAGTCCATCTCCGGCGACGATAAGATCTGCAAGGTATCGGTGGTGGGCGTGGGCATGCGTTCCCATGTGGGTATCGCTTCCACCATGTTCCGTACCTTGGCCGAGGAGGGAATCAACATCCAGATGATTTCTACTTCCGAGATCAAAATCTCGGTAGTGCTGGACGAAAAGTACCTGGAATTGGCTGTTCGGGTGCTTCACAAAGCTTTTTCTCTCGATCAGGAGCCATGAACGCTTGACGAGCCTTAGGGGCGCCGCTATAGTGGCGCCCTCTTGAGCGAGACGGAGAAGTGGCCGAGTGGTCGAAGGCACTCCCCTGCTAAGGGAGCATACGGGCATAAACCTGTATCGAGGGTTCGAATCCCTCCTTCTCCGCCAAGTTTGAATTGTTGTTGTGCAGTGCGCCCGTAGCTCAGCTGGATAGAGTACTTGGCTACGAACCAAGGGGTCAGGAGTTCGAATCTCTTCGGGCGCGCCAGCAAACAGCAGCACTTCAATAAATCAAGACAATGCGCCCGTAGCTCAGCTGGATAGAGTACTTGGCTACGAACCAAGGGGTCAGGAGTTCGAATCTCTTCGGGCGCGCCAGTATTAAAACGACAAAGGCCACATTCGTGGCCTTTGTCGTTTTCGTGCGTCCGTGCCATGCGTGCTGCCCAACTCTGTTGGGTACGTGTTGGTGTGGGCCGACTTGCGTAAATAGCGACTATCTATCGCTTGCTTTGTTGTGAATATCGTGCATTGCATTTTGGTGTGGTAAAACGGCGGGGGTCTGCTAAGGCTAAAATCAAATTGCGACAATCGCTTGCTACCCGCATGTTGGTGTGCAATAGCCTTGAATGCCTTGCCTGGAGCGGGTTTTGGGGTTTTCCCTTGCGCCTGGTTATGGGGATGTTTGTGACTTTTTAACAACAAAGCGGGCTTGTCTTCTTTGCCATATTCTTGATGGCTAATTTTCTTGGTATTGTCTTGGGTTTGAGCTTGCGGCGATTGTAAGGTTGAACGTCGCAGGTGAGTTGGTTGGCAGGTAGCCATTTATGTTGCACTGCAGATTTACGTTGTCTCTTCTGTGGTGTTAAAGTGGTGTTAAGTGCTGACTAGGGTTCCATCAAGATTTGGGTATGCTTGCTGGCTATGCCGAAGTGGTCTTGGATTGATGTTGGTACCTTGTTGTTGCTGGGCTTGGTTCGGCCGGTGAATAACAGCTTGCTGCGGGCTTGAGTAATTTACGTCGCGCCCTATGTGGTGTTAGAGTGGTGTTAGTTCCACATGGGTTGGGCGTTAATGCTTGGTTGTAGTGGCAAGCTCGTCGTGATCCGTTTGGGCTTGTTAATTTAGCTTAACCCTGCCGTTACCCAAGTGGCAGGCCTAGAGGGTAGATACATGGATTTTGCACAGCAGCAGAGGAATCCGACCAAGCACCTCGCTGGTATCGGCTTTGTCGTCCTTCTGCACGTTGGTATTGCCTACGGTCTGATGATTGGCCTTCATCGGGATATCATCAAGGTCATCCAGGATCCTCTTGAGACCAAGATCATCGAGGAGGTAGCACCGCCACCTCCGCCTGAAACACCGCCCCCGCCCCCGCCTGATTTCAAGGCGCCGCCCCCGCCCCCTTCGTTTATTCCGCCGCCTGAGGTGGCTGTTACGCCTCCGCCTACGCCGGTGCAGACCATTACGGCTACGACAAGCGTGCAGCCTACTACCCCGACGCCGTCCATTACGCCGCCGACGCCTGGTCCAGTAGTTGCTGCGCCTGCACCGTCCTTGTCCGGCAGTTGCTCGAATGTGAATGATCTGAAAGAGCAGATGAGCGACAAGTGGCCTGGGATTGCTGACGCTGAAGGATTGACTGAAGGTAGGGTTGAGGCACGTATCTCGGTCAAGCCGGGTGAGGCACCTGTTGTCAGCATCAAGTCGTCCTCTCACCCTGCGCTGGCCAATCTGGTTAAGTCGGTGATGCGTCGTCTTAAGTGTAGTGTGCCCGCAGAGCAGGTATTTGGTTACGACGTGCCTTTCTCGTTGAACGATTAAGCGGTTGTTGCTTGGTTTTTAAGTTTGTTCTGGTGGCGTACTTATTCGCTGTCAGGTGATTTCTGTGTCGACTCTTGATCGGGTCAGCCTAGCTAAGGAGCTGGAAGAATTATGTCCGTTGCAAACCGTCTGTCCGCACTCTTCGCGGCATTTACCCTCGTTGCCGCTCCGACGGTGACCGTTTTTGTTGCTCCCGCTGCCTATGCCGAAGAGCCTGCAGCGACTGCACCCGCAGCAACTGATGCTGCCGCCCCTGCTGCTGATGCCGCTGCGGCCCCCGCAGAAGCTGCTGCAGCCCCGGCTGACGCCGCCGCCACCACCGAAGCACCCGTTGCACCGCCTGCAGCAGACGCTGGTGTGCCCACTGACAACCCATATGGCCTGAAGGCCCTGTGGACCCAGAGTGATATGGTGGCCAAGGGCACCCTGGTGATCATGCTGATCATGTCCATGGGTACCTGGTATGTCATGGTGACCAAGCTGTTTGAGCAGTTCAAGCTGATGCGCCAAGCCAAGGCTGCGCGTGAGTCCTTCTGGAGTGCAGGTTCGGTGAAGGCCGGCGTAGGCACCCTGGAGGAAGGCAGCGCCTTCCGCTTCATCGCAGAGAGCGGTGTAAATGCTAACGAGCACCACGAAGGTGCCCTGCTGGAGCAGATTGACCGCAATACCTGGGTGACCATGTCCATCCAGCGCTCCATCGAGAATGTGCAGAACCGCCTGCAGGATGGTCTGGCCTTCCTGGCTACCGTGGGTTCCACTGCACCGTTTATCGGTCTGTTCGGTACCGTTTGGGGTATCTACCACGCTCTGGTGAAGATCGGTATGTCCGGTCAGGCTTCCATCGACAAGGTGGCTGGTCCCGTGGGTGAATCGCTGATCATGACCGCCATCGGTCTGGCCGTCGCCGTGCCTGCTGTGCTCGGTTACAACTGGCTGGTTCGCCGCAACAAGTCCGGCATGGAACAAGTGCGCGCCTTCGGTGCCGATCTGCACAATGTGCTGATGAGCAACAGCCAGGCGAAGAAGGGCTAAGCCATGGGGATGAACGTCGGAGAATCCGGCGGCGATGACGAGGTAGTGTCGGCAATCAACACTACCCCGCTCGTGGATGTCATGCTGGTGCTGTTGATCATCTTCCTGATCACCATCCCCGTCGCGACACACACCGTCCCGGTCAAGCTGCCTACTGAGACTAACCAGGCGAACGAAACCAAGCCGGAGAACATCAACATCGCCGTAAACAAGGATGGCGATGTGTTCTGGAACATGGCTTTGATCCCAGATAACGAAACGCTGGTGACCAAGCTGAAGGAAGAGGCGGTGAAGGTGCCTCAGCCTGAAGTCCAGATCCGTGGTGACCAGACTGCTCGTTATGAGTTCGTGGGTAGGGTAATCGTGGCTTGCCAGCGTGCCGGTATCGTCAAGGTCGGTTTTATCACCGAGCCTCCGCCGCGCGGCTAAGTTGAAATAATTGCGAAGGATAAGCCATGGGCATGAATGTAGGCTCAGGTAGTGATTCCGGTGATCCGGAAGTCATGGTGGACATGAACACCACGCCGTTGATCGACGTGATGCTCGTGCTGCTGATCATGCTGATCATTACTATCCCGGTGCAACTGCACGCAGTGAAGCTTGATATGCCTGCGGGTAATCCCCCGCCGCAGACAACCGAGCCTATCGTGCATCGCATTGATATCGATTTTGACGAAACCATCTATGTGGATGGCATCGTCACGGATCGCGCTACGCTTGAGGCCAAGTTGCGTGAATATGCCGCTCAGCCTGAACAGCCTGAGGTGCATCTGCGCCCCAACAAGCTGGCACCGTACAAGACGGTTGCAGGCGTGATGGCTGCCGCACAGCGTCTGGGTGTGACCAAGATCGGTATGATCGGTAACGAACAGTTCATGTAACAAAACGGGTTGCGGCGACATCGTCTAGACGGTGTCGCCGCGCTTTGCTTTTTAAGAAGCCACCAACCAATTCGGAACAAAAATGCGCGCTCGTCCTCTTTGCCTTGGACTGCTTATCTGGGCAGCCATTGGCTCCCCCGCCCTTGTTAGCTTGCATAGCAGCCCGGCCGCTGCCATGGCCCAGGAAGCCGTGCGCCCCGAGGTGGGCAAGCCGCTGGCCGCAGCAAGCAACCTGATGCGTTCAGGCAAACACAGGGAAGCGCTAGCCAAAACCCGAGAGGCCGATGCTGTCGGTGGCAAGTCGGCTTACGAGTCGTTTGTGGTTGATCGCATGATGGGTTTTGCCGCCGCCAGCGCGGGCGATGCGCAAACAGCTGCCAAGGCGCTTCAGTCCGCCATGGATTCGGGCAAGATGTCTGGTTCCGAAAAACTGACAGCAATGGAAGCACTGGTCAGTGCTTACTATCGCGCCAAAGATTTCAAGGGTGCTGCAGCATGGGCTGATCGTTACACCCGTGCTGGCGGCACTAACGCCCAGATCACCGGCCTGTCTGCCCAGTTGCGCTATATGAGCGGTGATTCCGCTGGCGCTGCGCGTGAACTGAATGCCCAGGTGGCAGGCGACATCAAGGCAGGCCGCAAGCCGTCTGAGGAAAAGCTGCAGTTGCTGGCCAATGCCTATTTGAACCAAAAGAATACGGATGGCTATCTGGCGACGCTGGAGAAGCTGGTTACCTATTACCCCAAGCAATCCTACTGGACGGATGTGATCTCGCGCGTATCGCGCAAGACCGGCTTTGCTGATCGTCTGGCCTTGGAAGTGTATCGACTGAAGTTTGCCACCAACAATATGGCCTCGGTGGAGGACTTTATGCAGATGGCCCAGCTTGCCATGCAGGAAGGCTTTAATGCCGAAGGCAAGAAGGTGGTTGAAAAAGGCTTTGCTGCCAATGTCCTGGGGCAGGGCCCACAGGCTGAGCGGCAGAAGCGTTTGCTGGATCTTGCAAACAAGCGTGTAGCCACCGAAGCGGCTACGTTTGCACAACTGGAAAAAGAGGCGAATGCCTCGGCTGATGGCAGCCTGTTGGTCAATCTGGGCATGAGCCTGGTGGGCGCAGGTCAAACCGCCAAGGGCATCGCCATGATGGAGCAGGGTATACAGAAGGGCGGTCTCAAGCGTCCTGAAGACTCCAAGCTGCGTCTCGGTATTGCGTATCTGATGGCAGGCCAGAAGCCCAAGGCCGTGCAGATGCTGAAAACCGTGCAGGGCAAAGATGGAACGGCAGATGTTGCCCGTCTCTGGACGCTCCACGCCCAGCAGCACTGAATACGGCAGTATGCGACGGGCAAGGCCTACCGGTCTTGCCCGTTGCTATGCCTGATGGCATAACCATCCGGGCATGACAGCGGCGGATATGACCGTGCTGTATGCGTTTTCCCAGTTGCAGTTTTCCAAAGCGACACCACACCATGAAACTTGCTTCCATTGCAGGCCTGAGCTTGTTTGTCGCCGGCCTGGCGGGCCCAGTTGCCGCGCAGTCGGCCGACATGAACAAGACGCTTCATACCTATTTCGAAGCGCCTGAATCCGGTTTTGACCCTGCCAAGTATTCCGATCATTACTCTGGCGAAGTCAACAGCAGCATCTTCGAATCACTGCTGGCCTATGACTATCTGGCCCGTCCGCAAACCCTGGTCCCCAGGCTGTCCGACCTGCCCCAGGTGCTGGATGACGGCAAGACCTTCATCTTCAAGATTCGCCCTGGTATCTACTTTGCTGATGATCCTGTGTTCAAGGGCAAGAAGCGTGAAGTGGTTGCCACCGATGTGATCTACACCATACAGCGCATTGTTGACCCCAATAGCCGCGGCGCACCCTGGGACTTCATGTTCAAGGGCAAGGTGATAGGCCTGGACGAAAAGATCGAGGCGGCCAAGAACAAGCCTTTCGACTTTGACAAGCCGATAGAGGGCTTGCAGGCACTGGACAAGTACACGGTACAGATCAAGCTCAAGCGCACTGATTACAACCTGCCTTACATCATGGCGGCGCCGGCTACTGGCTTGGTAGCGCGCGAAGCTATCGAGGCCTATGGCGAGAATTCGGAAGCGCATCCGGTAGGGACTGGCCCTTACATGCTGAAGTCCTGGCAGCGGCGTAACCGTATCATCCTGGTGGCGAACCCTAACTATCGTGGCTTCCAGTACAAGCCTGTCAGTGGGCCAGGTATTGAGGTGGATCAGGGCATCGCCAAGCAGTTGGAAGGCAAGACCTTCCCGCGTATAGGCACCATTGATATCCGCGTGATTGAAACACCGCAGGCCTCCTGGCTGTCGTTTCAGAGCGCACAGCTGGATATCCACCCTCGCTTAGGTAACAACTACTCCAAGATTGTTGCGCCGGGCAATGAGCTCTCCCCCAAATATAAAGAGATGGGTTGGCGCTATTTCCGTGAAGCTGAGGCGGATATTACCTATTACATGTTCAATATGGACGACAAGGTCGTGGGGGGTAACTCGCTTGAGCGTATAGCCCTGCGCCGTGCCATTGCCTTGTCATATAACCAGGCCAAGGAACTGTCCATTATCCGCAATGGCCAGGGTCTGCCGGCGCAATCACCGTTGGCACCACAAATTAACGGCTACGATCCGAATTTCAAGAATGTGCTGGGTCGCTACAGCCCGTCACGCGGTAACGCGCTACTGGACAAGTTTGGCTACAAGGATTGCGACGGCGATGGTTGGCGCGAGCAACCAGGTTGCAAGCCTTTGACGATCACCTATATGGCCAGTACCGGCGCCGATGGCCGTGATCAGGAAGAGTTGCTGCTCAAGGGCTTTGGCGCCATTGGCATCAAACTCGAAATCGTCAAGATGAACTTCTCCGATCTCTTGAAGAATCGCCAGGGCGGCACTTATCAGTTTGCCGGTGGTGCATGGGGGCAGGATTACCCGGATGCTGAAAACTTCATGCAATTGCTGTATGGCCCCAATGCGGGTCCTGTGAACGAGTCGCGTTTCCGTAACAAGGACTTCGACAAGTTGTATGAGCAGATTGCTGCGGAACCCCAATCGGAAGCGCGTAACGAACGGCTGCGCCAAATGAGCCGTATCGTGGCGGCTTATGTGCCCTGGATATACAACGTCAACCGCATCCGTACACATATCGCTCATCCTTGGGTCAGTGGCTATAAGCCGCATCCGGACAATATGCCGCACTGGTACTACCTCGATGTAGATGTCGAGAAGCAGCGCGCTGCCACCAGCAAGTAATACATCGAATCGTTCAAAAGACGTGGACCGAAACGGGAGAAACCCGCATGCGTAAACTTACACCACTCGTACTCGCGCTCTGCCTGCCAGCGGCTTTTGCTGCCGAGCGTGGCGAGATCCGTATTTCCAAGGCCGAGGCTGTGCCAGCACTCTGCAGCCAGGCGATTACCGACCTTAATGGCGCTGCAGCCCAGTTGCAGAAGCTGCCCCTAGCCGAAGCCAATGTTGATACTGTGCTGGTGCCTTGGAGCAAGACCATGGGCGGCTTGGTCGAATTCTGGTGGGGCGGTGGCCTGGTTGCCAACGTGCACCCGGATGAGAAGCTGCGCCAGGCTGAAGAAGCTTGCGACCTCAAGATTTCGGATGCCATGAACAAGCTGATGCAGCAGGAGGCGCTTTATCAGCGCTTCAAGGCTGTGAAGCCGGCGGATGCCATCGATGCCGAGACGCTCAAGGGCATCCTGGCCGAATTTGAAGACAAGGGTGTGAACCTGCCAGCGGCCAAGCGCGCCCAGGCTGGCAAGCTGTTTACCCGCCTGGACAAATTGCAGCAGGACTTTGCTCGCAATGTCCGTGAGAACAAGCAGAAGCTGGCTTTCAGCGCAGAGCAGCTCAAGGGTTTGTCTGACGATGTGCTGCAGGGTCTGAAGCGCGATGCCAAGGGTAACTACCTGGTGGGCTTCGACTACCCCGAATACCTGCCTGTGATGGAGACTGCCGAGAGCGGCGAAACCCGCCGGCAGATGCAGTACGCCTATGCCCGCCGTGGCGGCGCAAAGAATCTCGCCATCCTGCATGAGGTAGCCAATATCCGTAAGCAGCTGGCCACGCTGATGGGCTACCCCTCTTACGCGGCTTGGGCTACCCGTAACAATATGGTGGGCAAGCCGGAGGTCGTGCTGGATTTCCTGGGCAAGGTCCGCAACACCGTGACCGAGGTGGAAAAGCGCGAGTTGGCCGAACTGGCCAAGGATAAAGCGGCTCACACCCAAGACCCCAAGGCCGTGATGCAGCGTTGGGATCAGGCCTTCTATGAGCGCCGGGTGCAGAAGGCACGCTTCCAGATTGATCAGGAGGCTGTGCGCGCCCAGTTCCCCACCGAGCCGACAATCAACTGGATGATGGCCGTGACCAGCCGTCTGTATGGTGTGGAGTTCCGCCAGAACGCCAAGCTGCCAGTCTGGCACGAAGATGTGAAGGGCTACGATGTCTTCGACAAGGCATCGGGTGAGTACCTGTCATCTTTCTATCTGGATTTGTTTCCCCGTGATGGTAAGTACAAGCATGCTGCGGCCTTCACGGTACGCCAGGCCAGTACGCTGACGGGCCAGACACCGGTTTCGGCGCTAGTGACCAACTTCAACCGCAAGGGCTTTGATCAGGACGAACTGGAAACGCTGTACCACGAGTTTGGCCACATCATGCATGGTGTGCTCAGCCGCACCCGCTACACCCTGAATGCTGGCACCAATACCAAGCGTGATTTTGTCGAGGCACCATCGCAGATGTTCGAGGAGTGGGCGCGTAACCCTGCTTCGCTGGCGCTGTGGAACGAAGTCTGTGCCAGCTGCAAACCTATCGATATGCAACTGGTGGCCAAGATGAATGAATCGCGTCTGTTTGGCGCGGGTACCAAGTACGCCCGTCAATGGCTGTACGCCGCCTATGACATGGCACTGGCAGGCCCGGTGCCGCAGGATCCGCTCAAGCTGTGGCAGAAGATGGAAGCCGCCACACCGCTGGGTTACGTGAAGGGTACCGAGTTCCCAGGTGCTTTTGGCCATATTGTTGGTGGCTATGCTGCCGGCTATTACGGCTATATGTGGTCTGAAGTGCTGGCGCTGGATATGCGCTCGGCCTTTGGCAGCAATGTCATGGACCCGGTAGTAGGCATGCGTTTCCGTAAGAGCATTCTGGAGAACGGTTCGCAAGTGCCCGAGATGGATCTGGTTCGCCAGTTCCTGGGACGCGAACCCAGTTCCGATGCTTTCTTCCGCGAAATCACCGGCCAGAAGGCTGCAGAGGCTAAATAATGAGCACCTACCTGTTACGCCGTATTTGGCAGATGATCCCGACCTTGGCCGGGGTCATGCTGCTGGTTTTCTTCCTGTTCAACGTGTTTGGCGGCGACCCTGCCGCCATCCTTGCCGGCAAGGTGGCCAGCAAGGAAAAGATTGATGCCATCCGCGAACAGCTGGGCTTGAATGCACCGATCTGGGTGCAGTTGTGGATTTTCGTCAAACAGGTCTTCACGTTTGACTTTGGCGCCAGCTGGAGTACCAACGAAGCTGTTTCGGCCATCATCCTGCAGAAAGCGCCAGTCTCGCTGACCGTCATGCTGCAGGTCTGGTTGCTAGATGCCATTGTGGCTGTGACCTTGGCGGTAGCTGTTGCCTACAAGCGTGGTTCGTTTACCGATCGTGCAGTAATGGGTATCTGTACGGCTGCCATGTCCATCTCACTGCTGTTGTACGTGGTCGTGGGCCAGTGGTTGCTCGCCTACAAGCTGGAGTGGTTTCCGGTCCTTGGCTGGAGTGATGATTTCTGGACCAATGTCAGCACTTACGCACCGCTGCCGATTCTGTTGCTACTGTTTGTTTCCATCGCGCCGAGCTTGCGTTTGTATCGCTCCTTTGTGGTGGAAGAAACCGGCCAGGATTACGCACGGACTGCTCGCGCCAAAGGCGCTACTGAACACCGCGTCATGTTTGTCCATGTACTGCGCAATGCCGCCGTGCCTATCGTGACCAATCTGGCGCTGGCATTGCCGGGGCTGTTCGTAGGTTCCTTCCTCATCGAGATGGTTTTCTCCATCCCGGGTTTGGGTAAGGAAATCGTCAATGCGGTGCAACGCAGCGATTTCCCGGTGATCAAGGCGATCACTGTCTACCTGGCCATGTTTGCCATGGCTGTCAATTTGCTGGTCGACGTCTTGTACAAGAGACTCGATCCGCGTGTCGAACTGAAGTGAGGCGGCGACAATGACTCAGCAACAAGCATCGTATGGATTCTGGCGCGCCGCCGGAAAGCGCCTGTGGGCGGATAAGCTGGCGCGATTCTGCATGGCCGTTCTGGTTGTGTACTTCCTGGTCGCAGGCGCGGCGGGTATGGGTTGGGTGGCGAAAGACTGGAACGAGGAGGTTGGTGTGTCATACGCCAACCCATCTTTCCTGGGCGATGACTACCCTAATCCACAAGGCAAGAACAGCATCATCAGCCAGGATGTGCTGGTGGTTGATGAAAAGCAAAAGGCTGTCGATCCGTTGGCGCCTTACTATGAAGAGATTGAGAAGAACGCTGCAGCCTATGAAAAGGCTGAGGTCAAGCCTAGCTGGACGCTGCTATTGGGGGGCGACAAGTGGGGGCGTGATGTCTTCGACAAGGTAATCAAGGCCGGTCAGGTGTCGATCAGCATTGGTCTTGCATCGGCATTGCTGGCCGTGTTTATTGGCACCGTGCTGGGTGCGCTGGGTGGCTACTTCGGTGGCAAGCTCGGTGATTTGCTGGAGTGGTTCTACAACATCTTCACATCGGTACCCTATATCCTGCTGGTTCTCGCATTTGCTGCTGTCTTTGGCAAGGGTGTGAGTACCGTCATCCTGGTTTTGGGTTTTGTGGGCTGGACCGGTACTTACCGCCTCATCCGTGCCGAGTACATCAAGCAACGTGGCCGTGACTATGTCATGGCAGCGAATGCCATCGGCGCCTCGCATGGGCGCAAGATGTTCGTACATATCCTGCCTAACGTCTCACATCTGATACTGGTTCAGCTTTCGCAGTTGGTGGTGGATTTCATCAAGGCGGAAGTCATCCTGTCCTTCCTGGGTCTTGGTGTACCGACGGATTCAGTGTCCTGGGGCATCATGATCAACGAAGTCATGCCTGAGCTCGTGCTGGGCAAGTGGTGGCAATTGGCGACGGTAGCTGTGGTCATGTCGACCTTCGTGGTCTCGTTTGGCCTGTTTACCGACTTGTTGCGCGATGCGCTCGACCCCAAGGCCAGCCGCCGCTAAGGAATGCACGATGACCACTGAAAACCTGCTTGAAATCAAGAATCTGCGCGTTACCTTCAGGCTCGGCAAGAACGAGCGTTTTGAGGCGCTGCAGGGCGTCAACTATGTGATTCCCAAGAACAGCGTAGTTGCGCTGGTTGGTGAATCGGGCTCGGGTAAGTCGGTATCGGCCATGGCCATCATGGATCTGTTGCCGCGTGCCAATACAGAGATACCCGCCGACAGCGGCATGGTGTTCGAAGGCACCGATCTGCTGAAGCAGACCGAAAAGCAGCGCCGTGACCTGTGCGGCAAGCATATTTCGATGATCTTCCAGGATCCGATGACCTCGCTGAACCCGGTCTACCGGGTGGGTGACCAGATCGTCGAAGTGCTGCGCCTGCACAAGCCCTTGAGCAAGAACGAGGCGAAGAAGCGTGCGGTCGAGTTGCTGCGCGAGGTAGGTATTCCCGACCCGGAAACACGGGTCAACAGCTATCCGCACGAAATGTCGGGCGGCCAGCAGCAGCGTGTGATGATCGCCATGGCGATTGCCTGCGAACCCAAGCTGCTGATTGCGGATGAGCCGACCACCGCGCTGGACGTGACGATACAGAAGCAGATCATTGAACTGCTGATGAAGCTCAAGCAAAGCCATGGCATGAGCGTGTTGTTCATTACCCATGACCTGGAGCTGGTACGTGAGATTGCCGACCATGTGGTGGTGATGCACCGTGGCGTGATCAAGGAGCAGGGGCCGGCCGAGAGCGTGTTCACCGCCCCCAAGGATCCTTACACCCGCGCCTTGCTGGCTTGCCGTCCTACCATAGACAAGCGTCCCATCCGTCTGCCTATCGTTGAGGACTTTCTGCAAGGCCGCGAGCATGAATTGCCCCAGGGTGAGCGCAGCCGTGGTGTCAGCCCGGCCGATCCCATCATCCTGCAGGTGAATAACCTGAAGAAGACCTTCCGCGTCAAGCAAGGCCTGTTCAGCCATAAGGAAGTGGCTGCGGTGAAGGATGTCAGCTTCAAGCTGGCGCGTGGCAAGACCTTGGGTATCGTGGGTGAGTCGGGCTCTGGCAAGACCACACTGGGCAAGACCATCCTGCGCCTCAATAGCTGCGAAGGCGGGGAGGTGATCTACAACAACAAGAACCTGATGGGTCTGTCCGACCGTGAGTTCCAGCCCTACAAGCGGCAGTTGCAGATTATCTTCCAGAACCCCTATGCCAGCCTGAATCCCCGCTTTACCGTGGGTGACATTCTGCTGGAGCCGATGCGTGTGCATGGTATTCACGACACCGACAAGGACCGTGCTGACCATGCGATCCAGTTGCTGCGCCGGGTGGGGCTGGATGAGAAAGCTTTCCACAAGTATCCGCACGAGTTTTCTGGTGGCCAGCGCCAGCGGATCAGCATTGCCCGCTGCTTGTCGATGAAGCCGGAGATTCTGGTTTGTGACGAATCGGTGTCGGCGCTGGATGTGTCGGTGCAGGCGCAGGTGCTGAATCTGTTGCAGGAGCTGCAGGATGAATACGGTATGAGCTACCTGTTCATTTCGCACGATCTGAGCGTAGTCAAATACATTTCGGACGAGGTGCTGGTGATGCACCACGGTGAGATGGTGGAATACGCCAATTCTGATGAGCTATACCGCGAGCCCAAGCACGCTTACACGCAGAAATTGCTGGCCGCGATTCCCGGTCGCTGACCGGGCGCAAGGCGCGATATGCCCTTAGGAAGGCATATCGCCCCCGGTGAAAGCGTGGCGCTGGTCGCTGTAACCTGCCAAGCGCAGGCAGTGGTTGGGCCACGGGGGAGATAAGGGGCGCCGGGTAGCCTTGTGATGACTTGAAAGCCGCTGCTATAGCGGCTTTTCTTTTGCCTGCGGCAATATACGACCTGGGCGACTGCATGAGAAAAGGCCACTTACGTGGCCTTGATTCGGGGTTGTCTTGCGTAGCGCCTTACTTGCGACTACTGCTCTTGACGGCATCGGCGGTGGCGGTGCTGGCGGCCTTGATGCTGGCGTCGGCAAATTCAGCTACCTGCCGGCTGGCCTTGGTGAGGCTATCAAACGCGGCCTGGCTGGCAGCAATGCTGGATTTGAAACCCGCAGAAAATAGATCGGAGCCTGCCGGTGCAGACTGACCAAGCTTATCGAAGCCGGCCAGGAACTCTTGCTGCAGATTACCCAGGCGGGCTTCGCTTACCTTGGCCAGTTCGGCCTGGGTTTGCGCGGCCAGTTCGTAGATATTACGCGACAGGCCCAGCATCGAACCCATGGCTTGCTCGGTCAGGGCGGCGCGTACAGCCAGCGCGGATTGGGGGTCTTTGACTTCCGCCAGTTTGTTGGCCACCTTGGCGGAGTCCTCCAGGGCGTCTTTTGCGGCAGTCAGCTGCAGCTGCAGCATGCGCTCTGCGCTGTCTATGCTGATGCGGGCAAGCTTCAATGCGATTTCCAGTTGCTGCTGGGTGAGCTCTGCTTGAGGGGATGGTGCCATGTCATTCTCCAGGTTTGTTATGTGTCTGTACTGTTTGCCTGTAGGGGCTGTGTGCAAGTCCAAGACCGTGGAGCTGGGCGGGCTACCCATGCTGCATGGCACGCTTTGGCATGGCCTGCAGGTGCTGCCGGTTGTTGTTGGCAGTACGCAGGCGCGGGGGAAGAGTGCTGTACGCCTAGGCTTGCGTTATAGTTATGCTGCTTCGCACAACACAACCCATTCTAGGAAGCGGGTTCTGTGGCGTCAAGAACAACATGCTGCAACGCAGCAAAGTATATCTGCTCGCTAAGTGATTGATTCACAGAAAAATACGGAGACAAACTTGGCCGATACCCCAAAGCGCGTGATCAAGAAGTACCCCAATCGACGCCTCTACGATACTGCCACCAGCTGCTACATCACGCTTGAGGATGTCAAACAACTGGTACTTGAAAACGTCGAAATCGTGGTGGAAGACGCCAAGACTCACGAAGACATCACCCGTAGCGTGTTGCTCCAGATCATTCTCGAAGAAGAGAGCGGCGGGGCGCCCATGTTTACCTACGACGTACTGACCCAGATCATCCGCTTCTACGGCCATGCCATGCAGGGGCTGATGGGCAACTACCTGGAGAAGAACCTGCAGTTGTTCAGCCAGATGCAACAGCGCCTGCAGGAGCAATCGAAGACGGTTTACGGTCAGGGTGAGAATCCCTTGGCAGGGAATGCCAATCTCTGGGGGGATTTCATGAAGTTCCAGGCCCCGGCCATGCAGAACATGATGACCAGCTATCTGGAGCAAAGCACCAATATGTTCGTGGAAATGCAGCAGCAGCTGCAGGACCGCACCAAGAACATGTGGACTGGATTTGGCTTTCCTCCGGGTAGCAGTGATAAAAAATAGAGATCAATCCGCGCAGCGGATGAGCAAAAGGCGTGTCTGCGGATGCGCCTTTTTTGTTGCCGACTACCCCGTTTGGGTATCGGTGTGCGGCTTGCTAGCGTAAAAGCAACAGCAGGGGGTTTGAAAGTACCTTGCCTCTTACTGAGCCCTATGGAGTGTCCATGAGCGATGTAACATCCCTAGTCATGAATAGCCCTGTCCTACCACAGCCAAGCGCCGCGCTATCTGGGCTCACCGAGCTGCCAGAGCCTGCGCTCATCTATCAGCGGATCACCTCGCTGCTCTACCGCGAAGAGCCCAACCCCCGTCGACATGCCAGCACGCTGGCGAATGCGCTGAACGTAGACAAGAAGACGGTGAGTCGCTGGAGCAGCGATGGGGTTCGCAATGTCGAAGACATGATGGCCATCTGCCAGGCATTCGCGGTACCCCCTTCGGTCTTGCTGGCGCCGGTGATCGAGGGAACACAGATGGTGGATTGCCTGATCTCGGTGAACGGGACGGAATGCCAGGGGCGAGCCTGGATATCCTTGCACCCCTTGCCTACAGATAAGGCCAGCGCCATGGTGTGCAGGCCAGGGGAAGGGCGTTTCTGGCGGCTGGAGGCCTGCGGTAGCGGCCCACGTGAAACGGCGCACGTGGCCTATTATGTGGATTCGCTGTGCGAGACCCGCAAGACTGAACCGCGTATCGCGGTGTGCTTGCCTGGCCGCGCACCACTCTCCAACGAACTTGCGACGAAACTGCAACTGTATCATTGCCAGACGGTAGAATATGCCTCTGGTACGGCGCTGCTGGAGGCCATGCAGCGCTCGCCCCTGCAGATGATCGCCCAGTCTGCTGCCCGCGCGATGGCAGACTTGGACAGCAACCCCAGCTATGCCCGCTATGAAGCGACGCGCGCTTTGCTACGCCAGTTCGATATCTGGCATGTGGAGGGTGACTCGCAGGTGGCTGAGCAGTTCAAGCAGGCCCCCAACCTCCTGATCGTGCATGAGTCACTGTCGGACTGGCCGGTGTTTGTTCAAGCTGTTCGTGCAGCCTGTGGCCGCTACGTGCCTGCGCTCGTGTTGTGCGCGGAACCTCCGCAGCCCCGCCTAATCGAAGGCCACTATTTTTGCTCCATCCAGTTGGCCGATGTGCTCGGTATGATACGTAGACTGGTTTAACCCCTTAGACAAAGGAATAGTCGTGATTGAACTCTTTATCCTGTTGCTGATCAACCTGCTCGGCGTCACTACCCCTAGCCCCGCTACAGAACAGCCTAAGGAGCAAGCACCCGCTGGGCTTGTGCAGCCACAGGGCGATACGCCGCAGCCTATCATCAACCCAGGCGTATAAAGTTTGGCCATGGAAGCACTGCGCGACTCGTTGGGGCATGTGAGGCTGGCGGATGAGCTGGCTGACCAGATTTCTGCCATGGCGAGTGAGCTGGGCTTCCGCAATTTTATGCTGGGTTATGTCAATCCGACACTATCCAACACACCGTTCTGGATAGATCGCATGCCAAGTCGTACCTGGGATGCCGGTACTGTTGTGGCAAGAGATCCAGTGACGACTGAAGTGGTAGCCACCACGGCGCCCAAAACTATTATATGGACAGCAGAGACCTACGCTTCGGCGGGCGCGGCGGATTTATGGGAGCTGGGTAACTCGATAGGCATACACAATGGTGTGGTGCATGCTGCACGCCCCGGTGGCCGGCGGCGCATGATGCTGAGCATGGATCGCGATGCAGCCTTCGATGGTACGCTGGAACAGCAGATCACCCAGGCCAAACAGCTGGCTTATTTTACCGACATGCTGGCAGGGACAGTCATTACCCTGTTCGATACGCAAGACCAGATCGAAGCCGATTTAAGCAAGACCGAATTGGAAGCGCTTAAATGGGTGTTTGGCTTTGGTTATTCTGCGATTGAAATTGCAGAGCGATTGCATATCTCTTATCTTGCGGCGCGGCAATTGCTACAAAGTGCTACCGAGAAAATTGGCGCAGGGAATTACATACAGGCCAGTATGGTCGCGGCGCGCTATGGTGCGCTAGGGGCGGTTTGATAGGTGGGGCCGTAGCAATAAAACGCTGCGTTGATGCTCCGAGATGGCACCCAAACTCAGGTATTCTTGCCACTGAATGCGACAGTCCTAGCGAATACGGGCATCAACTGTCTTGCTTGGAGCAAGGAATTGATTTATTTCGAATCAATTCCTTACATTCAAGACTCAGTCATCCTTGGATCTATATGCAATGTGTGACCTTTCCACACGCAGCGCTACCAGGAATTAGTTAGCATGAAGGGCAAAGGAGCCCATCTTGTTGATAAACTCGCCGAGCATCCCACACACCAGCAGCTAATGCGTCACATGGTGCCAAGTCGATGTCAGCGGCAGTCCCGTAGGTAAAGGTTTGCCTATGTCGCCCTCCGACTTCCGGATGAGGTTGCTCCATATTAATGGAAATATCATCACTCTTACTAACACCGTGCTGTGCCATGTGATTATCAGAAGGAATGTGGTGAGGTGTAATATTATCCCCCTTTGTACCAGCCCTTTTCAGCACACTATACGGTGCTACCTGACCTTCATTTGGTAAAAACTGCTTGTTTGGAACTACCCCTCAGCAACCTCCCCCAGCCAGTGCGCATGAAAGCGCAGATGATCTTCGATAAAGCTCGCAATAAAGTAATAGCTATGGTCGTAGCCGGGCTGCACACGCAAGGTGATGGGCCAGCCCCGTGCCTGGGCGATGTCGGCCAGTATCTGTGGCTTAAGCTGGGTGGGCAGGAAGTTGTCCTGCTCGCCCTGGTCTATCAATAGCGGCAGGGCGTGCTGGGCATGTTGCAGCAGGTGGCAGCTGTCGTAGTCTTGCCAAGTTGTTCTATCGTCACCCAGGTATGCGGTGAATGCCTTTTGTCCCCATGGGCTGGTCGTCGGCTGGCAGATGGGGGCGAAGGCTGATGCTGCGGCATAGCGGCCTGGGTTGCGCAGGGCAATCATCAGCGCACCGTGGCCGCCCATGGAGTGGCCGCAGATGCTGCGCCGTAGCGTAACCGGGAACTCACGCTCTATCAGTGCGGGTAATTCCTCCGCCACGTAGTCGTACATGCGGTAGTGGGCAGCCCAGGGTGCTTGGGTGGCGTTCAGGTAGAAACCGGCGCCTTGGCCCAGATCGTAGCTATCGTCGTCTGCCACCTCAGTGCCACGGGGGCTGGTGTCCGGCATTACGATGGCTATGCCCAGTTCGGCGGCCATGCGCTGCGCACCGGCCTTGGTGGCGAAGTTGTCGTCGGTGCAGGTCAGGCCGGACAGCCAGTACAGCACATCTACCTTGGCGCCCTGATCACACTGCGGTGGCAGGTAGATGGCAAAGGTCATGCTGGTACCGGTGCTGGTGCTATGGTGGCGAAAGCGCTTGTGCCAGCCACCAAAGGCGCGAAAGCTGGCGATCTGTTCCAGGGCATGGCTCATGCTAGTCTTACTTGGCGTAATGGATGACGGAGCGGATGGACTTACCTGCGTGCATCAGCTCGAAGGCGGTGTTGATCTCCTCGAGCGGCATGGTATGGGTGATGAAATCATCCAACCGGAATTCGCCGGCCAGGTAGCGCTCGACATACTGCGGCAACTCGGTGCGGCCACGCACGCCACCAAAGGCGGAGCCGCGCCAGACTCGGCCGGTTACCAGCTGGAAGGGGCGGGTGGCAATTTCGGCGCCTGCTTCGGCCACACCAATGATGACGGACTCCCCCCAACCCTTGTGGCAGCACTCCAGGGCCGAGCGCATGACGTTGACGTTGCCTATGCACTCGAACGAGAAGTCCACGCCACCACTGGTCATCTCGACAATGACATCCTGTATGGGCTTGTCGAAATCCTTGGGGTTGATGAGGTCGGTCGCGCCAAGTTGTTTGGCCAGGGCAAATTTATCGGTATTGATATCTATGCCGATGATGCGGCTGGCGCCAGCCATGCGGGCGCCGATCACGGCTGAGAGGCCAATGCCACCCAGGCCGAAGATGGCTACGGTATCGCCTTGCTTGACCTTGGCGGTATTGATGACAGCCCCCATGCCAGTAGTGACACCGCAGCCCAGCAGACAGATTTCTTCCAGTGGTGCTTCGGGGTTGACCTTGGCGAGGGCAATTTCGGGCACCACGGTGTATTCGGAGAAGGTGGAGGTACCCATGTAGTGGTAGATGGGCTTGCCGTCCTTGTAGAACCTGGTCGTCCCATCTGGCATCAAACCTTTGCCCTGGGTGGCTCGGATAGCCTGGCAGAGATTGGTCTTGCCCGATTTACAGAACTTGCATTCACGGCATTCCGGGGTGTAGAGCGGAATAACATGGTCACCCACGGCCACGCTGCTGACGCCTTCACCCAGTGCCTCGACGATGCCGGCGCCTTCGTGCCCAAGGATGGCTGGAAAGACGCCTTCGGAATCCTTGCCTTCGAGCGTGTAGGCATCAGTGTGGCAGACACCGCTGGCTACGATGCGCACCAGCACCTCGCCTTTCTGTGGCGGCATCAGATCGACCTCTTCGATGCTCAGGGGCTGATTGGGGGCCCAGGCAACGGCTGCACGGGTTTTGATCATCTTCATGGTGGTGCCTCAGTGGGAGGGAATGGCCAGATTCTAATGGGAACTGACCTGGGCTGGTGGTCTAGCGACTTTCTGGATGATGGCCACACCGCAAGATGCCGCCTATGCCCGGCGCGGATACCCTGTTATCTCGCGTATGGCGTGGTAGAGCGGTTGCAGGCGTTCGTACATCCGTTTGTACACCCTGGGGTAGAGCTGCTGGTAGATGGCGGCGTGCTCGGCCACGGGCTCGAATACCTTGCCTACACGGGTCATGTTGTGGATGGCGGTATCGAAATCAGGGTGCAGGCCGAGTGCAACCGCGCCGAGGATGGCAGCGCCCAGGCCGCTGGTTTCGTATAGATGGGGGCGTTCGCACGGCAGGTTGAATACGTCGGCGGTGATCTGCATGGCGGCGTCGCTTTGTGAGCCGCCACCTGAGATGCGTACACGTTTGATGGCGACGCCACTGCGCGTGGCGATGCGCTCGCCGGCTTCGCGTAGTGCGTAGGCCAGGCCTTCCAGGATGGCGCGGTAGAGGTGGGCACGGGTGTGGACGTCGCCAAAGCCGATGATGGCGCCTTTGGCCTCGGGGCCGGGCACCTTGATGCCGGGGTTCCAGAAGGGTTGCAGCATCAGTCCTTGGGCGCCGGGAGGCACGGCGTTGACCAGATCATCAAACAGGCTTTCGACGGCGACACCGCTGCTCTCGGCAGTCAGGCGCTCCTGCAGGCCGAATTGTTCCTTGAACCAGCTCACCATCCAGAAGCCACGGGTAATCTGTACTTCGGTGTTGTAGTGGCCGGGCAGCGCAGCAGGGTAGGGTGGCACAAAGGGCGTGGCCTCGACGTAGCGCTCGGTGGTGGTATTGATGGTGGCGGCGGTGCCGAAGGACAAGCAGGCTGTCTCCGGGCTGATGCAGCCGGCGCCCAGGACTTCGCAGGCTTTGTCGGCTGCACCGGCGATGACGGGCAGGCCTTCGGGTATGCCGGTATCGGCGGCGGTCTGCGCCGTGACCTTGCCTATGATGGTACCGCTGGCGGCAAGCTCGGGCAGCATGCAGGGCGAGATGGGCATGGCTTGCCATTTCCAGTCATGCCTGGGGGCCCAGCAGCCTTTTTTGTAGTCAAAGGGCACATAGCCGACCTGGCTGCCTATCGCATCGACATAGCGGCCGGTAAAGCGGTAGTTGAGATAGCCCGAGAGCAGCAGGAATTTGTGGGTGCGAGCCCAGATATCTGGCTGATGCTGGGCTATCCAGTTGGCCTCGGCCTCGTGCAGGAAATGTCGCAGGGTGTTGTGCATGCCAATGGCGCGGAACAGCAGCCGCCACCACCAGGAGAGCTTGGGCAGTTTGTCGGCACGGCGCTGATCCAGCCACAGGATGGCCGGGCGCAGTGGCTTGCCGTCAGCGTCCAGGTTGACCACTGTGCCACGCTGGGTGGTGATGACCACACCCCTTATGGCGGATTTGGGCACGCTGGTATTGGCCCACAGGTGCTGGCAGGCGCGGCTAAGGGCGTGCCAGAAGTCTTCGGGGTCGTTCTCTACCCAGCCCGGTTGGGGCGATTGATAGGTATCGATGCTGACCTGGGCTTTATCGACCAGGTTGCCGTGCAGGTCGAACAACAGCGCCCGGACGCTTTGTGTGCCGTTATCGATGGCGAGCAGGTAATCGTTGCTCATGGTGCGCTTTCGGTTCTGGTGGGTGGCAGGCTGTAGTGGCGGGCGATCAACTGCTGATAGCGCAGCAGCTCTGCCTCCCAGTGTGCATCGGTCCAGCCTAGTTCGGGCTGGCACAGGGCGCGTATACGGGCCTGATGATCCAGCCCCCCACGGGGCAGCAAGATGCCCAGCCGGGTGCGCCGTAGCAATAGATCATCAAGGTGAACCACAGACTCCGCCCTGGCGGCGCGTTGGAGTTCCTGCCACAGGGTATGGGTGCCGGGCACAAAGGCCAGGGTATCGGCTGTGGCGGCATCGGCGACCTCGGCAGCGTGCGGGCCATAGCGCGCGCGCAAGCGCTGGGCCATGGCTCCTGCCAACTGCGGCGGCAGGCTGCTGGCGGCACTGAAAACCGGGGCTGTGCTGGGCTGGTACGGCCGCCCCATGCGCTTGGCGGCCAGTGCCAGCGCATCTTGCGCCATCAGGCGGAAGGTGGTGAGTTTGCCACCCGTCAGGGTGATCAGTCCTTGCTCATCTAGTACCACATGGTCGCGGCCGGCGCTGGATGGGCTGCTGCCACCTTCATCCACCACCGGGCGCACGCCGGCATAGCAGGCTGAGACATCGGCCCGGCCTAGCTGGACGGCGGGGAACTGGTCGTTGACTGCCGCCAGCAGGTAGTCGACTTCGGCATCGGTAATGCTGGCTTCGGTATCGAGATCGCCGGCATGGTCCAGGTCGGTGGTGCCGATCAGGGTGGCGCCTTCCCAAGGGTAGAAGAACACTGGTCGACCGTCGCGTGGGTGCATCAGGCTGACCGCCTGGGCGACCGGCAGGCGCCAGAAGGGAATGACCAGATGGCTGCCGCGCAAGGGGCGCAACATGGGCTTGCGGCCCAGGCTGGCGCGCAGGCGGTCGGCCCAGGCACCGGTGGCATTGATCACGGTGCGAGCCTGCACGGCGATTTGCTTCCCGGTTTCCAGGTCTTCCAGCACCATGCCTGCCAACTGGCCGTGCGCAATGATGGGGGTGCGGGCGGCCAGGTAGTTGATGGCGATGCCGCCATCATGCTCGGCTTCTTCCAGCACCCGCCAGACCAGCCTGGCATCGTCGGTCTTGGCATCGCGGTAGACCATGCCACCTCGCAGCTTGTCGGGTGCCAACCCTGGGGCCAGTTGAGCGACGGCCTGGCTGCTGCAATAGGCGTGGCTGTTTTCTCCCGCCATGTGGTCGTAGATGGCCAGGCCCAGCTGGAACAGCCAGCGGCCCGGCTGCCGGCCTTTGCAGTCGGCAAACAGAAAGCTTTGCGGCTCGATCAGCTCTGGTGCCTCACGCATCAGGCGCTGCCGTTCATGCACCGAATGCAAGGTGGTGCGGAACTGCCCTTCCTTGAGGTAGCGCAGGCCGCCGTGCACCAGCTTGGAGGAGCGGCTGGAGGTGCCCCAGGCGAAGTCCCGCTGCTCGATCAGCAGGACTTTCCAGCCCAGTCGGGCCGCCTCGCGCAGCACACCGGCACCGCTGATGCCACCGCCGATGACCAGCAGGTCCCAATCGGTGATGCCCAGTCGGCTCAGCTTGTCCTGGCGGCTCAGACGTTCCACGGTCCGCCATCCTGCAACAGCTTGCCCGGATTCATGATGCCCTTGGGGTCGAAGTGGCGGCACAGTTCGGTCAGCGTAGCCATACCCAACGGGCCTTTCTCGGCAGCGAGGTAAGGGGCGTGATCGCGGCCCACGCCGTGCTGATGGCTGATGGTGCCGCCATGCGCCACAATCGCTTCCGAGACCCTGGCCTTGTAGCGCTTCCAGCGGGCCATGTTGGCGTCGTAGCCGCCCGCTGCCGTGGGCCAGACAAAGGTGGAGTAGATGCTACTGCCCTGTGCGTAGAGATGGGAGAGGTGGGTAAAGGCATGCACCCGCTCACCGTCCTCGGCAAAGGCGTCGCGGGCGGCTTGTTCCATGGCCAGCATCAGGGGTTTGACGCGTGGCCAGTCCACAGCGGTTTCTATGGTGTCGGCGCTGTAGCCGTGTTCCCACAGGGTGTTGCGCAGATATGGGCCCTTGAAGCGGTTCTGCGCCCAGCGGTCGCCCAGGCTGCGGCCGATGTAGACACCGCCATGCTGCCGAGTAAGCCGCTTGGCCTCGGCCAGTGCGTGCCTGGCGGTAGCGGGTGTGGCGGTCAGGCCCAGCATCAGCAGGCATTTTTCGTTACGGCAGCCGCGCCAGCCCAGGTAGCGTTCCAGCCAGGCGATCAGGTTGGCGTGCCCAGCCAGGGCCAGATTGGTTTCGGTTTCGATGGCATTGGAGAGCCGCAGCATGGAGAGAGGCAGTTTCATCTGCACCAACTGCCGTACGGCTGCTTCTGCCGCATCCCAATCGGGGAAGAACAGGCCATGGAAGCTCTCGTGGCCGGCCAACGGTGTGACTCGCATGACTGCCTCGGTCAGCACCCCAAAGCGGCCCTCTGAACCCAATACCAGCTCACGCAGGTCCGGGCCGGCGCTGGAGGCGGGCAGAGTGGGCATATTGAGCGTGCCAATGGGGGTTTCCATACGGCCGCCGGCAAACAATTGTTCGATGCGCCCATAGCGCAGCGACTGCTGCCCCGATGATCGGGTGACGACCCAACCGCCGACGGTGGAGTATTCGAACGATTGCGGGAAGTGACCCAGGGTATAGCCTTGGGCACGCAACTGGGCTTCGAGTACGGGGCCAGCCGTGCCGGCGCCAAAGGTGGCGAGCTGGCTGACGGTATCGAGATGCAGCAGCCGGTTCATTCGCGTCAGGTTCAGCGACAAGACCGGGCGTGGTGATACAGGGCAATCGAGGTGACCGGCCACGCTGGTGCCGCCGGCAAAGGGGATGACGA
Organism: Chitinimonas sp. JJ19; assembly: GCF_036961565.1. NCBI lineage: Bacteria > Pseudomonadati > Pseudomonadota > Betaproteobacteria > Neisseriales > Chitinibacteraceae > Chitinimonas > Chitinimonas sp. JJ19. The sequence continues at coordinate 64,004 of NZ_JBAMDD010000015.1, forward strand.
TCCAGTCTGCTAGCTGTGCCATTGCCAGCAGTTCCTGTACCTGCTCGCTGGTCTCGGGGTAGGACACGCCATCGGGCACGGTAGGTGTGGTGCCGCAGCGCTTGCGTAGCCAGTCGGGGTAGCTCTCGCCCAGCGCCACGCTGAGCCGTACGACTGGGTCGGTACGGATCAAGGGGTGTGCCGGCAGGCGGGAGGGCGGGATGGCCGCCAGCAAGGCCTGCTGCTCGACATCCTGTTGTGGCCGGCCAGGGCCCAGCTTTTCCAGCAACATGGTGGTGGCCTTGTCGCTCAGGTTCATGGTGGTGGTGGTTTCTCCCCAACCGTTCCAGCGTCGCATGGCTTATGCTCCCAATCTCCCGCACGATGCGGATTGTTTATCTGTCAGTACTCTAGTTCAGTGATGCCGCCCAGCCATTTCGTTATTCCGCCAATCGCTTGTGCTATCGCGCCAAATCCGCGCGTGGTGGCGCCTTATGCCCGCACGCTATGGGACGCTGCGCGCAATGAGGGGGTGCCCGAGTCACTATTGCTGGCTGCTGCGCCCATGCCGCAGGGTGAGGCAGACATGCCGCTGGCCGATTACCTGGCGATGTTCGAGGCAGCACTGGCCGCCACGGATCCCTTGTTTGGCTGGCGCCTGGGGCAGCAGGTCAAGCCGACCACCTATGGCGTCAATGGCATCCTGCTGCTGGCTTGCCCCACCCTGGGTTTGGCGCTGGAGCAGGTATTGCGGTTTGAGGCGCTGGTGCATGACCTGGGGCGGTCTAGCCTGTTGCAGCAAGAGGGTGTGGCGGTTTATAGCTGGCGCAATGACATGGCCTCGCATGCGGTGGCCGGTGCCTTGGCCGAATCGGTGTTCTCTGGCATCAAGACCTGTGCAGAGTGGCTGGCGGGCCGTCCGGTAATGCCGCTAGCCTTGGAATTTACCCACGCGGCACCGAGGGGCGGTAGCCTGGCCAGCCTGGCTGGGGTGGAGGTGGCGTATGGCTGCCCGATCAACCGAGTGGTGTTCCCGGCGGAGCTGCTGGCCTTGCCCATACCGCAAGCCAACAATGGCTTGCTGCCGCTGCTGCAGGGCCATGCAGAGGCGCTCTTGCGTGAGCGCCACCAAACCGAGCCGGCCATCGTGGGGCAAGTACGGCAGGTAGTGCTGAACAACCTGGGGGAAGGCGGCCTCAAGCTGGCAGATGTGGCGCAAGCCCTGCATCTCTCCACCCGCACCCTGCAACGCCGGCTGACTGAGGCCGGCATGGCCTTCCAGGATCTGCTTGATACTACCCGGCACGAGCTGGCGCGGCACTATCTGGTCAGTTCTGCCATGCCCATAGGTGAAATTGGCTACTTGCTGGGTTATCGCGACCCTGCGGCCTTCCACCACGCCTTCAAGGGCTGGCAGGGCGAAGGGCCGGGTAGTTTCCGTGGGCGCAGCCAGCGCCCAGAGAGCCCGCTTTGAGCGCAAGTCATTAGGTGGGGACGGGGTGGCAGGCGCTAGGGCACCCTGGTCCTGGGCCCCGGGGCAGCCTGATCCGGCAGGCTTATCCCTGACAGTCACAGCCCCCCCCGACATAGCCGCTGTTCGCCATCATTTTGACTGAGCTTCGGCTTTCAATTCATCACAGGCGCTGAGTCATAAAACGCACAGCTGGCTGGTCTTGATTATTCAAAAATAAGAATATACTTATTCTTGTGCTAGGCTTGCTGCAAGCCAGTTGACCTAGCTGTCTTCTGCTCTCTGGAGTGCGATTGCCCTTGGTTTTTTCCCGTGGCTGACTAAGCTCAGTAGGCCAGTGCTATCAGCGCGTAGCCGCCATTAAGAACGGTTATCACACAATTCACTTTTCCTGGGGGACGGGATGACTGGGAGCAGGCAATGATATCTACCCGCAGCATCAGCGCCACGCTGAATACTCTCTTTGTACTGATCGTGACCCTCGTTCTGGTAACGATGGGGGCTTACAACCACTACACCAGCAAGGCACGCCTGGAGCGGGGGCTACAGGAACAGGCCGATGCATTGGCGGTGCGGCTTCAGTTGAGCCTGCCTGCTGCCATCTGGAATTTCGACAAGACCCAGATAGGCCAGGTGCTGGAGGCGGAGATGGTTTCGCCTACCTTTAACGGTATCCAGCTGGTGAATGGCAAGGATTACCTCAGTGGCCTGACCCGGGGCTCGGATGGTAAGGCTACCAATGCGGCTGCCGATGCCAAGATCAGCGGTGTGCTGCGCGAGGTGCAGCTGCAGTTCGATGACAATGGCCAGAAGAAGAATGTCGCCACAGCCAAGATTTATGTGGACCAGGGATCGGTGGATGCCGCACTGAGGCAGAGCATGATCGTGCTGGCCGTACAGATCGTGATTGCCGACCTTGTGCTGCTGCTTGCCTTGTCTGCCGCGCTGTCTGCCGTGGTACTGCGTCCGCTCAAGCGGCTCAACAACGCGTTGAAGGAGATCGCCTCGGGCGAGGCTGACCTGACACGCCGCCTGGCGATCATAGGCAAGAACGAATTTGCCGATGTCTCGCAATCATTCAATGTGTTTGTGGAGCGATTGCAGGGTGTGATGCGGCAGGTGTCTGATACGGCGCCACAACTGGCGGCAGCGGCAGAACAGACTAGCCGCATCATGGAGCAGAGCAGCGCCGGCATACAGTTGCAGCAGGAAGAGAGTGAGGCCGTGGTGGTGGCCGCAGGTGAGCTGAGCCGGCAGGTGCATGAGATATCAGTGAACACCAGTGCGGCGTCCGAAGCGGCCAATTATGCCGATATCGAGGCAGAGAAGGGTCAATCGGTGGTGAGCGCCGCCATCAGCACCATCAGTGAAGCCACGAACGAGGTTGAGAACGCCGCCCATGTGATTGCCGAGCTGGCAACCAATAGCGAGAAGATCGGTAGTGTGCTGTCGGTGATCAATGAGATCGCCAAGCAGACCAACCTGCTGGCGCTGAATGCTGCGATTGAGGCTGCCCGTGCGGGCGAAGCCGGTCGTGGCTTTGCCGTGGTGGCAGACGAGGTACGCACCCTGGCCAACCGTACCCACGACTCCACGACCGAGATACAGCAGGTGATTACCGAGCTGCAGAACGGTACCAGCCGTGCCGTGGCGGTGATGTCCATCAGCAAGGAGAAGGCTGATATGGGCCTCAAGCGTGCCCGTGAGGCGGGTGGCGTGATCCAGCATCTGGCCGAGTCCGCCCGCAAGATTGCCGAATTGAACGAGGAAATCGCTGCTGCCTCCAGCCAACAGGATGAAGTGGTGGTGGGGGTGACCGACAGCATCCGCGAAATACAGAAGGTTGTCAGCGAGGCTGCCAATGGCTCGCGCCAGACAACGATTGCCAGTGAGGAGGTAGCCCGCCTGGCCGTGCGTTTGCAGGCCACGGTGGAGCAGTTCAAGGTTTAGACCAATGAGGGATACATCCATGATACGTCGCAAGTTCACCCTGGCTTTGGGCGCATTGCTCGCAGCCGCCACCTTGTTGCCTGCGCAGGCAGACAACAAGACCATCACCCTGGCATCGCTGGAATGGCCACCGTACACCGGCGCCAAGCTAACCGAACAGGGTGCCAGCGTGGCGGTAGCCAAGGCAGCTTTCAAGGCCATGGGCTACGAGCTGAAGGTGCAGTTCTTTCCGTGGAGCCGTGCGGTGCAGCTGGGCAAGAGTGACCCAGGCTATGCGGGGTACTTTCCCGAGTACGACTCGGCCGACCTGCGCAAGGAATTCACGCTGTCTGACCCCATGGGCAACGGCCCCTTGGGCCTGGCGCAGCGCGTGGATACACCATTCAGCTGGAACAGCATCAACGATCTGTCCGCCAAGAAAATTGGCGTGGTGCAGGACTATGTGAACACCACCGAGTTTGACGCACGCGTGGCCTCCAAGCAGCAGAAGGTTGATGTGGCTATCGACGATGGCAAGAACTTGGTCAAGCTAGGCGCAGGGCGCTTGGACTTGGCCGTGGTGGATAGCAATGTCTTTAACTACCTGATGAAGACCGATCCTGAACTCAAGCCCTTTGCCGGCAAATTGGCCATGAACGCCAAAGTGCTGGAGGACAAAAAGCTGTTCATCTGCTTCAAGAAAGATGCCGAGGGCCAGCGTATCGCCAAGATTTTCAACGAGGGCCTGAAGAAAATAGACGTGAACGCCATTATGGCCAAGCGCCTGGGCAGCTGATAGTCAACACGGTAACCACCAATACGCTGGGCCAGAATCGGCCCAGTGCTTAGTATAAGGAGTGAGTAATGGGCAAAAAGCTGATTCTGGCTGGATTGCTGGCGGTGGCCGGCTTGGCGGTACAAGCCGCCGAGAAGCCTGCCTCGGTCAAACTCTGCTTTGACAATGTAGAGGTTTATCCCTGGGTAGTGGAAGGGCGGGATGGGCTCAATATTGTCCAGCTGAAAATGGCGGCACAAAAGCTGGGTGTGAAGATCGAATTTGTGCGTACGCCCTGGGCCCGCTGTCTGGATGACTTGGGCAAGGGCAATATGGATGGCGCCTTTGCTGCCAGCTTCAAGACCGATCGCTTGGCGGTAGGCTTCTACCCCGGCGCCAGCGACAAAGCCGATGCCACCAAGTACATGATGATGGACGGCTATTCGCTGTATAAGGCCAAGGGCAGCAATATCAATTTTGATGGCAAGACCATTGCCAACCTGACCAGCGCAGTAGGGGCCCAGCAAGGCTATTCCATTGTGGATCAGCTCAAGGGCATGGGTGTGCGGGTGGACGATGGCACCCGCAGCGCTGACGATACCCTGCGCAAACTGCTAGCCGGGCGTTTGCAGGCTGTGGCATTGCAGACCCTGGAAGGCGACAACTCCATACAGCAGGCGGAATTCGCCGGCAAGGTGGAGAAAGTCAGCACGCCGCTGGTGGAGAAGCCCTATTACCTGATGCTGTCCAAGCAGTTTGTGGGCAAGAACGCCGACTTCGCCAAGGAACTCTGGAATGCGGTGGCGGCGGCGCGCGAATCACCGGAGTACAAGAAGGCTGTCAGCAGCTTCAAGTAGTTGTAACGGTTTTGTGTGGCATCCAATGCCCGGCCTGGACCGGGCATTGTTGTTTCTACCGCGTTATCCAGAACATGAGTAAGTTTGATGCCATTGGTGCGGTCAGTTGGCGGCAAGCCGGCCTCGCTGGCGGGGGAGGGCTATGACCCCAGCTCTCGTATTCTGTCCGCCGAAGACACCACCTGGGCATGCTCAGCCTGGCAAGCCTGCCTGGCGTCGCTGTTGCGTCTAGGCAGCGACCCCGGCGCCATCCTCGTCTTTCAGGTGCCATGGCGGCCAACTGCACAATCGATCTGAATTGGCCCGATTGGGGCATCAACTGGCAGGGACTGCTCCCGCCTAGGTCTGCCAAGATTAGGCCTGATTGCTGGCTTGGGCACGTATAATCATTTCCTTTTATAAGTGCGGGATACCATGTCTTTTGCCGATCTGGGCCTGACTGAACCGCTGCTGGTGAAGCTGGCGGCCTGTCAGTATGCTGAGCCCACGCCTATACAGCAACAGGCGATTCCGGCCGTTTTGCAAGGGCGTGATGTGTTGGGGCTGGCGCCGACAGGATCGGGCAAGACTGCGGCTTACTGCCTGCCCTTGCTGCAGCAGCTGTCTGCCTTGCCCGAGAGCAAGGTACGACGTTTGCAGGTGTTGGTGCTGGTGCCGACGCGCGAATTGGCCATACAGGTGGATGAAACGCTGGGGCAGCTGAGCCAGGGTTCCCGACTGAAGCGGGTGCTTGCCTACGGTGGTGTATCAATCAACCCGCAGATGATGGATTTGCGGGGCGGTGCCGATGTGGTGATCGCCACCCCAGGGCGCTTGCTGGATCTGTTGGGGCAGAATGCGCTGAGCCTGGGTAGCTTGAGTACCCTGGTGCTGGATGAGGCAGACCGTCTGCTGGACATGGATTTTGCCGATGAGCTGGGCCGGTTGCTGGCCTTGATGCCTATGCAGCGGCAGAACCTGTTTTTCTCGGCGACTTTTCCTGCGGCTGTGATGGCGCTGGCCGACCGCTTGCTGCGGAACCCGGTGCGCATCGTGCTGACGACGGAACCCGCCTATGTGCCAGCCATCAGCCAACGTGCCATACAGATAGACGATAACCGCCGTACGGCTTTGCTGCGCCATTTGCTGCAGCAGGCCCAATGGACTCAGGTGCTGGTTTTTGCTGCATCCCAGCATGCTACCGAACGGCTGGCCGACAAGCTGGGCCGTGCCGGCATTGCCGCAGCTGCCCTGCACGGGCAGCTTAGCCAGGGTAGGCGTGGGCAGGTGCTGCAGGATTTCAAGGCGGGCCTGCTGCAGGTGCTAGTAGCAACCGATATTGCAGCCCGTGGCATTGATATTGTCCAGTTGCCGGTGGTGGTGAACTACGATCTGCCGCGTTCAGCGGTGGATTACGCCCACCGCATAGGCCGTACGGCGCGCGCGGGGGCGGATGGCCTGGCGGTGAGCTTTATCAGCGCTGATACCGAAGCGCACTTCCGCCTGATAGAAAAACGGCAAGGGCTGCGGGTTGGGCGCGAAGTGGTGGCGGGGTACGAGCCTATACAACAGGCCTCGGCGGTGGTGGACGCCAGTGGCAATGGCGGCATCAAAGGCAAGCGCAAGAGCAAGAAAGACAAGCTGCGTGAGGCTGCCGCCTATGCCACAAAAGAAAAACCAGGGGCATAGGCATGGTGGCCGTCGAAATCTTGCTTGCTGAGCGGCACACCCTGGTGGCGCAGGATGGCGTAAACCATGCCCAGGTGGAAGAAGAAGTTGGGCAGGGTGTAGTGCAGCAAATAGTCGTGCCGGTTGAACTGGCGCTGGGCCTGGCCTGCCTGGGTGGTGATGGGCAGTTCGGGGGGATGCGCCATCTGTTCGCGGGTCAGGCACTCCAGTAAACCCAGCGTCTGGCCCAGGCAGGCCTGCAGCCCTGCAAAGCTGCTGCCGGTATCTGGCAGGCTTGGGATAGCCTGGCCCGCCAAGGGGTAACAGGCGCGCAGGCTGAAGCCAGCGGTGATGCCGACCTGCTGCGCCAGGTTGAACATATCGGGTGCCAGACGCGCGGTCAGCAGCTTCTCAGCCGCGTACCCATCCTCTTGGGCATGGATAGCGGCTTTCGCCAGCATGTGCGCCAGTTGTTGCAGGTAGTGGCTGAACACTGGCACCGAAGCGTCGTAGAGGGTGGTTTGCATGATGACCGAGTCGCGTGTGGGGCAGCAAATCTAGCTGATTCCGGTGGATTTGGGGTGTTGGCGCTGCCAGCAAGCTCCTGCGTAGCGCTTGCGCAAACGAGTGTTGCGGCGGGGTGCTGCTTGAAAGCGGAGGCGGTCGCCCTGATGTAGAGCACTGCTGCTGTATCTACTTCCAATCATCAACCGGCGTGCAGGCTAGGCCTGCCCCGAAGGATAGACATGATCGACCTCTCGGCTTTCCCCATTACCCAGAAGTGGCCCGCATCCCATCCTGACCGGCTGCAACTGTATTCCTTGCCCACGCCCAACGGTGTGAAAGTCTCGATCATGCTGGAAGAGACAGGCTTGCCTTACGAGGCTCACCTGGTCAGCTTCGAGAGCAATGACCAGATGTCGCCGGCGTTCTTGTCCTTGAACCCGAATAACAAGATACCGGCGATATTGGACCCCCACGGCCCGGGCGAACGGCCCCTGGCCCTGTTTGAGTCGGGCGCCATCCTACTGTACCTGGCGGAGAAGACAGGGAAGTTTCTGCCGGCTGATCCCGCTGAGCGTTACGAGACGATACAGTGGCTGATGTTCCAGATGGGGGGAATAGGCCCGATGTTTGGCCAACTGGGCTTCTTCCACAAGTTTGCCGGCAAGGATTATGAAGACAAGCGTCCGCGTGATCGCTATGTGGCGGAATCCAAGCGCCTGTTGGCAGTGTTGAACCAGCGCCTGGCGGACAGGGAATGGATCATGGGCGAGCGCTATACCATCGCCGATATCGCCGTGTTCCCCTGGGTGCGTAACCTCATAGGCTATTACGGCGCGGGCGAGCTGGTAGGGGTTAGCGACTTTCCCCATGTGTTGCGCGCACTGGATGCGTTTGTGGCACGGCCAGCTGTTGCTACTGGCCTGGGGATACCTGCCAAGGCCTGATGTAGCCACTCAGTCAGCTAAATAGATCCAGCTGGCCGTTGAGCCTGGGTGGGCGGAACAGACTGCTATCCAGCCCCACGGTGGGCTGGTCCAGCCCCAGGCGCTGGCGTGCCAGCTTGAAGCGCTGTGACAGCATATCCGCAAACACCCCTACGCCGCGCATACGCTTGCCAAACCGGGCATCGTTGTCGCGGCCGCCGCGACTTTGCCGCAGCACACTCAATACATGATCACGCTTCAAGGGGTAGTGCTGGGCCAGCCAGTCATCAAACAGCTGGGCTAATTCCAGCGGCAGGCGCAGCAGAACATAGCCAGCGCGGCTGGCACCTGCTGCCTGACAGGTCTGTAATATCTGCTCCATCTCATGATCATTCAGTGCCGGAATCATGGGCGCCGCCAGCACCCCTACCGGTATGCCGGCCTGCGCGAGCTTGGCGATGGTCTCAATCCGGCGCAGCGGCTGGCTGGCACGGGGCTCCAGCTTGCGTGCCAGCTCTCTATCCAGGGTGGTAACGCTGATCATGACCTGCACCAGGCCGTCTCCGGCAAGGTCGGCCAGCAGGTCGATATCCCGCTCTATCAGGGCATTCTTGGTCAACAGCATGGTGGGGTGGCGTGTTTCTGCCAGCACTTCCAGTACGGCCCGGGTCAGCCCCAGCTCCCGTTCTGCAGGTTGATAACAATCGGTGTTGCTGCCTATGCAGATGCTGCTGGGCTGGTAGCCAGGCTTGGCCAGCTCGGCCCTGAGCAGCGCGGCTGCATTGGGCTTGGCGATAATTCTGGTTTCGAAATCCAAGCCCGGCGAATAGCCCCAATAAGCATGGCTGGGGCGGGCATAACAATAGATGCAGCAAAGTTATATGTAGAATTAAATTGTTCACACCTAGCGTAGGGCGTCCTAGCTGATTCTTGTTGCCTGTATCGCCTTCGACATATCTGTTCATGGACACATGGTCGCAGTCTCCGCAAGGTGAGTTGGCACTGGGAGACGCGCTGAGTATCTCAACCTTGAATACTGATGGTGGGGAGGGTCACTTCAAGATCCTTACAGCTTACGCAAATAGGCATCACGACTATCGCTATCACAGCGACATGCCACGCGCAGTTGACAGGTACTGATCAAACGAATGGAGCGTTGTCAGTTATGCCACAGATAGATCTCGCCATTCCTGAGAACGTTGCCTCGTTGAATAGCGTCTGGCGCGTGAAGTGCGCTGCGTCAATCACACACGCGCCAACTCTGCTTGGGTTCCCAGATAAGGTATTGGTTGAACCCACCGGTGAGCATGCCTGCCACATAACGCGCCGACACCAACACCTTGATCTTGTCCTGGTTTGTATCCTCGACGAAGCCCACGAGCTTCACGGGCGGCGCATCGCGGCACACTTTGGTACCGCGCTCGCCGATCCGAGCTTGCTTCTCAGTGAACTGGCGTTGCGCTTCAGCTAAGCGTCGAGCCGACTCCACCGGCGTTTGGTAACCCGCTTGGGCCAATCGCAGCCGGTATTCCTCGCTCACGATGCCGGGAACGGGCTCGATGACCTCGATCGTGAAGTCTCCGGCATTGCCGCTTTCCTTGGCCATGAACAGCACGGGAAATTCCTTACTGCTATTGATACAGTACGTACCGATCCAGGTCCCGCCGCGCGCGTTACAGATTTGCCTCAGCCCATGTCTCAACATGCTGGGCTTGGCACTACGCAGGGGTGCAATGGGCCAACTCATCCAAAGATAGGTATAGCTGTCGAATTGCCTATAGCGCGTCGGCCGGCCGGGGGCATCCAAGTCAATAAACGATGCCGAGAGCTTCCGGAACTCGCGCACGTAGCCGACCACCGAGGTGGACTCGTCGATGGGGATGCTCGGTGGCGTACTCGCACAGGACGCCACGAGCAGGGGGAGGCAAAGGAACGTGTATCGCCATTCGTTACGACGGCTAGCGGTAGCAAGTGACAGTCTCATGTGGGCTTTCAACGATGCGCCGCGATGGGCGGGGTTAGAGGCAAGGAATCCACTGGTAGCGATCAACCTTGGTTCGGTCGTCGTTCTTCATTACGTACTGGCGGCCGGATGCCACCTCAAAGCGCACTGCGGGCTGCGCCCTTGGCTTGAGCGGATGCTGGCCACGCGAAATCCCAACTAGGCGTTCAAGCCGCCAGCCTGACTGCTCATTGAGCCACCCCGGACTCAGCAGCTGGGCATCCAAAGCCTCCAGACTTTGGCCGCTTGTCCGCACCAATTCGTCCAGCTGTTCGATGTAGGCAAACAGCTTGGTCTCAACGTGGTGCTCACCATCCTCTAAAGCCACCCTTGGACTGACTAGGAAGAATGGCATCTGCACGGGCATCGCCACTTCGGCGCAGCTCTGGTCTTGGGCCCGGTCGTCGTTTTGTGCTGAAGATGGAATCAGGAACATAAAGAAGGCTCTCTCGGCTACTAGTCGTGGGGGATTGCGTCAACTCGCCCTCCTTCCATGAACATAAGTCACTTTTAGTTGTCATTATTGCAACTATACCGAGTGGAAGGCAATGGCGCGCCGCTAGATGCTGGCGCCCATGGCAACAACATCTGACTCCCCGACCCCTCGTATGATCTTCGCGCGCAACCTCCGCCGGGCGCGCCGACTCCAGGAAATGTCTCAAGAGGCGCTTGGCTTGGCGGCCGGACTAAGCAGAACCTACGTGTCGGAAGTTGAGCGTGGTGCACGCAACGTATCGATCGACAATATGGGCGCGCTAGCAAAAGCATTGGGCGTGCCGCTGAAGCATTTGGTCGATGCCGACATGTTCAATGCAGTAGAGATATTGCCCAAAGAATAATGAGTGGCGGTTCCATCGCCTTCGAGCAGCAGCGGCAACTCGCCGCACAAGTTTGCAATGCGCTGTAGCGTCATGAAGAGCGCTACCGCTCAACCCTGCTCTGTGTGAGCAGCGAACCTCGGAAGCGGCCAGACCACATTCCAGTCCCCCCATCAGCAACGCAATTGTCAATTCCCATACGACATTGGTATTTAAGTGGTGTTTGTGAGGTCGAGTCCGGCGCGCCGCCGTGGGCGGTGATCACAGATATGGATTCCTTGTCAAACAATACATAATGAGGGCTTCGTGGGAATGATGGCCATCTGTTCCGTTGCGAACATGATCTACTGAGTGGTATTGATTGTAAAATTCTCTTTTTTTTCATTGAGTTGGGTTGGTTTCTTGCCGACTGGCTGTGCTAGAATCGCACCCAATTTGGGTACTCTTATATAAATTCTGCTGAAAATTTCGGTGCATACATGCAACTAGACCAAGCGCATCAACTGCTGTCAGACATGCTGTGGAGCGGGTTGGCCATCTGTGCGCCCGTCCTGTTGATCGCCATGGTGGTGGGTCTGTTAATTAGCGTGATCCAGGTGGTTACGCAGGTTCAGGATATGTCCTTGAGCTTTGTGCCTAAGCTGGTCGCATCCGTGGTTGCCTTGTTCGTGTTTGGCCCATGGATGCTCCGGACCTTGTTGTCGTACGCCAGCAAGTTGATCCTGAGCGCGCCCAAGTACCTATAACGCGTTCATGCAGATCAATTACGACACTGCGTGGGCGGTGGCGGTGCTGCTTTGCTCGCTACGCTTGGCCGCGACGATTGCCCTTACGCCCCTATTGAATGGCTTCAGCGTCCCTGCGCGTGTCAAAGCCTTGCTGATGTTGATGCTCGCCGTCTGCATGGTCGGCACTAGCAACCTGACAGCAGCCAAAGTGCCTGCTGATCTGCTCGCACTGGCCTTTATGGCTATGGGCGAGCTGCTGATGGGGGCGATCATGGCTTTTGGCATCTTCACTGCCTTTGGGGCGTTCTCTCTTGCAGGGCGGCTGCTGGATTTTCAGATTGGGTTCACGGTGGGCGCGCTATTTGATCCGGTGACACGGCGCCAATCACCGTTGATCGCAACGCTGTTTGATTTGTTTGCAGTGTTGGCTTTTTTTGTCGCCAACCTGCATCACACAGTGCTCCGTGGCTTTGCGGCCTCGCTCAGCCATGTCCCTCTTGGCAGTGGCGGCATTGCCGTTGATCCCATGATTCTGGCGGAGCAGATGGGGCGTATGTTTGTGCAGGGCCTCAAACTTGCCGCTCCAGTCGCAATCTGTCTGCTGTTGGTGGAATTGGGTATGGCCATCCTGTCGCGCAACATTCCCCAGCTCAACGTATTTGTCATCAGTTTGCCGCTCAAGGTGATCGTGGGTATTGCCATGCTGGCATTCGCTCTGCGTCACCTTGTGCCCGTGGTATCGCAAACGCTCAATCTGGCCTTCCCTTACTGGGAACGGCTGCTGATCACGTAGGCTTGCAATGGCAGAACAAGAACAGGATCGCAGCGAGCAGGCAACACCGTACAAGCTGGAGCAGGCGCGAAAGAAGGGATCTGTGGCCAAAAGCCAGGATGCCGTCTACGTGGCCGTACTGACAGCGCTGTTGATATTCATTTATGGCTTTGGCTGGCAGGCTGTAAACGGCGTCCTCAAGGTAACGCAGACCGCATTGGTCTCCCTCAATCGCGATGACTGGACCGTGATGGGGGTCAGCACTTGGCTGTCGGGCATGCTGATAGATGCCGTTAGCCCCTTACTGCCTTTGGTGATGGCACTGATCATCGCCGCAGTGTTGGCGAGCGTGGCGCAAACGGGGCCCTTGTTTAGTTTTCATCCCATACAGCCCGACTTTACCCGGCTGAATCCTGCGACGGGTTTCAAACGGGTCTTCTCGCTCAAGATGGTGTACGAGGGCGGCAAGAGCGTGCTCAAGCTATTGGTGGTGGCTACGGTGCTGACACTGGTGCTGTCGGAGCTCCCAGCATTGTTTGTCTCCGCGCCGTATATGGATGTCAGGCATTACGCCCAACTGCTGCTGGACCAGGGAGCGTCGCTGATTTTCAAGTTGGCCTTGGCCATGATGGTGCTCGCTGTGCTCGATATGTCTTATACGCGTTGGGAGTTCATGCGGCAGATGCGTATGAGCAAGCGGGAGGTAAAGGATGAGCACAAGCAGCGAGAAGGGGATCCGCGCATACGCTCGCGCTTGCGTGAAATACGGCTGGAGCTGCTCAAGCGCAGCAAGGGGCTGACTCAAGTGCCTGAGGCGGACGTACTGATTACCAACCCAGTGCATTACGCAGTGGCTGTGAAGTATCGACATGGCGAGATGCTGGCGCCTCAGGTGGTTGCCAAAGGGGCGGGCAACCTAGCCCGCAAGATGCGAGAGGTGGCGGCAAGACACAATGTGGTGGTGGTGCAAAACCCACCGCTTGCAAGGGCCTTGTTCCGCCAGGTTGAAACCGAACAATACGTGCCTGAAACACTGTATCCACAAGTGGCCAAGATATTGGTCTGGGTTTATGCCATGCGCCGCAATAAAGCTGCAGAACAAGGGAGCGCTGCATGAACGCACTGCGCAAAGTATTTCATCAGAACACCGATATCGTGATTGTCCTGCTGGTGATCGGGGTGTTGGTCGTCCTGTTCACGCCTATACCGCCCCAGTTGCTGGACTTTCTGATTCTGTCCAACTTCAGCTTTGCCTTGCTGATACTGCTGCTGACTTTCTACATGCCCAAGCCGGTGGAATTCTCGACATTCCCGGCACTGCTGCTGATCGCCACGCTGTTTCGTTTGTCGCTGAATGTGGCGGCAACCCGGTTGATTCTCGGGCATGGGGACGCGGGCAAGGTAATTGGTGCAATAGGCAGTTATGTCGTTGGGGGTAACTACGCCATAGGTCTGATCGTCTTTCTGATCTTGATCGTTGTGCAATACGTGGTGGTAACCAATGGTGCCCAACGTGTATCGGAAGTTGCTGCACGTTTTACCCTGGACAGCATGCCTGGCCAGCAAATGAGTATTGATGCCGACCTGAACATGGGCTTTATCGATCAGGAAGAGGCCAAGCGCAGGCGTAAGAACCTGGAGAAGGAAGCAGGCTTCTATGGCGCCATGGATGGCGCCAGCAAGTTTGTAAAGGGTGACGCCATTGCCGGCATCATCATCATGCTGATCAATATCATCGGCGGGCTGGTGATTGGGGTAATGCAGATGGGCATGTCTTGGGGACAGGCCTTGCAGACATTTACCTTGCTGACGATAGGCGACGGTATCGTCACCCAGGTGCCGGCACTGGTGATCTCGGTGGGTACAGGCATCATTGTGACCCGGTCGGCATCGGATGCGCACTTGGGCAAGGAGGTGCTCAAGCAACTGGGTGCGTTCCCCAAGACTTTGCTGCTAGTGAGTCTGGCGCTGGGCGGGTTGATGTTTCTGCCGGGTATCCCGGTATTGCCTGCTGCCGTGCTGGCGATTGCTTTCGTTGGCCTAGCCTGGGTATCGCACCGCAATAAGCGGGCGGCGACTGAGAAAAGCGAGCTTGAGCCTGAGGACGCCGCGCGGCTGAGTGACGAAGAGGCGGCCTACAAGGAGCTTGAGGTCGAGCCTATAGAGGTATATGTCGCCACGAACCTGGGGGCGTTGCTGGGTGAGACACAAACGGTATTGATGGAGCGGATATCGACGTTCCGCAAGCAATATGCCGTTGAGTCCGGCTTGGTCCTGCCCAAAGTGAAAATCCGTGAAGCAGGGCGCTTGTCACCCAACCTTTATGAGATCGCCATCTATGGGGCTGTGGTGGCACGTGGCGAGTTGATGCCTGAGTACACGCTGGCCATTCATGGGGGCGGCAATACACGCAAACTGAACGGTATCGAGACTAAAGACCCCAGCTATGGCTTGCCTGCTGTGTGGATCGAGGACAGTGAGAAGGAAACGGCACGCAATAGCAAGTACACCTTGGTCGATGCACTGACGGTGTTTGTTACCCATTTCTGCGAAGTATTGCGGCAGCAATCAGGCGCTTTGCTGACGCGCACTGAAACGGAAAACCTGCTTGCTCGTGTAAGGCAGCAGCAAGTTGGTTTGGTGGAGGAAATCGTGCCGACCTTGTTGTCGGTCGGTGATATCCAGCGCGTGATGCAGAACCTGTTGAAGGAAAAAGTTTCCATCCGCCACCTGCAAGCCATCCTGGAGTCTCTGGGCGATGCAGCCAAAACAAGCCGTGATCCCAGCTACCTGACTGAAGTGGTGAGGCAGCGGCTTGGCCCCATCATTTGTCAGAGCCTGGTCAATAACCAGAACGTACTGCAGGTGCTGACGCTGGACCCATCGATCGAGCATAGGCTTGCCCAGGGTTTGCAGCCTATGGCTGAGGGGGGGGCACCCTCTATAGACCCGCAATTGACCGAGAAGGTCATGCGTCAACTGGCGCAGCAGGTCGAGAAAATGATGAAGAGCAACCTCATGCCAGTGTTGCTTTGCGCGCCAGAACTGCGTCGCCATCTGCGCACCCTTTCCGAGCGAATGATGCCGCATCTGCGCGTCATTGCGCTTACAGAAATACCCAATACCGTTGAGCTGCGTGCTTTCGGTTCAGTCACGATCTGATAGGAATCCCGCCATGCAGGATGCACTTTCCATTGCTGTCCAGAGCTTGCATAACGATATGCAACGCATCGAGACCCATACCCACAACCTGACCAACGCGACAGCCACAGGCTATCGACGTCAGATCAGCCTGCAATCTGCTGCTGCATTTGATCAGGTGTTTCAAGCCGAAAGCCAGGTTCAGCAAGGTCAACCGGGCAACCGTACCTTGGCTATCGATCAATCCGTCGGGGTGATGAAACCGACGGGCAAGGCATTGGATCTGGCGATTGCGGGTGAGGGCTATTTTGCTGTGCAGACAGCGCAGGGTGTGGCGTACACCCGCAGGGGTGATTTCCAGGTGGATGCAGAAGGGCGACTGGTGACGGCCAGTGGCGAGGCTGTGCTGAGCGAGCAGGGGCAGTTGCGTCTGCCACACGGCAGCTATGCGGTGGACAAGCACGGTGCCATTAGCGTGGATGGCAGGCAAGCTGGGCAGTTGCAGTTGGTAGAGATCAAGCGCGAGCATGCACTGGTTGCCTTGGGGAACGGCCTGTATCGACTGGCAGAGGCCGGTATCAACCCGGCTGCCATCAAAACCGAAATACGCAGTGGTTACCTGGAGGCTGCGAATGTTTCCACCGCACAGGAAATGGTCGGACTAATGGAGACCATGCGACATTTTGAAGCGAATCAGAAGCTGGTGCAGGGCTATGACGATGCCCTGAGCAAGGCCATACAAAAACTGGGTGAATTCTAGGAAATATCATGATTGAAGCACTTTATCTCGGTGTCAGCGGCATGCAGTCGCAGCAGGCCCAAATCGACAGCATTGCGCATAACCTGACCAATATGAATACGCCCGCGTTCAAGGCCTCACGCGTGCAGTTTCAGGAAGTCATGAACCAGGCAGCTGCCGATGAGGCTGCACAAGGCAAAGCGCTCATGCATCCGGCGGGTGTCAGGGTAATGAGCAGGGAGTTCGACTTCACACCAGGCTCGCTCAAAACCACGGGCTCTGCCATGGATATCGCCATCAACGGTATTGGCTTTCTGCCTGTGTCCATGCCGGACGGCAGTGTGGGCTATACCCGTGGGGGCACGCTGGTGGCAGATAGCAATGGCGTGTTGAGTACTCGCGAGGGTTACCCCTTGCAAGCGCAGATACAGCTACCGAGCGATGCCGCTGGTTTGCAGATCACACCCGACGGTCGCGTTTCGGCGAGCTTTGCTGATGGTCGCCCTGCCATGGAACTGGGAAGGCTGGAACTGATGCGCTTTGCACGCCCGGATGCCCTGGGTAGCCAAGGCGGCGGTGTTTATCAGGCCACAGAGGCATCCGGTGAAGCCCAGGCGATGACACCAGGCACCGATGGAACAGGCACGTTGGCACAAGGCTACCTGGAGAGCGCCAATGTGAATATGGCGGATGAAATGGTCCGTTTGATGATGGCGCAGCGCGCGTATGAGTTGGGTAGCAAGTTGGTACAGGCCTCCGATGAACTGATGGGCATGACCAATAATCTGCGTCGCTGATGTTGCTCGATCGCCTTGCCCTTGGGGCTCTTCTGCTGCCGCTGGTTTGTGCTGAAGCCATGCCGACCTTGACCTTGCATGATCAGGCGGTGCTGACAGGCACACGCTATCGTCTGGTTGACGTGGGTACGCTGGCCTGCAACGAGCAGCCGGACTGTATTGCGCTGGGCGCCTTGTTCCTAGGAACAGCGCCTCGGCCTGGTACGACGGTACGGATGAGTAAGACGCAACTGCAGGCCCAGTTGCGGCAGCTTGGCCTGCCGGCTGCCGGGCGTCTTGCATGGGCTGGCGCTGATGCAGTCGCCATTACGGCGAAGGCACAGTCCGTGCCGGCCGAGCAACTGGCGAGCACCGCTAGTGCTGCCCTGATACAAGCTTTGGGTGCGGATGGCCTGGAAATCATGGTCACCACGCCAGTTGCACCATTGCTGGCGCCGGATGGCGTTGTGAGCCTGCGCGCCCGGCCGGTATTGCTTGCGCCGCGCAGTGCCATGAAGGTGGATGTAGACGTCTTTATCGATGGACGTTTTTATCGTGCAGTTGCCGTACCGCTGGCTATTGCACTCCGGCGTCCTGTGCTTGTGGCCCGCCATGGCCTGAGCGCCGGAGCCAAGCTCGATTGTGCTGATTTCGTTGCAGAGGAGCGGGATATCGCCAAGCTGGCTACGCCCGCACAGGTCGCAGATTGCCAACGCAGCATGCGACTTCGCCATTCCATGCGGCAAGGCGAGGTGCTGGACCTGGCCAGACTGGCTCCCATGCCCGCGGTCCGCCAAGGAGATCGCGTGACGGTTAGCGTCCAGCAAGGCGGCATCGTTATCGAGACATCTGCCGTTGCACTGGCTGATGGCGAAATTGGCAAAACCATACAGATACGGCCCGGGCAAGCCTCGGCTGCTATCCCTGCCCGCGTGATTGCGGCAGGAAAACTGACTTTGATGGAGACACCATGACCAAGCCCAGGATAGTGATGACTGGCATGCTGGTCTGCCTGCTGGCGGGCACTTGCCTGGCCGACAGCTTGTATGACGAAAAAACGTTCCGCGCTTATACCGCGGACAACCGTGCCCGTTTACCTGGAGACCTGCTGACGGTGGTGGTTCTGGAGACTTCCAGCGCCACCACGAGTACCGACACTTCAGCCGATCGCACCAATGATCTGGGTATCAAGCTGGGGATAGACGGCAAAGCAAGCCAGGGCGGCAGCCTGCAAACGGGTAACGGCTATGACGCCCGTGGTCGTGCGCAACGTTCAGGTCGTTTGCTGGCGCAGATCACGGTAGCGGTTACTGCCGTCAGGCCCAATGGCGACCTGCAGGTGAATGGCCGGCAGGTGCTCGATATCAACGATGAGAAGCAGGAGATATTCCTGACCGGTGTTGTACGCCCTGCGGATATCGACGACCGCAATGTGGTGCAGTCATCACGCCTGTCAGAGGCCAGTATTCGCTATGCCGGCGAGGGGGAACTAGCCAACCGTGCGCGGCCTAGCTGGTGGAACCGTTTGCTTGGCTTGTTAGGGTGGTAATGCAATGAAGAAATGGATGCTTTTCATTCTGCTGTTGGCTTCGTTTACAGCCTCGGCAGATACCGACGGCGTGCGTATCAAGGATCTGGGTCGTTTGTCTGGCTGGCGCGAGAATGCCCTGGTGGGCTACGGGCTGGTGACGGGTCTGGCGGGGACCGGTGACTCTGCCAATAACAAGGCCACCCGGCAGTCGATAGCCAATGTGCTGGGGCAGTTTGGTGTCAATCTGCCACCCGAGGATGTCACTAGCCGCAATGCCGCTGTGGTTCTGGTTAATGCCAGCCTGCCTGCCTACGCTCGGCCGGGCGATACGCTCGATATTACGGTGACCTCACTAGGTGATGCCCGCAGCCTGGTAGGCGGCAGCCTGCTGCTGACGCCGCTCAAAGGTGCCAACCAGCGCGTTTATGCGCTGGCCCAGGGGGCCTTGTCGGTAGGGGGTTACAAGTACGATCTCAACGGTAATGTGGTGCAGAAAAATCACCCCACTGTCGGTTCGGTGCCGGCAGGTGCAACGGTGGAGCAGGGAGTGCGGGCCGATGTGGTGGATGAGCAGCGCAAGCTGACCTTCCTGCTTGCCGATCCGGACTTCACTACGGCTTCCCGCGTCGCCAGTGCGATCAATACGGCCATAGGCCGCAACGTGGCCCAGCCGCGTGACGCTTCTGCGGTGGAGATCGAATCACCCGGCGAGACCGGTGCCAAGCTGGTTGATTTTGTGACCCGTATCGAGCGCTTGACGGTGCAGCCAGATGTGCGTGCCCGAGTCGTGATCAACGAGCGGACCGGAACGGTGGTATCTGGCAGCGACGTGCGTATCGCCAAGGTGGCCATCTCGCATGGTGAACTGAAGGTATCCATTGTCACTGAGAACAGTGTGTCTCAACCCACCCTGGTAAGGGAAACGGGTCCGGATGTGCGCACCGAAGTGGTGTCGAACTCCCGCATTGATGTCGCTGAAGGCCCGAGCAACTTCATCGGGGCGCCTGGCAATACCGTCGGAGATCTGGTGCAGGCATTGAGCCGCATCAAGACCAATACACGCGACATCATCTCCATTCTTCGTGCAATCAAGGCTGCCGGCGCATTACACGCCGAGCTGGTCGTTCAATAAATCAGGGAATCGAACCATGCTCGATAGAGTTGAATCGGTCACGCTCAGCCTGGTCAGCCAGGCGCTCGATGCGGCGACACTCCGGCATCAGGCCATTGCGGCCAATATCGCCAATGTCAATACACCAGGTTACCGGCCGGTGCGTGTGAGCTTTGAAGAGCAGCTCACTGCCGCCGGCAGCCAGTTGAACAATGGCGGCACGCTGCGTGCCAGCGACTTGTTTGGCGTTGTGCCTAGGCTTGAACGTGCGGCAGTAGCACAAACGGGTAGCCATGGCGCAGGCCTGGACATGCTGACGGCCGAGATGGCGCAAAACACGGTGCAATATCAAGCCCTGCTCAAGGGGGTATCGCACCATTTCTCCATCCTCAGCACCATCATCAACGAAGGGAAACGCTAATGGATTTCCAGAACGCCTTCGCCATTAGCGCGGCCGGCATGAGCGTAGAAAAAACGCGGCTGGATGTGACCGCCATGAACCTGGCCAACATGAATAGCACCAAGGGTACGGATGGGCAGCTGTATCGCCCACTGCGCGTGGTGGCTAGTTCCGGTAGCGACAGTTTTGCAAGCCAGTTCAGCCGCCAAGCAGGCCTGAACAAGTTGCTGCCCCAGGTCAAGATTGAATCCATGAGTGTGGCGCCACGGGTTGAGCACGACCCGGGCCACCCTGATGCGGATGCCAACGGCAATGTCTCTCTGCCTGCCGTGAACCATCTGACCGAGATGGTCAATATGACGACCGCGTTGCGGGCCTATGAGGCCAATGTAGTGGCAATGAATGCAGCCAAAACCATGGCGCTGCGAGCCCTGGATATTGGAGGCCGATGATGAGCATAGAACAATTGGCGGCTTTGACTGCTATAGGTAACGACCCGGCAGTATCGGGCGCCAACCCGGTACAGGCCCCGCAAGCGGGATTTGCCACCTGGTTCGATCAGCAACTGGACGCCGTGAACCAGAAGCTGGCCATTGCCGACAACGGCTTGCAGCAACTGGCGGTGGGCAATACCAGCAACCTGCATCAGGTAATGATACAACTTGAAGAAGCCCAACTTTCTGTTCAGTTGGTCATGCAGATCCGTAACCGTTTGCTTGAAGCGTATCAAGACGTCATGCGCATGCAGATGTAAGGATAGATGACCATGCTTTCTCAACTTTGGAACAAGCTCGATAGTCGCGCCCGCATGGGCTTTTCATTGGGTGTCGTGCTCATACTTGGCCTCACGGCCGCGCTGGCCTGGTGGACATTGCGGCAGGATGAGGGCGTTCTGTTTTCCGGGCTCTCTCCTCAGGATGCTTCGGCCATGGTGGCCGAGCTCGACCGCATGAAGCAGCCGTATAGGCTGGATCATGACGGCAGCACGATACTGGTGCCTGCCGAGACCGTGCACCGTATCCGCCTGCAGCTGATGGGGCAGGATATTCCTCTGCATGGCACGGTGGGATTCGAGCTGTTCAACAACAGCGATTTCGGCATGACCGAGTTCACCCAGAAGGTGAACTACCAACGCGCCATGCAAGGCGAGATCACCCGCACCATCATGTCGCTGGATGGCATACAGGCTGCACGCGTGCATCTTGCCGTGCCCGAACAGGGGTTGTTCAAGCGTGCCGGCGTGCAACCCAAGGCATCGGTGACGCTGACGCTCAAGCCAGACCATCAACTGACCGCCGAGCAGGTACGCGGCATACAGCGCCTGGTTGCCTCGTCGGTTGCCGAGATACAGCCGCAGAACGTGACCATCGTCGATCAGAATGGTGTGGCCTTGACCCGAGTACGCCAGGATCAGGACAGCAGCGCGATGGCAGAGGACCTGATCGAGCAAAAGCGCAGCCTGGAAGGCTACTACACCCGCAAACTGGACGCCGTGCTGGAGCGTAGCTTCGGCATGGGCAAAGTGATTGCCAGCGTGGATGTGTTGTTCAGCGACAAACGCGTCAAGCAAACCACAGAGGATGTACTGCCGGCAGACAAGGAAAGCGGCGCCGGCGTATTGATACGCGAGCGGCAAACCAGCCGGCCCGCCAGTGGCGATGCCAGCGGCGGTGACGAAGTGACACAGAGCGAAACTGACTACCAAGTAGGCAGGCGCGTTGAGCAGGTCGAGCGCGGCCCCGGCGGTGTGGATCGCATCAGTGTTGCTGTGGTGGTGCGCAGCCCCTTGCAGGATGCCGAATTGGCACGCCTCAAGGAAATCGTGGGCAACACGGTGGGGCTGGTGGCCAGTCGTGGCGATAGCGTGGCGGTGTATCCCATGTCGCAACTGACCTCCGAAGGGCAGCCGCCGGCACAAGTCCCCGCTGTGCAGGGTGTTGTACCCCCCATTGCTGTGGCCGAGGCAACGGTACCCATTGCGGCTGCGAAGGCTAAGACGGGGTTTTCCTGGAGTGTGGTGGGTGCGGTATTGCTGGTACTGATTGCACTGACCTTGCTGGTCAACGCGCTGCGCCGGCCAGCCATGGCCGCACCCAATCGACTGAGCGACAACGAGCGGGAACGTGCCTTGCAGCAGGTCAGGCATTGGATCAGCGCGGATAGGCCCACAGCCTTGCCAAGAGAGGATCAGGCATGAGCAGTCGCCAAGCCGCACTGACCTTGCATGGCATGAATGCTGCCGATCAGGCATGGTTGCTCAGCCAGCTGGATGCCGAAGAGCGGGCGCAGATGCAATCTTTGCTCGATGAGTTGCGCGATTTGGGCATACCTGCAGACGCCAGCCTGGCGCCACACCATGACGATGCAGAGCAAGCCACCGAATTGCCCGTAGTGCAGTGCCTGGTCAGTGAACCTGCCTGGCTGCTGGGTATGTTGCTGCGCGTGCGTAGCTGGCCATGGCAGGCCGAGCTGCTGGCTGCACTGGATAGAGCGCGGCGCGAAGAAGTGTTGCGCAGTCTGCAGGACGATGGACCATTGGCACCCGCTTTGTCCGATGCATTGCTGGCACAGTTTGAATCCCGGCTGGCTGAGCTGCAGGGTGCCCCTGTACGGCGTGCGGCCAAGCCTGCTAGCCGCTTTAGCCAGGTAGCAGAACGGATCAAACAATGGCTCCCATAATCCGCAAGCCACCCGTGCTGCACGAGAAGCGGGCGCTGAAGTCGCGCCAGCCCGTGCGTGTGACTGATGCAGCGACACCGCCACAAGCGCAACGACCGTTGCAGCAAGCCTTACCGGTGGACGCCCCAACCGCCGTCATGCCCCCGCCGGTAGCGCCTGGACTATCCGAAGCTGAGCTGAATCGCCGGCTGGCGGAGGCTCGCCAGGCTCTGGAAGCCGACATGAAGGCCAAGCTGGAGGCGCTGCGGAAAGTGGCACGTGAGGAGGGCCATGCGGAAGGCATGCGGCAAGCCGAGGCGCAGCAGGCCAAGGCCGAGCAACAACGAGACGCGGAACAGCAGGAGCGAGCAGCTGCCTTTGCACGCTTGTTGGCCCAAATAGCGCAAGCGGCCCAACGGGAGGAGACTGTCCTGGAACAACTGGCCGTTACCATCGCCTATGAGGCCATATGCAAGATAGCCGGCGATACTTTGGTGACGCCGGCGGGAACGCTGGCCGTTGTACGCAAGGCCATGCAGGCGGTCAATCAGCGCAATATCGTTGCGGTACACCTAGCACCCCAGGACGAGGCCGCCTTGCGCCAGTTTGATGCCACTGGCCTGCCCAGCCATATACAGCTGCATGCCGATGACAGGGTAGCGTTGGGCGGCTGCATTGTTGAATCCAATATGGGTGAGCTGGATGCACGTTTGGAGGCCCAGCTGCGCGCCATTCTTGATGCCTTTGTGGCAGTTCAGGGCAGGAGCTGACCATGCAATCGGCCTATCTGGATGCCCTGCGCCAGCTCGACACCTACCATCGTATGGGCAGGGTGGTGCGCCTTGCAGGCCTCAGCATCGAAGCCAAGGGGCCGGATGTGCCGGTAGGCGAAGTCTGCGAGATCGTCTCGCGCCAGGGTAAGCGCTTGTTGGCAGAGGTCATCGGTCTGCATGAGGACCGTATCGTACTGATGCCTTATGGCGATACACGCGGCATCGCGGTGGGCTCGGAAGTGCTGGCGACGGGGCATTCCCCTGAGATCAATGTCGGCAATGCCTTGCTTGGGCGGGTAGTCAATGCCTTCTGCGAGCCGCTGGACGATATGCCAGCCCCTGAGCTGACGCAGACGCGCCCTCTGCGAGCGACACCGATCAACCCCTTGAGCCGCCCACCGATAGACCAGGTGATGGAAACCGGCGTGCGTGCGCTGGATGGTTTGCTCACCCTGGGCCGGGGCCAGCGCGTTGGCATCTTTGCCGGCAGCGGCGTGGGCAAGAGTACCTTGTTGGGCATGATTGCCCGGCATATCAAGGCTGACGTGAATGTCATTGCCCTGATAGGTGAGCGTGGCCGGGAGGTGAAGGAGTTTATCGACAAGCACCTTGGCCCAGAGGGGTTGAAGCGCTCGGTGGTGATCGTGGCTACCGCAGATATGTCCGCCCTGGCCAGGGCCCGCGCTGCCTATGCAGCCACGGCGATTGCCGAGTTCTTTCGGGAACAGGGCCTGCAGGTGATGCTGACCATGGACTCGGTCACCCGCTTTGCCATGGCCAAGCGTGAAATCGGCCTGGCTGCGGGGGAGCCGCCGACTGCACGCGGCTACACCCCATCGGTATTCACCGAGCTGCCTGAACTCTGCGAGCGCTGTGGTACGGCAGGTACGGGCGGCAGCATTACCGCCCTGTATACCGTGCTGGTGGAGGGAGACGATTTCAATGAGCCGATATCGGACATTCTGCGCGCCACGCTGGATGGCCATATCGTGCTCAGCCGCAAGCTGGCCCATGGTGGGCACTTTCCCGCTATCGACGTGCTACAGAGCGCCAGCCGCCTGTTGACCGACCTTGCCTCTGAGCTGGAGCTGGGGTTGGTACGCCAGACGGTGGGCCACCTGGCAGCCTATGAGCGGAACCGCGAAATGATCGACATCGGCGCCTATCGTGCTGGCGCCAATGCCGAGATTGATAGTGCCATCAAGCTGATGCCCGGCTTGCAGCGCTTCTTGCGCCAAGGTAGCAACGAACACGCGCCACGCAAGGCGATTCTGCAGCAACTCCAGCAAATATTGGGAGGTAGATGAGCATGATGGACAGGCGTGGTTTTCGCTATCCGCTGGCGCCACTGCAGAAGATGACGCAATGGGATGCCAATAACCTGCGGCAGGAGTTGGCCAGGTTGGCTGCGGAAGAGCGCAAGCGTCATGCGGTGGTGTCGCAGTCGGAGCAGGCCTACCAGATGGCTACCGTGGCCGTCAGGGAGCAAAGCATGGCTGGTGTGCTGGATGCGGCCCGGCACAGCCTCTGGTTACGGCACCTGGATCAGCTCGATGGCGTACTGGCACAAGCCAACAAGGCGCTCGCCGAGGTGAGCAGCCGCAAGCAGGAGGTCGTCGACCTGCTGGCCGAGCGGCATCGCTACCTCAAGGGCCTAGAGGCTCATCGGGCTGAGCTGCTGCAACAATTTGCCAAGGAACAATCCGCCAAAGAGGCGGTGCAACTGGATGAAACCTGGTTGGTGGCTAACAGAAACAAGGGGAACTGAGATGCGTATAGGAAGTGACCTGCCTGTGGAAGGCAACCACACAGCCTTTGAGCAGCGGTCGCAAGTGCTGCGCGATGCGTGGTCGCGTCAGCTGGCACAAGCAGACATGGAATTGCTGGGCGGCTTGCAGGCAGTGACTGCCCCCGCGCCCAGCCGCCGAGACAAAGCCGCACCTGGTGTGTCACCCCTTGCGCTTGCTGCGTTTGAGCCTGTGCAGGCACGCACCGCGGCGCATATGGCTGCCCAGGGCCAGGCTAGCCACCCGGGTGCGTCGCCTCAAGCACTGGCCACGGCCGGCGCAGGCACTGATGATGCGCCGGCCGTGGCCAGTGCCAAGTGCGCCGTAGCCAAGCCAGACGGTATGGCTGAGCGTGCGAGCAATGTGGACCAAGTGGCCACAGCACCGGCACAAATGGCCGTGCATGGTGCCCAATTGGCGCCGCAGGGAGAGCCCACCGCTGTCGTGGTGCAGCACGACACGGCGCTTGGCACCAATCTCCGGCAGGTGCTGTCGTTCAATGCGCCTGTCGCGGCGTTGACGGCCAACACCCCCGTCATGGCCGACGTTGCCAGCAATCTGGTGGTCAAAGCCGTGCAACCGCTGGGGCTGGCGCTGCCCGCTACCCACAGCCGGCTAGCCAACGCGCCACAGGGTGAATCGGCCGAGGCCATGCTGGCACCACAAGGGGGCAAGCAAGCTACCGACGATTGGCAGAAGCAGCATATGCACCTGATTGAGGACGAATCCGGACGGGTGCAGCTATGGATACGCGACAGCGCCATAGACGATGCGCAACAGCAAACCATCGTTCAGCGCATCCAGGCCGAACTACGACAGGCAGGGCTGTGGCTGGCAAGCGCCACCATTAACGGCCGAACAGCCTTTGAATCACGCCGTACTGGCAATGATCGCACCGAACCAGCCGACGACCAGGAGGCTGCCGCCATGGCAGCACCGCAGGCAGCCTATCAATCTGGCACGCTCAGCATGCCGCAGCAAACTAGCAAGAGGTAAATCCGCATGGCACTCGACCCGGTAAGTTCGTCATCATCCGCCCTGCAGGGTGCTGGCCTGGGCCTGCAGGATCTCCTCAAGATACTGCTGACCCAGCTGACCTATCAGGATCCGCTCAAACCTATGGACAACCAGGAATTCGTGGCTCAGATCGCCCAGTTCTCGTCCCTGGAGTCCAGCCAGCAGCTCAACAACAAGCTCGATCAATTGCTGTCGATGCAGGCCACCTCGCAGACCGTCGGCCTGCTAGGCAAGACCGTCGATGTCGGCACAGCCGGCGGCATGATCAGCGGCCAGGTTACTGCGCTATCGCTGGCTGATGGCGAGCCCAAGATCACCGTGCGCAAGGCTGATGGCCAGACTGTGGCCGGTATCGCCATGGGCATGGTCAGCGCCATACGCTGAAACAACACACATTCTCTATACAAGGTAGATTTTTATCATGCTCGATTCCATCTATATCGGTATTTCCGGTCTTTCCAGCTACTCCAAGGGCCTTAAGACCATCAGCAACAACGTGACCAACCTCAACACCCCCGGCTTCAAGTCGTCGCAAACCCAGTTCTCCGATCTGTTCAACCAAGGCGGGCTGGGTAGCCATGGTCACCAACGCCAGGGTAGCGGCGTCAGCATGTTGGGGACCTCGGTGAACTTTGCCGCTGGTGAGTTCCGTAGCACCGGCAACCCCATGGATATCGCCATCGATGGCCAGGGCTTCTTTGTGCTGCGGGACGACAATGGCAATCTCAGCTATACCAAGGCTGGTCAGTTCCAGTTCAATGAGGATGGCGTGCTGATCAGCCGGACTGGTGGCGAAAAGGTGATGGCCTTCAACGCAGAGGGCAAGCTGACCGAAGTGACACTGGACGGACTGAAGTCCAGTCCACCTGCTGCTACCGCCAATGTGGCCTTTGCCGGCAACCTGTCCTCTGTTGATACGGAGCACGTCATCAACAACGTCACGGTTTATGACAAAGCTGGTGGCGAACATAGCTTGAGCATGGTGTTCAACAACCGAGTGGATAACACCACGACGGGAGAAACCACTTGGACGGTTGCCGTCAAGGAAGGTACCAATGTCCTGACGACCACGACCGTCAAGTTCAAGGGTGGTTTGCCCTTGGCTGGCAGTGATGCATTCAATGTCGATATCAGCTCGACTACCATGGGTAATAGCACCGTCGCTTTTAAGCTGGGCACCAATGTGACGCATAACTCCGCGGGCACTAATTCAGAGCTGGTCATCGGCAGCAAGGACGGCTACGCCATGGGCACCCTGGTGGACCAGAGCTTCGATGAGGAAGGCAAGATCGTTCTCGGTTACTCCAATGGCCAGACCAGCAAGCCCTTCCAGCTGGCATTGGCCCATTTCGACAGCCTGGACGCGCTTGAGCAAATGGGGGGCAACCAGTTCTCGGTCCTCAAGCCTGATTCAGTGCGCTACGGCGTGGCCGGTTCTGGCAAGGAGGCGATCCGCACCCGCGCGGTGGAGATATCCAACGTCGATCTGTCACAGGAATTCAGCGATCTGATCTTGAACCAGCGCGGCTATCAGGCGTCGTCGCAGATAGTCAGTACCGCCAACGAAATGATTCAGCAGTTGTTTGACATGAAGCGAGGCGGCTAAGTGATATTGCGAACGTATCGCTTGCTGGGCGATAGCGCACTGGCAGCGGCCAAGGCGGCCGTGTTGGCTGGCATCGCGCGCTGGGAGCAAGCCTGGGGCGCCAGGCTGCCCACAGCTGGCTTGCAGGTGAAGCCAGCCTCGGCCTTGGCCGAGACTCGTAACGAGTGGCGCCAATGGCAAGACGCCAACGGCAACTGCATCTGGCTTGCTGCACCAGAAGGGTTGGCACGCGTCTGCGAGCGCCTGCTCTTTGGTGAGCGGCAGCAGGCACAGTTGCTTGATCGGCACCTGGATTCGCCCATTGCGCAAGGAGCAGCGGCCGACGCCGCCCAAGCCCTGCTACAGGCACTGGCCGATGTAGGGCAGGGGAGCGACATGGTGTGCACCGGGCGTGTGGCGCCGACAGACGAGCTTTTTCGACATGGTGCCGGTGTGGTTGCGCTGGAATGGTCGCTGGTGCCTGGCAAGCCCCTGGTCGTGCTGTATCCCAACCTGGTTGCCGCACCGATCAGGGGCCAGCCAGCCCAGCCGGTGGCCAAGCTGATGCCCGCGCTGGCATCGCAGCCCTTGCGCCTGACCGTGGAGTTGGGTCAGGTGGAGCTGACGCTGGGCCAATTGGAAAGCCTGCATGTGGGCGATGTGATACGACTGGACAAACACCTCGACGATACCCTGTTGGTACAGGGCCTGGATGGCAGTGCCGTGTGTCTGGCCCATGCCGGCCGACACGACACCCATCGCGCCATTGAGGTGCAAAAACTGAATGCTGCAAAGGAAAACAAGTGAACAACAAGCCAGATCAAGCTGCTGACAAGGCAGCCGACGTCACCCAACTGATCGACCTGCCCGAATTGCATGCCCAACCCAAGGCTAGCGTGCCGCTGGTGGGTTCCAACCTGAGCGTCATCCGCAATGTCAAGGTACGCCTGACTGCACGCCTGGGCGAGGCTGAACTGACCGTGGGCGAATTGATGAGTATGAAGGAGGGCGCAGTACTCCCCCTGGCCCAGTTGCTGGATGACCCCGTTGATATCCTGCTGGATGGCCAGATTGTCGCGCGTGGCCAACTGGTGGCAGCGGGTGATTGCTTTGGCGTACAGATTACCGAACTGCCCAAGCTGGACTGCCAATGACACGCCCACTCGCCATCGCCACCATCGCCTTCTTCGCCCTGGCACTGAGTTGCCACGGTGCAGAGCCGGCCGCCATACCCTACAAACAGGCGCCGGCCGTCGATGAGCTGATGATGCGCTTGGTAGGCGGCCTGGTACTGGTGGCCGTGGTCGGCCTGGGTATTGCACTGCTGATACGACGCTTCCTACCGGGCCTGCGCATCATCCCTGGCCAAACTGCCGCTCTGCAGGTTATGCAACGTACCCGGGTATCTGCCACCAACCAGCTTGTGGTGGTGCGCTATGGTGACGAAGAACTGCTGCTGGCCGAAGGCCCGCAAGGGGTGCAGCTACTGAAAAGCCGCCCCTATGCTCCAGAACAGAAAGACGGCAGCCATGCCTAGCCTATTCTCCGGTTTCAGCCGCTACTGGCTGATTGCCATCCTGGCCCTGTTTGCCCTACCCGCACTACCGGCCGACCTGACCTTGCCCGGCCTGCAGATAGGCGCTACTGGCGCCGGCCAGGCATCATCCGGCCTCAAGATCCTGCTGGCACTGACGGTGCTGAGCCTGGTGCCCGGCATCCTGGTCTCCATCACGGCCTTTGTGCGTATCGTTATCGTGCTATCGCTGTTGCGGCACGCCATGGGCATGCAGGAAACGCCGCCCAATACCGTCTTGTTGAGTCTGGCGCTGTTTCTGACCCTGTTTACCATGGCGCCTGCGATCAACCAGGCCAACCAGCAGGCATTCCAGCCTTACCTGCAGAACAAGGTCACGGGCGAGGTCGCCATCGAGAAAGGGTTTCAACCTTTCCGCGAGTTCATGATACGGCAGACCCGTGAAGAAGACCTGGCCCTGTTGGTGGAAATATCCAAAAGCCCCAAGCCTGAGACCATGGACGATATCGGTAATCTACAGCTGATACCGGCCTTTATGCTGTCTGAACTGCGCACGGCTTTTCAGATCGGCTTTGTCATCTTCCTGCCATTCTTGCTGATAGACCTGATCGTCTCCGCCATCCTCATGGGCCTGGGCATGATGATGGTGCCACCGGTGACAATATCGCTGCCGCTCAAGCTGCTGATGTTCGTGATGATAGATGGGTGGAATATCGTCGTTCGCTCGCTGCTTAGCTCTTTCAACTAGCTTCGCCGCGTTCTGTATCGTGTCCAAAACCCGTATCCCCGCCTGGAGGCAGATCAACCCGGACCAAGAGGCTGCGTTGTGGGCTGCCCGCCATTCAGACTGGACAAGCGCCAAACTGAAGCTTGCCGAGCATTACCTGCCATTTGCCAGGATGCTGGCGGCCCAGCTTTACGCCAAGCGAGTGGGTGACGAGATCGAATTCAACGACTACCTCCAGATATCGTCCATGGGCTTGCTGGAGGCCATAGAGCGATACGACGCAAGCGCTGGGGCCAGTTTCCGCACCTATGCCGAATACCGCATCAACGGCAGCCTGCATAATGCGCTTGCCAGTTATACCGAGCGGCAACAGCAAAACGCTACACAGCGCCGGGTGCGCGAGCGTATCGCGTCACTGAGTGAAAATAGCGAGCCCCACAGCAAGGCCCGCAAGGCCTTCGATGATCTCGCCGCCATCGCTGTTGGCATGGCCTTGGGCATGTTATTTGAAGATGAAGGGCTCTACGTGGGCGAGGAGGAACAGGCTACGGCCATGCCCGCCTATTCATCGCAAGAGCTAAAGCAACTGCGCCAACGCCTGCTGCAGTTGCTGGACAGACTGACCAAGTCTGAAGCCATGGTGATACGCTACCACTACCTGCAGCAAATCGAGTTCAGCGAAATAGCCAGCCTCATGGGCCTGACCAAGGGGCGGATATCTCAGCTGCACAAGCAAGCATTGGAGCGGTTGCGGATAGAGGTTCGTAACCTGGATTTGCGCAATGTGGCGTGGTAGATATTGGCGCCGTTGGACTAGGTCTTGGCTATGGCAAGTAAGCATTCCATGCTGCTTGGTGGGCTTTCCACCGTGCAGTCGTCGGAACTGCTGACGACTGACCAAGTAGCCCACCACGCTAAACTTTCCGCCAACCAACTGGATAACGTTGTTATGGGCACCCCATTCGCACCTTCCGCCCCCCACGAAAGACACCCCCATGAGTCAAGACGACCTTAGCCACCTGCTGACCGCAGACGAGTTGCTGCATATGGCCATCGAAGCCAGCAACCGAGAGCGCTACGACCTCTCCATCGCCTATCTCAAGCAGGCCATGGCCAAGCCCGAGCCATTGCGCCACGAGATCCCCTTCATGCTGGCCTCGCAGTATGCCCAGATCGGCATGAAGGCCGAAGCCAAGCAGTACTTCGCCCAGACCATCACGCTGGCCCCCCAGTTCGACATCGCCATCTTCCAGTTGGGCCTGCTGCAATTGTTCGATGCCGACCAGGCCGGGGCTGAGCTCACCTTCCAGCAACTGGACTTCCTGCCACCCGAACATGCCATCAACCAGTTCCGGGTCGGTATGCTGGCGCTAGGCCGCAATGAACTGGCTGTTGCCGGAGAGGCGCTGCGGGCAGGTTTGGCCACCGGCCTGGCCAACGCCCCACTGATGGCCGAGATGCAGCGCATCCTGGGAAATATCGAGAAGCTGCAAGCCGACGCCGCAGCGGCCCCAGCCGAAACGCCTGTTGCCGCCGCAGAGGCCAACACCGACACCGCACCGACAGAAGACCATATCTTCCTGTCCGCCTACCGTGAATAAGCCCTCACCAAGTCCCACACCGTGACCTCCTCTGATACCGACAAGCTCGCCCGCTTCCTGGGTTACCTCGAACAGGACCCGGACAACATCCAATTGCTGCTCGACACAGCCGAGCTGTGCTTCAGCGCCGGCGACCTGGCCCAGGGCGAAGCCCTGCTGGACCAAGGCCTCGCCAAATGGCCCGCCCATCCTGCACTGGCCCATCGCCGTGCTTTGCTGTGCCTGCAGCAAAACGACCCCACCACTGCACTCGCTTTGCTCAACAGCCTCCAGGGCATGGGCCATGCGGCACCGGGGCTGGCCTACAACCTAGCCTATGCCAAGTATCAGACCCAGGATTTCTCGGGCGCACTGGCCCATTTGACACAACTGTCGGCTGACGAGCTGGCCCAGTTGCCGCATGCCCTGCATCTGTGGGTGCTCAGCCTGCATCAGCTGGGCCAGTTGCCGGCAGCGCGCGCGAAAGCCGAGCAGGCCTTGGCCCAGCGGCCAGAGGATGCCGAGATGGCCGGCATGCTGTCCCTGGTCTGCCTGGACGACAACGATGCCGCCGCCTGCCTGCGCTGGGGACGTTACAGCCTGGATCACCTGCCGGACCAGCTGCATGCCCTGATTGCCACCGGTTCGGTGGATATTGTGGAATCCGGGCCGGACGTGGCCATACCCAAGCTGCAACGCGCCCTGGCCCTGGCCCCCAAGGCCGGGCGCGCCTGGTCGGCCCTGGCATTGGCCTATTTCTACCAGCGGCAGTTCGCCGAAGCCGAGCAAGCCTTTGAGCAAGCGGTACACCATATGCCCGAGCATATCGGCACCTGGCACGCCTATGGCTGGCTGCACCTGCTGCAGGGCAGGCTGGATCAAGCCGAGACCTGTTTCCGCCAAGCCTTGGCGCTGGATCGCAACTTCGGCGAGAGCTATGGCGGCCTGGCCGTGGTGGCACACCTCAAAGGCCAGCAGGCCGAGGCCGATCCCTTGCTGGCGCGAGCCCGGCGGCTGTCGCCTGGGGGCATCTCCAGCCGCTACATCGACCTGCTCCAAGCCCAGTCAACCGGCGACAGCAAAGCCGCCGAGCAGTTGGTGCAGGATGCCTTCCGAAATATCGAGAGTCTGGCCAATCGCCCACTGTCGGGCGAGACCGCCACAGACATTGATCACCCAGCCTGAGCAGCAGGATAGCGAGCCCCAGCCATGAGCCTGGACCCAGTGAATCGCCTGTCGAGCATTGTTGCCCTGATCCAGCGCCGCCAAAGCGCTGCGGAGGGGGCAACGCCTGCCCGCAGTAAGGCCACGGCACGCTCACGCAGCAAGCCAGCCGTGGCGCTGGACAGCCTGGGTAAACGGGTCATGGCGCGGATAGATGCGATCGCTCCGGATGACCCGCAGCGCCGGCGCAAGGTATTTACCACGTTTATCGAAGCCGCCTTGCTCAATGAGCTGGGAGAGAACCTGATCAACGATGCCGGTTTCCACCAGATGGTGGACACCATCAGCCAGACCCTGCTGGAGGAGCCCTTGCTGTCGGCGCAAGTGGAGACGGCCATTGATGCCTTGTTGTCGGCGCCGGGCTGAGCGGCCATCGTGGCCGCAACACAAGCGTCGTACTGAAGAAACCGCCTGATGGGCGGTTTCTTCATTTGGGGCATCGGTTGGTAGCCGCGAACGGGAGATTACGGCGCTGGCCGCAGAGAAAATGAAACCGATACACAAAACCGGACTATCGCAAATCATTGATTTGTAATGTATCGAAAAATTCTTTAGGCAATTTCGTAAAAAATTTCAAGAAATCGCTAAACAAATGCGCGCTCGACTGGATAACGTTGTTTGAACGGGCTGCCCATCCAACAGTGCGGCCCATAGAAAAAATTCAGGCAAAGGTTCTACACCATCATGGTCGGTATTGTTGCGAGTCAAGGCACAGGTCTGTTGTCCGGTACGGTTGCACCCAGCATAGGTGCAGGGGTGGCAGGTTCGTCGCACGGGCAGGACGGTAGCAATGTCTACGTCAATCTCAGCAACGGTAACCTGGTCTTGCAGCGCCGTGATGAGCTGCTGGTAGGCCTGGGGCTGGACGCCAATACAGTCCGCACCTACAACAGTCAGGCGCGCTGGAAAGACGACAACAACGACGCCTGGTGGCTGAGTGGCTACCGTCGCCTGGCCAATATCGAAGGCACCATGGGCCAGCCTGGCAGTTCGCTGGACCGTATCCAGGCCGACGGCAGCGTTCAGCA
The DNA here is from genome assembly GCF_036961565.1 of Chitinimonas sp. JJ19. Classification (NCBI taxonomy): domain Bacteria; kingdom Pseudomonadati; phylum Pseudomonadota; class Betaproteobacteria; order Neisseriales; family Chitinibacteraceae; genus Chitinimonas; species Chitinimonas sp. JJ19. The sequence continues at coordinate 98,023 of NZ_JBAMDD010000015.1, forward strand.
TTTTGTCTTTGATGTGTATCGCTACGTCAGTACCGATGGTGCAGGTGCCCATGACACCCTGACCTTGGATCAGCAAGGTAACTGGGTATGGACCGATGGCAGCAGCCAAGCCCGGGAAGTCTACGAGTCCTATGGCAGCTACTGGCGCATGACCAGCAGCAAGGACTTGTCGGGCAATACCCTCAATTACGTCTATACGGGTGAACTGCTCAGCAAGATCATCACCCAGAACGGCGAAACCATCGAGTACGCCTATAGCGGCCGCAATGTCACCAGCGAAGCCGTGATCAAGGCCGATGGCACCCGTCTCACCCGCACCTACTATGAGTATGACGCCAGCAATCGACTGGAAAAAGTCACGGTTGATCTGACTCCCGAAGATAACGCCAAGGCCGATGGCCAGGTTTACGTCACCACCTATACCTACTTCGATGGTGGCAACCTGCTCAAAAGCGTTACACAAAGCGACGGTAGCCTGCTGGCATTCACCTATGTGCCCGGTGACGAACGCGTGTCTACCATCACCGATGCCCTGGGCCATGTCACCGAGTTTAACTACAGCGGCGACGTCACTACGGTCAAGGATGCCCGCAACTACATCACCACCTATAGTGTGGACGCAGCGGGCCGCCTGACCAGTGTCACCGCCCCCACCGTAGAAGGGCTCGCACAGCGACTGGTATATGGGTATGACCTCGACGGCAACCTGCTGACCACGACCGATGCCCTGAACCATACCGTGACCTATGGTTACGACACGGCCGGCAACCAGACCAGCCAGCAAGACCATCTGGGTAACCGCATCGAGCGCCGCTATGGCCTCAAGAACGAACTGCTGGCCGAGACGGTCTTCCAGCAGGCGGATCCCGATGGCGATGGCCCGCTCAAGGCGAGCCAACCGGCCACCGCGCGGTTTATCTACGATGAACTGCTGAACCTGCGCTTCAGCGTGAGCGCTGAAGGTCGTGTGACGGAATATCGCTACGACGTACGCGGCCAGCGGCAGTCACAGACGCAATACCCCAGCGGCCTGTTCGTCAAAGATGGCCTGCTGCCACTGCATGATCTGACCGAAGCCGAGCTGATAGCCTGGACCGGGCTGCAGGACAAATCCAAAACCGTACTGGAAGAATACGTTTACGACGCGCGCGGCCAGTTGCGTCAGACCATCCGCTACGCCGCCCTGGACGCCAACGGGGTGGGGCTGGAATACAGCAAGAGCGAGACCACCTACACCTACGACATCAATGGCTTGCTGCTGAGCACCATCGATGCCAACACCCAGCAGACCAGCTATGCCTACGACGGGCTGAATCGCCTGATCAGCACGGTCGATGCCAACAACGCCGCCACCGTGCATACCTACTTGAACGGTGGTCAGCAGGTAACGCACCTGTTGGCCAATGGCCGCGTCGATACCGACACCTATGACAAGGCGGGTCAGTTGATCAGCCGCCTGAAAGGCGGCGAGATACCCACCCAGTATCAGTACGATGCCTTTGGCAACCGGGTTGCCGAAATCGACGGCCAGAACAACGCCACGCGCTATGTCTACGATGCGGCCAACCGGCTGAAGTACACCGTCTCGGCACTGGGCTATGTAGAAGAGCTCAAGTATGACGCGGCCGGTCGCATCAGCGAGCGGGTGAGCTACGCCACCGCCATCGATTCGCGCCTGATAGGCACCCCCTTGCCCGCCAAGGATGTCGCCACACCGCCCGTGGCGGATCCTGTCCCCACGCCGTCGCCGGATCCGGTACCGGGCCCTGTGCCTGTTGCCACCAATCATGCTGCCCAAGTCTTCTACAAGAAGGGCAGCAATAGCTCGATCTCCCGTGCCTTGGGTGAATTCAAGGCAGGCGATCGTGTTACCGCCACGGTCCGTTTCAAGGCGGCCACCGATACCTTTGCCGGCCTCTATCTGGGCGATGCCGGTGGGACGACGCCCTACCAGCATGAGGTTATCGACGGTCGCTACGGTGAAGCCATCGACGGTTGGCAGACCCTGACGGTTGAACTGACCATGAAGAGCGACGACCAGTTGTGGGTCTTCCTCTATGGTGATCGCGATGGCAAGTATCGCGCTGCTGGTCACAATGTGATCTACGACGAAGTCAGCGTCGTCAGCGTGCAACGTGGTGCCGTGCTGAAAGAAGACTTTGAAAGCGGTCTGAAGCTGGTGTCGGACTTCAATGCCACCACCGGTTGGAACAGCGCTGGCCAGACGACTAACTGGATAGAGGCAGAGGCGGTTCAAGCGCCCGTGCCGACGACCTATAACGCGCGCGCCGCCAAGGTCTGGTACAAAAAGAGCAACAACAGCTCCATTTCCCGCTTCCTGGGCAACTTCCAGGCTGGCGACCAGGTGACGGCCACGGTTCGCTTCAAGGCGCCTGCCAACACCCATGCCGCGCTTTACCTGGGCGATGCTGACGGTGCCATTCCCGAGCAGAACCAAGTCTATGGCGGTAGCTATGGCACCGATACCGGCGAGTGGAAAACACTGACCGTCAACCTGACCGTCAAGAACGACGATGAGCTATGGGTCTACCTGATCAGCGATCGTGACGGTAAGAACCGCAGCATCGACCATAACGTCATCTTCGACGATGTTCAGGTCACTAGCGTCAAGCGCGGCACGGTACTGAACGATGGCTTTGAGGATGGCCTCAAGCTGACCGAAAACCACGACCTGACGACCGGCTGGTACAGCAGCGGCTCGAAGGTGGAACTGGCGCAGTTCGCCCCACCACCGGCGCCGATGGCCGCCGCCACGCCCGCTGCCCCGGCTGCCCCAGCACCCACTACACCAGCGACCACCGCACCGGTGGCTGCCACCACCAGCCTGACACCTCCGGCCAGCTTGGGCATCCTGGGCGCCGACGGCGCCATCGACCCCACCGTACTGGCCGCCTTGCTGGTACCGACAGCCAGCCAGGACAAACATACGCGTCTCTACTACGACCCGGCAGGCCGTCTGGCCCGGACGGTCGATGCAGCCGGTGCCGTTGTTACCTTCGAATACGACAGCGCAGGTCGCCTCAACCGTGAGATACGTCACGCCAACCAGCTGGCGCAACAGCCTCTGGTGGGCGCATCGCTGGATAGCTTCTCGGTAGAAGCGTCACGCCTGGACCGTGTTACCCAGCAGTACTACGACAAGGATGGCAAGCTGATCTATGCCATCGATGGTGAAGGCTATATCACCGCTTATCGTTACGATGGTGCAGGTCGGCAGATCGAGCGCGCGCAGTTCCTGTCCGCCACAGTCGATTACTATCAGGTTATGCAAGACGTCAGGGCGTTTTGGCGCCTGGACGATGCGCCAGGCACCCAAGCCAAGGATGTGCTGGCCTCAGTAGGACATAGCGCGGTAAATGGTGAGTACCTGGAGGGTGAGCGCATCGTCCTGGCCGACGGCAAGCGCGTGATGGCTCTGAATGGTTCGGGTCAGGGGGCCAAGTTGGATGGTCATTTCTCGTCCGGCGGCGCGGAGGTCTGGTTCCGGCCCACGCAGCCGGTACAGGATGGCGAGGCTATTATCCTGGCCTGGTCGGACTCAAGCGGCACGATGCTGAGCGCACTGACGCTAGGCCCTAACAACACCCTGCACTACACCGACAATGGTCAGCAAATAGACTTGGGCATTACGCTCAAGCAGGGTAGCTGGTCTCATCTCGCTGTCGTCAAGACAGAATGGAGCGTACAGCTTTATGTGAACGGTCAACCCGTCCAAAGCCTCTCTACGGCAGGTGCTACCTCGTACTTTGAGGGGCAACTGGTGCTTGGCCGGAATATCCACGGCCAGTTCAGTGACGCTGCCATCCTGGCTGGCAGCATCAGCCCCGAGTCTGTGGCACAGCACTACGCCTTCGGCAACCAGGATCTCAACAATGTCCCGGTCGATCCCAGCCAGTTTGAGCGTCTCTCCAGCGGCAACAACAATCTGCGCCATAACACCGTCTATGACGCACAAGGGCGTGTCACCGCCGAGATCGATGCTGCGGGCTATCTCACCCGCTATACCTACGATGCCGTGGGTAACAAGCTGTCGCAACGCCGCTACGCCAATGCCATGCAGGAGGATATCCGCGCCTACGCCATGAACGCCGGCGGCGGTGAGATCAATGCATTGGATGAAGCCGTCGTGATGTCGGTCATGGGTGAGTTTCAGACGACCCATTACACCTACACCAAGCTGCACCAACTGGAAACCACGCGCCTCAGCTATACCAAGCTGGATGCCGCCGACCAGCCGGTGGCGACCTTCGACCCCAATACCACCCGTTACGTCTATGACCAGATGGGGCAGCAGACTGCGGTTCGTCTTGCGGACAAGACCTCGGACGTCCGTGCCACCTTGATCCGCTACAACCAGCTTGGGCAGGTGATCGGCGAGCTATCGGCAGAGCACGCGCCCAAGCTGGATGGTCTGGCGCTGGAGTCCAGCATCAATGCCGTGTGGGACCAATACGGCACCCAATACAAATACGATATCGCCGGCCGCCGCATCAGCAGCAGCCGTCGCGACGATGTCGGCAAGCTGCTGACGACGGTGTATTACTACGACAGCCAGAGCCGATTGCTCGGCAGCATCAATGCCGATGGGGAAGTCACCCAACGAGGCTACAACGCACTCGGCCAGATCATTCTGTCCTACACCTATGCCAAGCGTGTGCCGGTCGCCGAGCTGGCCAACTACACCGGTGGCCTGATCGACCAGAAGACTATCGACCTGGTCGAGGCCATGGCGGATGCCCGCTATGACCAAGTCATCCGATACCGTTACAACGCCCGTGGCGAGCTGATCGAGACGGTGACAGGTAGCCAGAGCACTGAAATACGTCGCCACAACGCCTTTGGTGAGATCGTCGGTACCGTCAACCCGCATGGCGAGGGCTATACCGACGTCCAGACCATGGACTACGACCGCCGTGGCCTGCTGACCCGCACCGAAACGCAACTGGAGTATCAAGGACCGGTAGGGGAAGGCTGGAATAGTGCTGGCTATGCCGTCGGCAAGATCACCACGAATACCTATGACGCCTTTGGCCGGCTCACCGATGTGAAAGCCAACGGCGGTCGGGACGGCGAGTATGATGGCTACACCTACTACTACTACGATGCGCTGGGTCGTGTGACCGGCAGGTCGGGTGGTGGCCAACTGGGTCGGACTACAGATTACGATGCTTATGGACGGGTCATTGCCGAAGGCAATGGCCAGAACCTGACCACGTATGCCTACGACCCCATCGCCCGTACCGTTACCGTACGGACGCCAGAAGGGATGGAGACCGTCACCACCCGCAACCGCTTTGGCGAAACCATCGCGGTCAAGGATGCCATGGGGGCGATCACCCGCTACAGCTACGACCGCGATGGCCGCCTGAAATCCGTCAGCCGCCCCTACAAGGCCGATGGTAGCGAGATCAACAAGACCACCTACCAATATGACCGCCTGGGCAATCAGGTCCAGGTCCAAGAAAACCGTTACCGTGTTGCCGGTCAGAATGATATCGCCATCGATGGCAACGGTATCGTCACCACCTTCAAGTTTGACGCGGCCGGCCGCGTTATCAGCCGCACGGTGGACCCTGCCGGCCTGAACCAGACCACCATCTATACCCTGGATGGCCAGGGTCGCAAGGTCACCGAGACCGCCCATGACGGCACCCGCACCGAGGTGTACTACGACGACCAGGGACGGGTTAAAGCGACTGTGCTAGACGCGCAAGGCGCCAAGCTGCGTACAGCATTTGCCTATGATGGTGCCGGCAATCTGATCAGCGTGATCAAGGGCGCCAACGAAGATGACACGCCTGCTCCCGGCGCGATTGTGGAGAAGAACTTCTACGACGCCTTGGGTCGCCGTGTGATGGAACACCGTGGCGACAATGTCATCGAGTATGTTTACAACGCCTATGACGTTATGGTCGGCAAAACGGTAAATGGCGACTCCACGATCTATGTTCACGGAAATAATGGTCTGTTGGACATCACCATCAATGGATCCGGTGATGCGGTCTACTATCAATACGATAACAATGGCGCGTTAACGCGAACCCGCAAATACAGCAACAGCGGCGGGGTACCCGCCTACAACCTCACCGGTTGGTTGGTTGGTGACACAGTTCATGAGCCTGAATGGACTGCCCAAGACAGCGTTACCCGCTATGTCAACGACAAGGATGGCCACCGCCTGTGGACCATTGATGCCGAGGGCGGCGCTACCCGGCATTACTATGACAAGAATGGTCGGTTGGAGCGCGAAGTCCGTTACGCCAACCGCTTCGAGGGTGAGGATACGGGCCAGGCGCTCCGCTTTGAGGATATCAACCTCACTGCCTCGGCGCAGGACCGCGAGACTGTCTACACCTATGACGCCTTGGGCAGACCCAAGACCACCACGGTCAATGGCAGGTTGATCAGCAGCATCGAAAGCTACGACCATGCAGACCGCGTGCTGGTGAGCGTGGATGCCCTGGGTGGCCGTACCACCTATCAGTATGATGTGCTGGGCCGGGAGAAGCTGCGTACCGAGCCGGATGGCGATGTAGTGCAGACCCTCTACGACGATGTTAATCGCACCAAGGAAGAACGTCGCAGCGCAAGACTGGCAGTGGACTGGTCTGAAGGTAAACTGCTGCGCAACCCGGATGGCAGTGCAACCTATCTGGGGCCGGATGGTGAATACCTCACGGTCAATGCGGGTGTGGATCCCATCACCCTTGCCCGGTCAAGCCGTGCCATCGCACGCAGCTGGCAAGCGGGTTATGGCCTGGAATTGGCGTACGTCCTGCCAAACAACGACCCATCCCGCGCCTTCAGCAATTTGCTGGCCGGCTACTGGAGCAACACGGCCAGTTATCCTGCGGGCAGCGTGGTATCACTGGCTGGCGGGACACTGACCCGCAATGCGGATGGCAGCGCCACCTACGTGGGCGCCTCCAAGCAGTCGCTGCATCTGACCCAGGCCATGAGTGCCGGCGAAATCGCCGCCATGAGCCGCGATATCCAGCAATTCATCGGCTACACCAATCCCGTGCTGGTTGTGGTGAATTCTGGGCGATTGGCCGAACTGACGGCGGATCTCCAGGCCTTCTTCGCTACGCCCGTCGTTGACGAAGCCCGAGCGCAGGTCAGCAAGTACTACTACGATCGCGCTGGCCGTCTTGAGAAAGTGGAGCACGGTGAAGGCAGCAGCACGCTCAGCACCGAGCGCTATCGCTACTATGCTTCGGGCCTCAAGCAGCAATATACCAATGCCCGTAACGACAGCACCGATTACGCTTACGACACCAGCGGCCAGCTCACCCACGAAACAGGCCCCGCAGTGCGTATCCGCGAGGACAGCAATGCGGGCTTCACCACCATACGCAAAGTGGTGCAGTACCAATATGACGGCAAGGGCAATCTGACCGCCAAAATTGAAACGCAGGACGGCAATCTGTTCACCGGTGCCGAAGGGCAAGACCTGTCCCGGATGCGCATCACCTACTTCCAGTACGATGGTGCCGGGCGGCAAGTGGCGCTGGATCAAGCGGGTAGCGGCTCGTTCAATGGCGGCATCAAGGCTGATCCATACAATAGCGAAACGCCTTTCGACAAGGCCACGCTGGAATCGGTCTTTGGTGGCGCGACAGTAGATCGCAACCAGGCCCTGTACGAAACCAGCAGCCGCGATATACGCACCACCTTCTACGATCGTCTGGGTCGTGCTGTGGCGCATAGCGATGCCGAAGGACACTACAGCTACAAGGTTTATGACCGCCTAGGTCAGTTGCGTTATGAGATCGATGCCCTGGGCTATGCTACGGCGTATCGCTACAACGCCTTTGGCGACGTGATTGAAAAAACCCGACACAGCCGCTCGCTGCTGGGTGTGGAGGGGTTGGAATTACTGAGCAGCGGCGTCGGCACCGAACGCGGCTTTACCGTCACGGAAGTCCAGGACGCCCTGGCCTATGTGGCCGCGCAACCACGCGAGGGTGACCCGGTTGCGGATCGGACGATCAGCTACGAACACGACAACTTTGGCCGCGTCATCAAGCAAATCGACCCGGCAGTACAAACACTCAGTGCCGATGGCAGCATCCAGATGCTGTCACGCGTCACCGAATTTGCCTATGACGCACGCGGCCTGCTGGTCAGCCAGACCGTCACGCTCGACAACTACCAGAGTGCAGTGACCGGCTTCTTCTACGACGAGCTGGGCCGTAAGGTAGGCGAAATCAACGCAGAGGGCTATTTGAGCCACACGGTGTATGACGGCTTTGGCAATGTTCTGCAGGTAGCCCAATACGCCAAGCGGTTGGATATCCCCTGGAGCAGTGGCACCCCCCTCCAACTGCTGATCGCCAACGTAGCCGGACAGCAAGGCAATGGCGGCGGTGAAAGCCGCATCGAGCGCTATAGCTACGACCGTTTTGGCCGCAAGCTCAGCGAGATCAAGCTCAATGTCAGCGATGTACAGGGCGTCAAGCAGCAGGTCCGCACCGGCTACCGCTACGACGTAGCCGGTAACCAGATCGCTATTGTCGATGCGCGTGGCAACAGCAGCTACCAGATACTGGATGCCCAGGGCCGGCTGATCTACAGCCTGGCCGCCACCGGCAGTGATGCCAATGGCCTGCTCTACACCCTCAGCGAAGTCAGCTATGACGCCCTGGGCAATGCCGTCCGGACCGTCCGCTATGGCACCGCCATCCGCCAGAGCCAGCTCAGCGCCACCCCGGAGACCATGAGCGTGGCCGCCGTCGACGCCCTGGCCCAGTCGGTACGCAACGACCTGCAGGATAGGGTAGAGAAGCGCACGTATGACATGGCAGGCCGTGCCATTACGCTGAGCATCGACGCTGGCAATGTCAGCGGCGGCGGCACCCGTAAGCAGTGGTTCTACGACAAGAACGGCCAGGTTGTGCTGGAATGGCAAGGCAATATCGACGCCGATGGCCAGGCACGCAACAACCTGCTGTCGCATCTGTACGATGCCACCGGTCGCCTGGTGCAGACGCTGGAGCGCAACAATGGCCTCACTGGCCAGACCGGTTACACCCGCACCGCCAATGTCCACAATGGCTTTGGCGAGGTCACCGAGCGCTCGGTCACCGCCGAAACCCAGGAAGCCGTGGTCTCGCAAAACCGTAGCCAGTACTGGTACGACCGCGCCGGCAATGCCTGGGCGCGCAAGGAGAATGGGGTTTCCTCATTCCACTTCCACAACCTGGCTGGCCAGGAAACCGGCCGCCTGCTCTCGCCGGAGAAAGACCTGTGGGACTTCGGCGGTCTTATCGACGCAGACCATGGCGGCCCCTCGAGCAGCCTGATCAGCGCCATGCGCGGCGAAGGTGCCTTCCCGGTATCCGCAGCCAGCTTGCGCCGCACCTACAGCAGCTATGACAAACTGGGCAATCTGACGGGGCAGCGCCTGCCGGCATTCAGTAATGAAGTGGGCGCTGGTCTCGCCATCCCTACCATCGTCACCACCAAGGAAGCTGGTGGTAGCGTTGCACTAGGCCGTGATGAAGAGCAAGTGGGCACCGACGACGATAGACCAGACCTGAGCCACAGGTTTGTCTACGTTTATGAGATCACGGGTACTTGGACCGCAATCCCTGTTCCTAACGACTTCGACAGCCTGACTGCGGAAGTCCGATACTCCGTCAATGGCGTGGAAAAGGTCCATCGCGAAACCCACCCCAGCCTGGAGTTTCCTAACGGCGCAGCCATACGCGAGCCGTATGATCCCAAAGTGATCACCAATGTTGTGTGGCTGGGAACCAAGGTGTACGCGACAAAGGGTACGGTTACCACGTTGGTTCGCGACGATACGCGTGAACCGGTCTCCACCTTGCGCTATCCCACCGAGACCAACGATGGGTCGCAAACATGGCTGCGACTGCGTTACGACAACGGCACCACCCAGATCGTCCCACTGGGGCGCGGCGCGTTCGACAGCGCGACACAAGCCATCTGGGCTCAACATGCGGTGAGCGACCTGATACCGTCTGGCGCCATGGGGCTGGAGGTTGAGGTCTACTCCCTGGCGCCTGGCGCGACCTTGCCTGAAGCGGGGTTGGACAAGGCGACCGCAGAACAGTCACTGCGTGGTCTCAGCAGCTATCGCATGACCAAGCACCCAAGCACAGGTGAGTGGCAGATAACGGCGATCCCGAATAGCGCTGCTCAAACCAAACGAGAGAGCTTTACCGTTACCCATACGCCCACCCAGAGCTTTGCGTATGACCGTTGGGGCAGCCGCATAGCCGCCACCGATGCACTCGGTGTAACGACCCGTTGGCACTACAACCTGTACGGCCAGGTGACTGATCAGCTTGGTGCCGTGGTGGCACGCGTGGATGAACACGGCAAGATTGAATGGGCCGCGCAAACCAACCACTACCGCTACAACGAGTTTGGCGAGCTACGCTATAGCATTGATGGCAATGGTGATGTCACCCGGTTTGACTATAACCGTCTGGGTAGCAAAACAGCACAGGGGTATCTGCAGCGCAGCAACCAGCCTGCCTGGGCGAACGATGGCCGCAGCGTGCGAGACGGTTATTTTGTGGCGGCACAGAACTGGCGTTACGATGAACTGGGACGCCTTGCCGCACACCAGAGCAACACTGCGCTGGCGGAGACTCGCTACAGCTACAACACCCTCGACAAGATCATCCGCAGCGAACAGCAAGGTAGCAGTTGGGTCCTGAACGCAGACAACGACGGCACCACCATGCAGGACTACACCGCCGTAGTGGACTATCGCTATAACGGTGCTGGTCAACGCGAGGTGGAGACCCGCTACCGCGCCGATCAGCCGCTCAACAGGCAGGAGCTGCATCAACGCTATGATGCGGCAGACCGCGTCATCCAGAACCAGAACAAGGAATATCGCGACGGCATCCTGGTGAGCAGTGGCCTGTTACGTAGCTATCGCTACAACGAACTGGGCAATAAGATTGCCGAGAGCGTGACCGGTACGATCAAGACTACCGCCTCCGATGGCACGGTGACCTATAGCACGCCAACCGACTCGATCAGTTGGACTTACGAAAACGGCCAGATGATCCGCTCGACCGATCTGGCCAGCAACATTACCTCCTACGAGTACAACAGTGCTG
>NZ_JBAMDD010000016.1:0-98407 GCF_036961565.1 Chitinimonas sp. JJ19
CCGTGTGATCAGCAGTTTAAATGATCACGTTCGAAAGACCTTGAAAGGGACGTATCTAAGAGCCTGTTCAACGTCTTTTCGCCGCGTCGCTGATCTGGAAAATGGCCAGGCACAAGGCGTGGTGCGCAGGCAATAACAAGTTATTGCCAAGCGCCACAACGCAGTGAATGGCCGTTTTCCAGCTCAGCCCTACGGGTTCGCAGCCTTGCAGGCGAATGGCGGCGTTGCAAGCCGCTGACGGTACCGGTACCGGAACCCGTACCGCTGCGCGGCTTGCGCCTTGCCCTTCATCCGGCAAGGTTGCGAACGACGCGGCGAAAAGACGTTGAACAGGCTCTTAGCGGGTGCGATAGGCGCAAAAGCCTGGGCGCGGGCCGATGCGTGGATGATTGCGGCAGGTATTGGGGCGCTTGGCGTAGATGGTGCAGCGGCGGCTTTGGGCATCCAGGTACAGGCAATCGCCATTGGCCCGGCGGGTGAGGGTGTAGATGCTGTGCTTGAAGTTGAAGTGCTGCACGATCCTGGCCTTCATCAGGCGCTTGGCGATCTGCTTGGGCGGCTCGCCCTCGGCCTCAAAGGCATCTACCACCCCCATGCGCACCAGATCAGCCAGCTTGACCTCGACAGGCATGGTGCAACAGGTGGCCACGCAGCTATCGCACATGCCATCGCGGTATTTCAGCCAAGTTCCGGTGCGGTCCAGATCGGCATGGTGCAACAGTATGGGCTTGGCGGTCATGCAGTAAGGCGGTGAGGGAAGCAGGCCGGGGATTATATCGGATTTGGGCGGCTGTTGCGGCAAAGTCCTTGAATCCAAATGGGCTAATGGTTTTTTCCGGCCCCTGCATACTCAAGCCCTGCTCGATACAGGGCCGCAATCAGATCGGACTGTGTGAGCATGCCTACCAACTGCGCCTCATGGTTGAGCACCGGCAGATGGTGCATGCCGCCATCGGATAGCGGCTGGACCAGATCGGTAATGGTCTGGTCCTCCTGCGTGGTCAGTACCTGGGTTGTCATGATGCTAGCTACCGGCAGCGTTTCCTGCTGGGGATGCATCTGGGTTTGGCCGTCAGGCGTGATCAGGAAGTCATGCAGGGTGACTATGCCCAGCACCTGTCCTTGCGGATTCAGCACAGGCAAGGCTTTGATACGGTGCTGGCGTAGTAGCGTCCAGGCCTCGCTGCAGGGGGTTGAAGGCGTCAGGTGCACGATATCGCGCGACATGATGTCGCGGCAGCGGATATCGCCAAAGCGGCGGCGGTAGGCCCGTGTCTCTGCATCCAGCAAGATGGCTTGCAGATCGCCCTTGTCGATATCCAGCCATTCGCGGTGCGCTTGCAGGGCGGCATCGAGATCAGCCGATGTCAACCCCAGGCGGGCACTGGGCTTGGGGTCGCTGGTGCCGTGACCGTTGCCGGCGGGGGACGGCTGGTGCGGGTAGCGCCGGCCGGCCAGGCTGTTGAAGCCCAGGGCCACCAGCAGGAGCAAGGCCGTGTTAAGGGCAACCGGCCAGACCGCAAAGCCATAACCCAGGCTGGTAATGGTGGGGCCGCCCAGCACTGCGGTGAGCGCCACTGCCCCGCCCGGCGGGTGCAGGCAGCGCAGTTGCAGCATGGCGGCAATGGCCAGTCCGCACGCCAGGCCGGCTGCCAGTATACCTACCCCACCCTGAGTGCCTATGAGTTGGGCACACAACACCCCGATCAGGGCTGACACCAGATTGCCCAGCAGCATGTTCCAGGGTTGGGCGAGGGGGCTGGCGGGGGCCGCAAACAGCAATACAGCCGAGGCGCCCATGGGGGCAATCAGCCAGGGATGGATATGCCCCAGCGCCCAGAGACTCATATAACCGGTCAGTAGCAGGCCGATGGCTGCACCCAGACAACTGGACAAGCGTTCCCGCCAATCCATGACCAGCGGATGGGGCACAAAGCGGGTGAGATAACGATACAGCGACGACAAGGGTGCACTCCAATCTGGTGCGAATGCACCGAATCGGTGCATTGTAGGGCACGATAAATACATCATGAAGTGATATATTTATTGGCATGCACAACGCCCCTGCGCCCACGGCAGTCTTGCCTCCGCTTGAGAAAGCCCAATACGAAGCGCTATCGACCTTCCGCTACCAACTGCGGCGATTTCTGCACTTTAGCGAGCAGGCCGTGAAGGCCGAGGGGCTGACTTCCCTGCAGTACCAGTTGCTGCTGCATGTACGCGGGTTTCCGGGCCGAGACTGGGCAACGGTGGGGGAGCTGGCTGAGCGCTTGCAGATACAGCCGCATGGCGCGGTGGCGCTGCTGACCCGCTGCGAACAGGGTGGCTGGGTGATGCGCCGCAAAGGCGGGGAGGACAGGCGGCAGGTACAGGTGCACCTGCTCGGCAAGGGCAGGGATTGTCTGGAGCGACTGGCCAGCCTGCATGAAAAGGAGCTGCGTGCGCTGCAGGGAACGTTTCAGGTGGCCAATATCACCAGCTTCAACAACACGGGCGACGACACCGGGCAACAGGGAGCCAGGTGAGCGTGGTGGCGATGGTCATGCCCCCGGCAAGCAGCTGAAACTGAGCGCCACCACATTTCTACCTTCATGCCAGGCATATTGGCATCGACTGGGTAGTGACTTCACCAGCAGGCAACCTACCCCGCCTACCTGTCCGTGTTCCACCGCCTGCACCACCGTATTGGCATCTTGCAGCAATGGGTTATAGGGCTGGGCGGCGTCCAGGTAACGGATTTCGACCTCCTCTGCGCGGCGGGTGATTTCCAGCCATACCAGCGCCTGTGCGGCAGGGGTGTCGGGCCCGTAACCATGATGCACAGTGTTGGCAAATAGCTCTTCCACGACCAGTTGTGCTCTCAAGGCTTCCTGTTGGGCAAGGCCCAGCGCCCGGCATGTTTGTGTCAGCCAGTCCTGCAGGGGGTGGAGTTGGCTGAATTGCGCGGGAAAGCAGCGGGCGTGCGGAATCATTGCTATACGATAGTAGATGGAGGTGCACATCATGCATATCAAGGTGATAGCTGTGGGGGTGCTGGCGATGGTGGCGGCCTGGCCGGCATGGGCTGGTGAGGCTGCCGGCATGATCAAGACGGCGCAGGGCAAGGTGGAGGTGGTGCGCGGCAGCCAGCGCCTGCCCGCAGGGCCGGGGTTTGCCGTGATGCAGTCCGACAAGGTGCAGACCGGTGCGGCCAGCAGCGTGGGTATTACGCTACGGGACAATACCTTGCTGTCGGCAGGGGCGAATTCGAGCTTGTCGCTGGATCAGTATGCGTTCAATCCGACGACCCATCAGGGGCGGATAGACGCTACGCTCAAGCGCGGCACCTTGTCGGTAATCTCGGGCAAGATTGCCAAGACCTCGCCGGATGCTGTGCATTTTCGTACTACGGCAGTCACGCTGGGTGTGCGGGGTACCGAGTTCATACTCGAAGCGCACGGCGAGGAAGATTGAGATGGAATTGTTTGTGCCCTTTACCCTGGCGACCTGGCTGATCGCCCTGAACCATGAGCCGGCCAACGACAGGGTAGTGCTGCTGCCCAGCGCCGATGGCCGTGCGGGGGCGGTGCAACTGAGCACTGCAAAGGGCGAGTTGCTGTTGGCGCAACCCTATGCCGCAGCAGAGGCCAGCGCCGATGGCAAATTGACGGGCAGCACGGCAGATGGCGCCAGTGTGCAGGCTCGTTATGGCGATACGCTGGCGGCATTACCGGCCAGACCGGTTTCTTTCACGGTCTACTATCTGTCGGGATCGGCCGAGGCGTTGACGGCGGAATCGGCTGGGCAACTGGATGCGCTCAAAGCAGAGCTGCTACGGCGGCCGGTGCCCGAGATTGTGGTGGTCGGGCATACCGACCGGGTGGGCAGCCAGATGGATAACGATGCGCTGTCGCTGGCCCGCGCGGGCATGGTGCGCCAGCGCTTGCTGGACAGCGGGGTCAAGGCACAAAGCATGGAGATTGCTGGCAGGGGAGAGCGGGAGCCGGCGGTCGAGACGGCAGATGAAGTGGCCGAAAGCCTGAATCGGCGGGTGGAGATCATAGTCCGCTGATGGTGCTGCTGGCGGCCTGCGCTAGCGGTTACGGCGTAACAGCAGCAGGGTGAGATCGTCTGATGGCGGGGCGTCACCGACAAACTGCTGTACATCAGCCTGTACTGTGCTGACCATGCGCTCAAGGGGGGCATCAATCGGCATACTGTTCAGCAAGGCTTCCAGTCTTGCCATGCCATATAGCTCGGATTGCGCATTCATGGCTTCGGTAATGCCATCTGTGATCACGCAGAGCGTATCTCCCGCTGCCAGTTGGTAGGTTTGTACGGGGTAGGGAAAATCTTCCAGTATGCAGAGCGGCGGACCGCCGGCCCCCTTGAGCTGTGTCAGCCTACCATCGGTGCACCTTAGCCAGGGAGCATCGTGGCCAGCGTTGATCAGATGCAGTTTGCCTGTCGCTACCTCCAGTATCCCGGCTACCACGGTAATGAACAGGGTTTCGGGGTTTTCGCGCGCCAGCTCCTGGTTCAGTTGGCCGATGATGGCGGTGATGTCGTCCTCACCCCGTAGCGCAATGCTCTTGCCCAGTGCCTTGGCCACCACCATGAACAGGCTGGCTGGCAGGCCTTTGCCCGAGACATCCCCCACGATGAAGAACAGATGGTCGGGTCCGAGCATGAAGAAATCGTACAGATCGCCACCGACTTCGCGTGCGGGCTCCAGCACGGCAGCCAGCTGAAAGCGGGTTTCGGCAGGGAATTGCCGGGTGGCATAAGGCAGCGAGCCCAGCTGCAGGCGGCGTGCGGCTGCCAGCTCGCCCGCGACCTTGGCGGCCAGTTCGCGTTCGTGCTGCAAGGCTTGCTGCGCCTGCCGTCGCTGGGCATCGGTCTCGAGAAATCGGCTGCTCAGCAGGCTGCCCAGCAGCAGGCACAGGCTGATCAGGATGCTGGCCGCATCGAACAGCAGCCCGCCATACCGGAAGCCGGCAAAGCCGGTAGCGGTGATGAGGCTAAACAGGACGATGGTGCCAGGCATCAGCCAGCGCAGGCGGGTACGCGGTGCGGCCGCTATCAGCAGCAAGCCTGCCAGCAGCAACACGCTACCTTCGAGGTGGCGCATCCACACGGGGCGCTGCAGAAACTGCCCGGCGATCAGGCTTTCCATCAGCTGCGCCTGGATTTCCACGCCGGGTACCTGCGCATCCAGCGGCGTGGCACGCAGGTCGGTCAGCCCAAAGCCGGTGATACCTATCAGCACCAGTTTGTCTTGCAGGGCGCTTGGATCGACCTGGCCAGACAGTACCTGGGCTGCCGAGACGCTGCGGCTGTGGCGGGCTGGTGCAAATGGCAACCAGACTTCGCCATTGGGCAAGGTAGGGACGATCAAATCGGCGACACGGGCTTCGCGTATGCCTTGCTGGTCCACCACCAGCGTGATGGCCGGTACGCCTGTGGCGACGCGCAGCATTTCCATGGCAAGGGAGGGAACGGGCTGCTGGTTGACGCTGACAGCCAGCGGCATGCGCCTGACTATGCCACCATCCAGGTCCACCGATAGGACAGCCTGGCCAGTGGCCGCCGCCTGCAATTGCGGCAGGCTGGCCAGTACCCAGGGATAGGCGCGCAGCCACGGAAGCGGGTCGCCGCCCTGGACCAACACAGGCTGGCTGCGCAGGCCCTGGGTGGTGGATAGCGTAGGGTAGTCGAAACCGGCGGCGCCCAGTACCACCGGGGCAGATCGTAGCGATTGCACCAGTACGGCTTCATGGCTGGGTAGGGCGGCAAGGGTGGTCGCTAGGCCGGCCTGGTTGGCCGGCAGGTTGCGGGCCACCATGGCGGGCGAGGTCTGATCCGGCTCGGGCATGTAGAGATCAAGCCCGATGGCCAGGGGGCGGTGGGTATTGATGGCGTCTATCAACCGGGCCAGCTTGTTGCGGGGCCAAGGCCATTGGCCTAGCTGTTGCAGGCTGGGTTCGTCTATCTCGACCAGGGTGACGGGCTGGCCTTGCGGCTGGCGCGGCCAGGTGTGCTGGTAGAGATCGAACAGGGCCAGGCGAGCGGCGGGCAGGCCAGCTTGCGGCGACAGTTGCTGGAAGCCCAACAGGAAGAACAATAGCAATAGCGCCAGCGGGCGGCCCCGCCTGGCCTGTAGCAGCGTTGCTACAGCGCTGCGTAGCGGCATCAGAGCACGACTTCCAGGCCATCCCATGCCGATAGTATCTCCAGCGGGGCGCCTTCCCGGGTCAGCTCTTCGAAGCGGCGGGTTTCGTTGAGTATCTGGGCGATCTGCAGGTCGTCATAGGCGGGTTCGTGGTGGAACAGGCATAGCCGCTTGGCCTGGGCCAATTGACAGAGTTCCACGCCGACGATATTGGACGAGTGACCCCAGTCCTCCTTGACCGAGATGGCGGCAGCCAGCGAGTACATGGCATCGAAGATCACCAGGTCGGCTTGGCGGAAAAAATCGGCAAAGGCGGCGCGCTCGGCCAGATCGCCGACATCGTGCTCTGAATCGGTGGTGTAGACCACCACGGCCTTGCCATCGTCAAAGCGCCAGCCATAGGAGTCGCCGCCATGTCGCTGCTTCTTGGCGCTGACGGTCAGGCCCGCCACGGTGTAGTCACGACCGGGCTCCATGATGTTGAAACGGATATCGGCCCGCAGCAGGGAGAAATCAACCGGGAAGGACGGCTCGGCCTGCTGGCGGCGAAAGGCGAATTCCGCTTCGCTGTGGCAGCTGTGGATGATGAGCTGGTTGCCTGGGATATAGGCGGGTGTAAAGAACGGGAAGCCCATGATGTGATCCCAGTGCAGGTGGGACATGAACACATGATAGGTCTGTGGCTTGCCGCCATGCTGCCCCAGGTAATGGCCGGCCAGTGGGCGGGCGCCGCTGCCCATGTCGAGAATGATGTGCTCGGCGCCGCCTGTCTCCAGTTGCACGCAGCTGGAGTGGCCGCCAAAGCAGCCGGCGGTAGCGAAGTCGAGCTGATCAACATAGGCGACCACCTGCTCGTGGCTGTTTAAATCCACACCGCCCGCCCCCGAAAGCGCTGTGATCAACTTGGCCCGTACTGCTTGTGCAGTCATGGATACCGGGATGGAGCCTCGGGTGCCCCAGAAGCGGACTTTCATCGCAAGGCCTCTATCGCATCGGCAACCGTGGGGTAGACCTTGAGCACCTGATCGAAGTGACTGATGGCAAAGACTTCGGCCACCAGGGGCGTAAGCGCGGCAATGGCGATGCGGCCTTGCTGGGCTGTGGCCTGCTTGTGGGCCAGCATCAGCGCCCGCAAGCCTATGCTGGAAATGTACTCGACCCCAGCGAAATCCAGCACGATGGCTGGCTGGCCTGCGCAGCAATCGGCCAGATAGGGTGACAGGGCCGCAGAGAAGGGTTCGGCACCGGCCTGGTCTATGCGGCCCTGGGTGCTTACCAGCTGGATGCCATCGATCAGTTGTGCGCGCAATTGCATGAGGCTATCCGGTAGTCGTGGACAAGGCCGGGCGTGGTACTGCCTGACGGTTTTATTCTAGTGCCTGATTTGGACTTTATAGCCTGATACGCAGCGTGTAGCGGTGGCAGGAAGGGGCACGGTGCGGGTTGGCGCAAGGGCCGGCCAGATGCTTGCCCAAGGTGTGCGAGAGCCGGGTGGCGAGGAGCCGCCGAGGGCGATGTTCAGGGGGCGATCAGTTGGCCCGGCCTGGCTTATGGCGGGGCCGCCAAAGCTGTAGAACCTTTGTCCATTGGTCGTGCTTGACTTGCCGCTTGTCGCGCGCACCCGACGTTTTGGCCAATGTGGCAAATTTGCTATTGAACTTTGCCGTAAATGTACCGATATTCGGGTTGAAGGCCGATTGATCAGTGTGCGCCATGGGCGCAGAAGGGATGCAAGATGATCACCGTCTTTGATATGGCCTCAGGCCAGGATGAAAAGGTAATCGGCGAACCGGTTTTTGTGGCCCAGGCCACCGAACAAGCCAGACAGCGCCAGGAGCTGCAGTTGCGACTCCTGACGCTGGATGAGGCCATGGCAGCGGAGCAGCGCTCAGACCGCCTTGGCCGCTAGGGCTGTCGCAGCCTTGGAGGCAAGTGCCTTGCCCAACTGGCCGTTGATAAAGCGGCCAGCTGCGGCGAGTTTCTCCAGATCCACCCCGGTCTGTATTCCCAGGCCGTCCAGCATATACACCACGTCTTCGGTGGCGACATTGCCACTGGCGCCCTTGGCGTAGGGGCATCCACCCAGGCCGGCGGCAGAGCTGTCTATGGTGGCGACACCCATTTCCAGTACCGCATAGATATTGGCCAGCGCCTGGCCCCAGGTGTCGTGGAAGTGCGCGCCCAGATGGGCTACCGGCACCGCTGCCGAGACGGCAGCAATCATCTGGCGGGCTTTCTCTGGCGTACCTACCCCTATGGTGTCGCCCAGCGATACTTCGTAGCAGCCCATATCGTAGAGTGCCTTGGCCACGCGTACGACGTCGGCCAGCGGTACGTCGCCCTGATAGGGGCAGCCCAGCACGCAGGACACATAGCCGCGCACGGCAACGCCATCGCGGCGCGCTGCCTCGACGACCGGGGCAAACCGGGCCAGGCTCTCGGCTATGCTGCAATTGATGTTCTTTTGCGAGAAGGCCTCGGACGCAGCAGCAAATACCGCTATCTCATCGGCGCCCGCAGCACGGGCGGCCTCGTAGCCCTGCATATTGGGAACCAGCACGGGGTAACGTACGCCGGGGCGGCGCTTGAGACCACGCATTACCTCGGTGTGGTCTGCCATCTGCGGCACCCACTTGGGCGAAACAAAGGCGGTGGCCTCAATCACGCTGAGGCCGGCATCGGCCAACTGGTCGATAAAGGCTAGCTTCACCTCGGTGGATACCGGCGATTTCTCGTTCTGCAGGCCGTCTCTTGGGCCGACTTCGACGATCTTGACTTGCTTGGGCATGGCCATATTGGGTTGTCTCCTGGTGAATCCCTGAATACGCCTACCTGCTACTGGGGTTTACTTGAGCTGGCGGGGACGGATCATTCAGCGATGGTCAGCTGATTTTACCTGTTGCAAGGCGCTCGCAGTTTGGCCGGACCCTGTGCGGGAAGCTGTGTTACGGCCTTTGCAGGCGACCCAGGCCCGCCAGTCTTGACATGAGGGCGGGGCTGCAACGAACAAGGGCCGCTGGTCGCGGCCCTTGTCTGGGTGCTGTATCGGTTTACTTGGCGAAGCCGCAGAACACATCGCGCATCATGCTGACGACTTCCAGCGTGCGCGGATCGCCCACGCGATAGTAGACACGGTTGGCATCCTTGCGGGTGCGCAACACGCCTTTCTCGCGCATGATGGCCAAGTGTTGCGAAATATTGCTCTGCGAGGTCCCGACTGCGTCGACGATGTCCTGCACGCTTACTTCGTTCTCGCCCAGCACGCACAGTATCTTGAGGCGCAGGGGGTGGGACATCGCTTTCATCGCGCGGGAAGCCTGCTCGATTTGTTCGTCGTCCTGGATCAGGTGATAAGACATGGCGTACTTCTGAATATTATTCGGTTGGAATATAAGAAACTTTAATCTCCGGCATGTTAAACGTCACCCTGTGGCCGCGCAACCGCGCACTACACGGTAAAATGCCCTTGATATGAACTTGCCCAGCTGACTCCCATGACTGCCGTGACCCCCGTACTGCTGCTAATCCTTGATGGTTTTGGCCATCGCCTAGAGGGTGAAGACAACGCGATTCTGCATGCCAGCAAGCCCAACTGGGACAAGCTGGTGGCCCAGCACCCGTACACTACCATCAATGCGTCAGAGCAATATGTCGGTTTGCCTGCAGGCCAGTTCGGCAATTCCGAGGTGGGCCATCTCAACATAGGCGCGGGCCGAGTGTTGCAACAAGACATCAGTCGGGTGGATTGTGACGTAGCCGACGGCGCACTGGGAAAAAATCCGGTGCTGGCCCAGGCCATCTCGACCGCCAAAGCATCGGGCAAGACCCTGCATGTGATGGGGCTGGTGTCGGATGGGGGCGTGCATAGCCACGAGAGCCATATTCATGCGCTGATCAAGGATGCGCACCAGGCCGGGGTGCAGCGCATTGCCGTGCATGCCTTCCTGGACGGGCGTGATACGCCACCGCGTAGCGCCGAGCGTTATCTGGAGCGCTTGCAGGCCGTATGCGATGCCTGCGCGGGAGCCGAGATTGTCTCGGTGGTTGGGCGCTACTATGTGATGGACCGCGACAAGCGCTGGGAGCGCGTGGAGCCGGCCTACCGCCTGATCGTCGATGGCGAGGCGGAGCATGTGGCGGCGACGGCGCTGGCTGCCCTGCAGGCAGGCTATGCACGCGAGGAAAACGACGAATTTATCCTGGCGACGGCGGTACGCCGCGATGGCAAGGTCAGCCGGATGGAAGACGGCGATGTGGTGGTGTTCATGAACTTCCGCGCTGACCGCGCCCGCGAGATCACGGTGGCCATCAACGAGGACGGCTTTGATGGCTTTGCCCGCCCACGCCGCCCGCAGCTGGCCAGCTATGTGACGCTGACCAGTTATGCCGAGGCGTATCCCTACCCGGTGGCCTATACCAAGCCCAAGGTGCAGAACAGCTTTGGTGAGTATATTGCCAGCCTGGGCCTGAAGCAGTTGCGCATTGCCGAGACCGAAAAGTACCCGCATGTGACGTACTTTTTCTCTGGCGGCGAAGAGAAGGAGTTCGCCGGGGAGGACAGGGTGCTGGTGCCGTCGCCCAAGGTGGCGACTTATGACCTGCAACCGGAAATGAGCGCGGTGGATGTCACTGACCGCATTGTGGCGGCCATAGAAAGCAAGCAGTACGCCGCCATCATCTGCAACTATGCCAATGGCGACATGGTGGGGCATACCGGTAATTTTGCCGCTGCGGTTCGGGCGGTTGAGGCGCTGGATGGCTGTGTGGCCCGTTGTGTGGCGGCCATGCAGGCTGCCGGCGGCGAGGTGCTGATCACGGCCGACCATGGCAATTGCGAAATGATGTGGGATAAAGGATCGGGCCAACCGCATACCCAGCACACCACCGATCTGGTGCCTTTTCTCTATATCGGCCGCCCGGCAACGCTGGCGCCCGGTAATGAAGGTGCATTGAAGGATATTGCGCCCTCGCTGCTGGCGATGATGGGCCTGCCTCAACCGGCCGAGATGACCGGCCATTCGCTGATCCGATTCGCGTGATACGCCGCCTTGTAACCTTATGGCTGACGGCCGGACTGGCGGCCGGCATGGCTTGGGCTGCCCAGCCGGAAGAGGATCTGCAGCAACTGCGCGAGAAGATAGACAGCCTCAAGCAGGAGCTGCAGGCCAATGAGGCGACGCGCCACGAGGCAGCTGATGCGCTGAAGGAGTCGGAACAGGCCATCAGCGAGGCCAACCGGTCGGTCGCCTTGCTCAATCGGCAGCAGCAGCTGTCGCAGGCGGAGCTCTCGCGCGTCAACCGCGACATCAACCAGGTGAACGATAGCCTGCTGGCCAACCGTAACCGGCTTGCCGCGCTGATACGGGCACGTCAGCGCAATGGCGAGCACGAGGCCCTGCGCCTGCTGTTGAACAAGCAGGACCCGAACCGCCTGACCCGAGATCTGCGCTATTACCGCTATATCGCCCAGGCGCAGCATCGCCTCTCCGGCGAGTTGCAAGCCCAGTTGGACAGGTTGAACGGCCTGGCCGAACTGATACGGCAAAAGCAGCAGGAGCTGGAGAAGATTGCCTCAGACCGCAAGGCAGCACGCGACAGGCTGCGTGCGGAACAGGCGAGCAAACAGGAGGTCCTATCGAAGATTGCCAGCGAGATAGGCACCCAGCGCAAAGAGATTGGCAAGCTGCAGCGAGACGAGAAACGCCTGACCAACCTGGTGGAAAGACTGGGGCGGATGATACGTGAGCGCGAGCAGAAGGAAGCCCGCGAACGCGAGCGCAAGGAGAAGGCCCGTAAGCTGGCAGAAGCCAAGGAAGCCGCCAGGCTGGCCCGTGCGGCCAAGACTGGCAAGAAGCCGGTGGAACCCGTGACACCCAAGGCAGAGGGTGAACCTGCGACCAAGCCGGAGATCGAAGCCAAGCCTGATGCCGTGGTGAAGCAGAACGATGCCTTGCCGGATAGCAGCGCCAATGGCCGGCGCTTTGCCGAGTTGAAGGGGCAGCTGCGCCTGCCGGCACGTGGTGAGGTGGTGGGTAAATTCGGCTCGGCGCGTAGCGAAGGCACCTTGTGGAAAGGGGTGTTCATCCGCTCGCAATCCGGCCAGGGGGTGAAGGCGATAGCCGGTGGTCAGGTGGTATTTGCCGACTGGCTGCGCGGCTTTGGCAATACCCTGATCGTGGATCATGGTGGCGGGTATATGAGTGTCTATTCGGCTGCCGATGCGCTGATGAAGCAGATTGGTGACCGGGTCAGGGCTGGCGATGACATCGCGACTACCGGGAATAGCGGTGGCAGCGAGCAATCGGGCATATACTTCGAGATAAGATATCTTGGCAAGGCCCTCGACCCATTGGTGTGGGCGAAATAGCCGGTAAAGGAAATTGGCAATGCAAGCGAATGTGCAAAAAATCAGCTGGCTGGTAGCCGGTACGGGCCTGGGAATACTGTTGACGGCAGGTGCTACGGCGCTGGCCGAGAAGCAAGCCATGTCGCCCCTGCCGATCAACGAATTGCGTGCCTTTACCGATGTGTATGCCCGCATCAAGCAGGATTACGTCGAGACGGTGGACGACAAGAAGCTCATCAACGAGGCCATCAATGGCATGTTGACGGGGCTGGATCCGCATTCTGCCTACCTGGACCCGGAAGCGTTCAAGGACCTGCGTGTCAACACCAGTGGTGAGTTTGGCGGCCTGGGCCTGGAAGTGAATCTGGAGGACGGCCTGGTCAGGGTGATCTCGCCGATCGAGGATACCCCTGCCTTCATGGCGGGCATCAAGGCAGGCGACTACATCATGAAGATCGATGAAGCGCCGGTGCGTGGCTTGTCGCTCAGCGATGCCGTGGCCAAGATGCGGGGCAAGCCCAATACGCCAGTGGTCCTCACCGTGCTGCGCAAGGGTGAGACCAAGCCGCTGGTATTCACCCTCAAGCGGGCTGTGATCAAGGTGCAGAGCGTGAAATCCCGTATGCTGGAAGCGGGCTATGGCTATGTGCGACTGGCCCAGTTTCAGGATCGCTCCACCGAGGATGTCGCACGCGCGCTGGACGGCCTTTACAAGGAAAACAAGGGTTCGCTCAAGGGGGTGATCCTGGATCTGCGCAATGACCCGGGTGGTGTGCTGACCGGCGCCATAGGCGTGTCCTCGTTGTTCCTGCCCGACAATGTGCTGGTGGTCTCCACCACGGGCCGTGCGCCGGGTTCGAGCGAGAAATTCAACTCCTCCAGCGAGTTCTTCCCCCGCGATGGCAAGCCGCTACCCAAGGATATCAAGACCGTACCGCTGGTTGTGCTGGTGAATGCCGGCTCGGCCTCAGCATCGGAGATCGTGGCCGGCGCGCTGCAGGATCACAAGCGTGCTGTGGTGGTGGGTACCCAGACCTTTGGCAAGGGGTCGGTACAGACCATCATCAATGTCGGCAAGGATTCGGCCATCAAATTGACCACGGCCCGTTACTTCACGCCGAATGGTCGCTCCATCCAGGCCAAGGGCATCGTGCCGGATATCGAGGTTGAAGAGGCTACGCTCAACGGCGTGACGGGTGATGCCTTCCGTGTGCGGGAGGCTGATCTTGACCACCACCTGAGCAATCCGCAGGGCGGCGACGAGACCAAGACTGCACCGGCCAAGCAGGGGCAGCCGGAAGCCAAACTCGCACCCCAGCCGGCCGCACCCGCCAAGGTCAAGCCCGAGGCGCTGGATAAGGACGGTAAGCCGGTAAAGGATGAAGAGCCGCTGCGCCCGGGCGAGATTTCGCTGAAGAAGGACTATCAACTGCAGCAGGCGCTCAATGTGCTGAAGGTGCAGCAGATTGTCAGCCGCACGACACCGGTGAGCGAGAGTGGCGTTGCGGTGGCTACAACCACCAAGTAAAGCATGATGGCGGGTGCCAGGTTTGTCCTGGCGCTTGCGAAGTCTGTCACCTCTCGTGGCGAGAGTTTGTGGTAGGCGCTAAGCAGGTATGAAAAAACAGGCGGACATGGAAACCATGTCCGCCTGTTTTTGTGTGCAACGCGCGCCCGCTGACCTTGCTGCCAAGGTCAGCTGGTACTTAGAACGTGTGCATCAGACCCACGGCCAGGCCACGTTGATCGGCCACTGCGGCACCAGTAATGCTCTTGTCGGCGCTGAGGGCGGAGTACTCGACCAGGGCGTAGGTACGCTTGCTCAGGCCGTGCTTGTAGCCGATTGCGTAGCGGGTGAAGTCGCTGTCGGCAGCGCTATTGCCACCTACATCGGCTTCGGCGGCGAACTGGGCTCCGGCGCGCAGGGTGCCAGCACCTATCTTGTAGGTCACCGTGGTGGTGACGGTGTCGCGGTCAAAATCGACACCGGCAGTGCGCCATTCGCCAGCCTGGTAAGCCAGGCCCAAGCCCAGATCACCCAGGGTGTAGATGCCGCCGATTTGCCAGGCCGACTTCTTGTTGCCGCTCACGCCAGCCAGATTGCGCTGCTGACCGTAGGACAGGCCGGCCTTGATGGGGCCGTTGCTGTAGCTGGCCAGCCCCGAGAAGCCATCGGACGAACCGGTGGTGCTGGTCTTGTTTTCGCCGAAGCTATACATACCGGACAGGTTGACGCCGCCCAGGTTTGGGGAGTCATAGCGGATGGCGTTGCTGAAACGCGAATCCTGGATGCTGTCGACCGAGTAGGAGGCAGTTGCTGCAGCACCGATGGCGCCGTCAAAGATGTCGAACCAGTCCACCATATTGGTGTAGGGCGTCTTGCCGCGACCCAGGCCGACCTTGCCGAAGTCGCCTTGCAGGCCTACCCAGCCTTCGCGGCTGGCGAAGTTGGTGGTGGCTGCGTCATCAGGACGCAGGCCTTGTTCAATCTGCCAGAAAGCCTTGAGCCCGTCGCCCAGGTTTTCGTCGCCCTTGAAGCCCAGACGCGACGAGGTGTAGAGGTTGTCTACCTTAGTCTTGGTGACAGGGCCTTCGTCGTGGAACACCACGCCGACGTTCATCTGGCCATATACCGTGACCGTACCTTCGGCAAAAGCCGGAGCGGCCAGTGCACCCATTACCAGCGTGGCAAGCAGAGCCTTGCGCATAGTTTTCTCCATTGTTCGATATCGTAGGGAGCCTGTCCGGGACTCAGGCGAGGAAAAGTTTGCGCGCTGGGAGCGCGGCCTCGCAATCGGGATTACCCGGATATCAGGGAAATAGCGGGTATTTACTGTTTTATTTGCAACACATGACCGGTGTTCATGCAGCTATGCATGGTGTTTCGGCGGGGAATGTGCAAGACGGTGGGCAATAAAAAAAGCGGATGCTGTCGCATCCGCTTCAAATGCCTGCCTTGGTCAGAGATCAGAAGTTGTGGCGGATGCCTACGCTGAAGATGCGTGGATCGGCGCCGGCAGCGATCGGTGCGCCACCGGAGGTGCCGTTGGCGAAGCCGGCGGATGCCTTGGTTTCATTCTTGATCTGGGTGAACAGACCGTACACGGCAGTGCGCTTGGACAGGGAGTAATCCACTTCCAGGCCATACATGTCGATGCCGTCCTGGGTGTTGCTGCCGATATCGTTCTCGCTGGCGGTGGCCCAGGCGCCCTTCAGGGTAACGGCGCCTATCTTGTGGCTGACGGCCAGGGCGAAGGTATCTACTTCCTTGACGGTTTCGTTTTCCAGCTGGCTGTATGCCGCGCCAAAGGTGGTGTCGCCCAGCTTGAAGCCGCCAACCAGCTTCAGGCCCTGGCGATCCTTGCCGGCCGCTACCTGGTCTGCCTGGTTCTCATAGCCCAGACCGACATTGAAGGTACCGTTGTCGAATTCGCCGGAAACGGAGAGGCGGCGCTTGTTGGTGGAGCCGGTCTTGGCTTCATCGGGGGCAAACGAGGCGCGCAGGGTGATATCGCTGAACTTGGGCGAGGTGTAGTGCAGGATATTGTCCTGGCGGGTATGCAGGCTGATGCCTGAGGCCTTGCCGTTGGTGATGACTTCGGTTTGCTCGGCATTGCCCCACATGATGTCCACGTTCTTGTTCAGTTGCTTGAACGGGGTGTCATGGCGGCCGATCAACAGGGTGCCGAAGTCGCCCTTTAAGCCGACATAGCTATTGCGGTCGGCAAAAGAAGTCTGCGCGGCGTTGTCGGGATTGACCTTGGTTTCGATCTGGAACACAGCCTTCAGGCCACCGCCCAGGTCTTCTTCGCCCTTGAAGCCGATACGCGAGGCATAGCCTTCAACGCGCTGGGTCGTGACACCCTTGAGTGCAGCGGTGTCGCCATTGTCGAAGAACTCGTAGCCCATCTCCAGGCGGCCATACAGGGTGACATTGCTGTCAGCGGCAAAGGCGGGGGCTGCGAGTGCGCCGAGGACGGCGATGGCGAGCAATTGCTTTTTCATTGGATAGGCTCCAGTTGTATGAATCGGGAAGCGCCGTGAGGACAGTACCTGCCTGTATGCCTGGGTAAGAACAGGGGAGGGATAGTCGCTGCTGGCGGTGGGCCGGGCGCTCTGCGCCTGGGCAACGGCGCGATTTATACGGGAGCCAGGTGACACCCAAATTACATAAGCTGCTGCTGTTGCTGCAATGCAGCAGCAGAGGCCCTGTCATGAACCCGGGCCTTGGATGGATAGTCGGCGTGAGCAAGCGCCAGGGCAGGTGCTTGAAAAGCAATGAGGCGCCCAGGGGCGCCTTGTTGTGGGGGCTGGATACGGATTCAGGCAAACAGGCGGCGTAATGCCAGGCCCGGAGAAGGCTCGCGCATGAAGGCTTCGCCCACCAGGAAGGCATATACCTCATGCTCCAGCATCAGATTGACGTCGGCCGGCTTGAGTATGCCGGATTCGGTCACGACGATACGATCGCTAGGGATATCGTCCAGCAGGTTCAGCGTAGTCTGCAGGCTGACCTCGAAGCTGCGCAAGTCCCGGTTGTTGATGCCGATCAGCGGGGTCTTCAGGTGCAGGGCGCGTTCCAGTTCCGCGCCATCGTGCGATTCCACCAGGACGGCCATGCCCAATTCCTGCGCCAGGGCTTCCAGTTCCAGCATATGCGCGGTCTCCAGCGCGCCCACGATAAGCAGGATACAGTCGGCACCCATGGCCCTGGCCTCGTAGACCTGGTAGGCGTCAACCACAAAATCCTTGCGCAGTACCGGTAAGCTGCAGGCGGCACGGGCCGCCTTGAGGTAGTCGGCATGCCCTTGGAAGTACTGCTCGTCGGTCAGCACAGACAAGCAGGCTGCGCCATGCTGGGCATAGTCCTCAGCGATTGCCGCAGGCTGAAAGTCGGCCCGTATCACGCCCTTGGAAGGGCTGGCCTTTTTGATCTCGGCAATGACGGCTGCATGGCCGTCTGCATATTTGCTGCGCAGGGCACCAACGAAATCACGCAATCCGCCCAGGGCTTCCGCCGCTGCGCGTACGGCGGTTAAGGGGGTATGCCCTTGGGCCGCGGCGACTTCTTCAATCTTGGTGGCGAGTATCTGCTTGAGGATGTCGGACATGGATCAGGCTTTGTATTGTTGGGTCAGGTTCACCAGGGCATCAAGCCTGGCGCGGGCGGCACCGCTATCAATGGCGGCGGCGGCGGCGGCAAAGCCATCGGCCAGGGTGGCGCTGACGTCGGCAGCATAGAGTGCTGCGCCGGCATTCAGTACCACGATATCGCGGCAGGGGCCTGTCTCGCCGCCCAGCACGGCTTCGATACGTGCGCGGGATTCTTGCGGGTTGCCGGCGTGCAGGTCGGCCGCCTGGCAGAAGCTGAAACCATGCTCGCGTGGGTCGAACACGTATTCGCTGATTTCACCCTCCCTGAGCTCGGCCACCAGGGTGGTGTCGCGCAGGCTGATCTCGTCCAGGCCATCGCGGCCGTGCACGATCAGCACATGGCGGCTACCCAGCTCCTTCAGCACGCGGCATTGTATGCCGACCAAGTCGGGATGGAATACGCCCATGACCTGATTGTCGGCAGCGGCTGGATTGGTGAGTGGGCCGAGTATGTTGAAAATGGTACGTACACCCAGCTCGCGCCGTATGGGGGCGACGTTCTTCATGGCACCGTGATGGTTGGGCGCGAACATGAAGCCTACGCCCAGCTCGTCTATGCAATGGCCTACCTGCTCGGGGGTGAGCACCAGATTGACGCCCAAGGCCTCCAGTACATCGGCCGAGCCGCTGCTGCTGGATACGCCGCGATTGCCGTGCTTGGCGACACGCGCACCGGCGGCGGCGGCGACAAAGGCTGCGGTGGTAGAGATATTGAAGGTATGGGCCCCATCGCCGCCAGTACCGCAGGTATCCACCAGATGGCGCCTGTCCTGCACGGCAACCTTGCTCGATAGCTCGCGCATTACCGTGGCAGCAGCGGCTATCTCGGATACGGTCTCTACCTTGACCCGCAGGCCTATCAGTATGGCGGCGGTCTGGGTGGGCGTCATTTCCCCGGTCATGATCTGCCGCATTACGGAGAGCATCTCGTCGTAGAACAATTCGTTACCGTCTATGAGGCGGTTGAGGGCGGCTTGTGGCGTGATCATGGCGTGGGTGCTTGCATCAAACAGGGTGGGTAGGGATTTCAACCTAAAGTCGAGGGGCTAGCAAAGGAAATGGGCTTATTTCCTTATGACTTTCCAGGCTGCTTTAGGGGAGGCCGTGCGGGTGGCGGCTCAGTCGCCGTGCCAGCGGGCATCCAGCCAGTCCCGCCACTGGTACCAGGCCATGCCCAGGGTCAGTGCGGCCTGGGTAAAGCCTGGCAGGTGGGTAGGCAGGGCATGTTGGGGTATGCGCTCAAACAGCGCAAGCCGTTCGGGCCGGCCCAGCATGGCTTCGGCCATGACCTTGCCGACGAGACCGCTCAGGGCCAAGCCATGGCCGCTGAAACCCTGGGCGAACAGGGTGCCATCGGAAAGCCGGCCCAGGTGCGGTAGCTTGTGGGGTGTGACATCGACCCGGCCACCCCAGGCATGCTCGATTCGGGCGTCGGCCAATTGCGGAAACACCTGCAGCATGCGCGCCTGAGTATCGGCAAGGCGGTCTGTGGCCGTGCCGGCAGCACGGCCGCCAAACAAGAGGCGATGGTCGGTGCTGAGGCGGAAGTAATTGAGTACCCGGTTGCAATCGGCAACGGCCGCATTGCTGGGCAATAAGGAGCGTGCCAGGCTGGCGTCGAGCGGTTCGGTTGCGACGATGAAACTCTCCACCGGCAGGAAATGGCGGGCCAGCTGTGGCGTCAGCGCCGTGGCATTGGTGGCCAGGAACAATTGGCGGCAGTGCAATTGCCCGGACGGGGTCGCGATGCAATAGCCATCGCCATCACGCTGCCAACCTTTAGCAGGGCTGTGCTCGTAGAGCTTGGCGCCAGCTGCCTCGGCGGCATCTGCCAGGCCCAAGGTGTAGGCCCAGGGGTCCAGATGCGTTTCGTGTGGGTCGTACAGGCCACCGACATAGCGGCCGCTGCCGACATGCGCCTGAAGGGCGTAGCCGTCCAGCAGTTGCAGCTCGGCATAGCCGTAGCGTTGCCGTGCTTGTTGCTGCCATTGCGCCAGCTCTGCCAACTGGCCCTTATGCAGCGCAGCGTAGACATAGCCACCGGGGCTGAGATCGCAGGCGATATTGAAGCGGGCGACATGCTGTTTGAGCAGGGCTAGCGCTTCACGCGACATGTCCCAGAGTTGCCGGGCGATGGCAGGTCCAACGGCTTGTTCCACGACCGCCATGCTGCCGGCAAAGCCCTGCAGTGCCTGGCCACCGTTGCGGCCTGAGGCGCCGCTGCCTAGGCGATCTGCCTCCAGCAAGGCCACGGAAACGCCTTGTTCTGCCAGGTGCAGTGCGCAGGACAAGCCGGTAAGGCCACCGCCCAGGATGCCCACATCGGCCACAAGCTTGCCGGTACAGCGGGGACGCACAGCGGGTGCAGGTTGGCGGCTGGCATACCAGCAGGGGCTAAGCGGCGTCACGGCATCAATTGATTGCTGGCGTCGAATCGCGGTAGGCCGTCATCGCAACTGGCCCAGCTTACATGGCTATCGTAGAACACATGCGAGGAAGGGTGTTGCACCTCGCCCTGGCGCAGGCTGGCGCGGGCTATGTGCATTTCGTCGGCCCAGCGCAGGCCATGGAAAAACATTGGGGTGCCGCATTGCTTGCAAAAGCCGCGCTTGGCAGCATGCGAGGAATCAAACCATTGCAGCGCGGCCTCGCCCTGGCTGAGGCAGAACGCGGACAGCGGTACACCAAACCAGGTCACGAAGGCGGCGCCATGGGCCTGCCGGCACATGCTGCAATGGCAATGGGCACACCATTTGGCGGCTGCCGTGACGCGATAGCGTACCGCGCCACAGAAGCATTGGCCCTCCAGTGGGGAGGCCGGAGGGCTGGCGTCAGGCATAGGTTTTGAGGAAGTTATCCAGCATCTGGTGGCCGTGTTCCGTGAGGATGGCCTCGGGGTGGAACTGCACCCCTTCTATAGGCAAGGTCTTATGCCTTACCCCCATGATCTCGCCATCTTCCGTCCAGGCAGTGATTTCCAGGCAATCCGGGCAGCTGTCGCGCTCTATCACCAGTGAATGGTAGCGGGTGGCGATAAAGGGCGAGGGTAGATCCTTGAAGGTGCCCACGCTGAGGTGGCTGACCGGTGAGGTCTTGCCGTGCATCAGTTGCTTGGCATGGATGATCTTGCCACCAAAAGCCTGGCCTATGGATTGATGGCCCAGGCAGACGCCCAGGATGGGGATTTGCCCGGCGAAGCGCTGGATGGCAGCGACCGAGATGCCTGCTTCACTGGGAGAGCAGGGACCGGGGGAGACCACCAGGTACTGGGGCTGCTTGGCGGCGATCTCATCCAGGCTGATCTCGTCGTTGCGGTAAACCTCTACCGTTTGTCCCAGTTCACCAAAGTATTGGACCAGGTTGTAGGTAAAGCTGTCGTAGTTGTCGATCATCAATAGCATGGTGGCGTCACTACCTGATTAGGCCGCCTGCCATGGGCAGGCCGCATGATCTAGAGAGGCAGCCGGCAGGTTACACCCGGCTGCGCTTGCGTCGGCGTACTGGGGCTCAGCCGTCCAGGCCCTTTTGGGCCATTTCGGCGGCGCGCAGCACGGCGCGGGCCTTGTTCTGGGTTTCCTGCCATTCGGACTGCGGCACCGAATCGGCCACGATGCCGGCACCGGCCTGCACATAGAGGGTCTTGTTCTTGATCACGGCCGTACGCAGGGCGATGGCCACATCCATATCGCCATTGAAGCCTAGGTAGCCCACAGCACCCGAGTAGATACCGCGCTTGGTGGGTTCCAGCTCGTCGATGATCTGCATGGCGCGTACCTTGGGCGCACCGGAGACGGTGCCAGCCGGGAAGGTGGCGCGCAGTATGTCCAGATTGCTCATGCCCGGCTTGAGGGCGGCCTCTACGCTGGAGACAATGTGCATGACATGGGAGTAGCGCTCTACCACGCGATCGTCCGTCACCTTGACGGTGCCGGTCTGTGCTACCCGGCCTACGTCATTGCGGCCCAGGTCCATCAGCATCACATGCTCGGCGATTTCCTTGGGGTCGGCCAGCAAATCAGCTTCCAGAGCCAGGTCTTCGTCGCGGTTCTTGCCGCGTGGCCGGGTGCCGGCGATGGGGCGCACCGTGACAGTACCACCTTCGTGGCGGACCAGGATCTCGGGCGAGGCACCGACGATATGCGTATCGCCCAACTGGTAGTAGAACATATAGGGCGAAGGATTGAGGCTGCGCAGTGCCCGGTAGAGCGTGATGGGCGGCTGCTCGAAGCGCATGGACATGCGCTGCGACAACACGACCTGCATGATGTCGCCATCAAGTATGTATTGCTTGGCCTTCTCCACCGCTGCCTTGAAGTTGCTTTCGCCGAACTCGGACTTGGCCGTGGTGGGCGGGGTGGCCTCGGTACGGGGCAGGCGAGCTGGATCACGCAGTTGCATGCGCAGTGCATGCAGGCGCGAATGGGCCTTGGCAAAGGCCTGCGGCTGGCTGGGATCGGCATAGACCACCAGATAGAGCTTGCCACTGAGGTTGTCGAAAATGGCAATCTCTTCGCTCAACAGCAACTGGATATCTGGCGCGCCTATGGGGTCGGGCTTGTCGCACTGGGCCAGCTTCTTCTCGATCAGCCGGATGGTGTCATAGCCAAAGTAACCGACCAGCCCGCCAGCAAAGCGGGGCAGGTTGGGCAACTGGGGCACCTTGAAGCGCGATTCGAACTCGCCGATAAAGCTCAGCGGATCGCCTTCATGGCGCTCGACCACTTCGCCGTTGACGCTGACTTCGGTCTGATGCCCGCGTACCGTCAGCACGGTACGTGCGGGCAGGCCGATAAAGCTGTAGCGGCCGAAGCGTTCGCCGCCGACGACCGATTCCAGCAGATAGGAATAGGGTGCATCGGCTAGGCGCAGATAGACGGACAGGGGGGTGTAGAGGTCGGCCAGGCCTTCCTGGACGACGGGGATGCGGTTATAGCCTTGGCGCGCGAGCGCGTCGAATTCGAGTTCGGTCATGGCGAGCTTTCCTGGCAAAGGGGTGAAGTAAAAAACCGGGAGGACGCGATTAGCGCCATCGCCAGGTCAGCCCGCAGTGCTTGGAATCTCTTGTCATGATGTTTGAAGTCGTTCGTCTGGGTAGTGTGGGGCAGGATCAAGGCGCAAGTGCAGGCAAGCCATCAATCCGAGCCAGCATTCTTCACGAAATCCACCGCCTCGACAAGGCTGGAGATGATGCCGGCGCACTGTAGGCCGCGTACATCCTCGTAGCCATAGTCGAGCAGCAGGCAAGGTGCGCCGGCATTTCTGGCGGCGTCACGATCAAAATGGGAGTCGCCTAGCATCAGTAGCTCGGCCGCTGTGATACCGAACTGCTGGCATACCGTCTGCAAGGGCAGGGGGTGGGGTTTTTTCTCGGGCAGGCTGTCGCCGCCTAGCACGATGTCGAAATAGGGCAGCAGGCCAGTCTGCGCCAGCACAGGCTCGGTGAAGCGCAATGGCTTGTTGGTGACGACCGCCAACCGCAATCCCATGGATCTGAAAGCCTCCAGGCCGGTGACTACACCGGGATAGGGGCGGGTTTTGACGGCCAGCAGGCGATCATAGTGGCGGCAGAAAGCGGTGATGCCGGCAGCGTGTTGCTCAGGCTCGGCCTGGCCCTCGCGTGCGTCGGTGAGCGAGCGGTGTACCAGCTGCGCCATGCCGCCGCCAACAAAGCTGGCCAGCCTGTCCTGTTCCAGGGCGGGTAGGTCGAAGTCGCTGCGCATGGCGTTGGCCGCAGCGGCAAGGTCGGCAATGGTGTCCAGCAGGGTGCCGTCCAGGTCAAGGGCGATGGCTTTGATGGGCATCAGATAAAGTCGCGGATATTCAGTACGGCGCCGTGGCCGATATGGTCTGTATGCAGCAGTTGTACGATCGCCTGCCCCCGGCTATCCGGGTCGGCCAGCTCGCCATTGGCTTGGTATTGCCTGAACTGCTCCAGCAAGGGGAAGTCCCCCTCGGGCGTGGCACGTATGCTGGCTTGCATGCCGGTGTCAATGATGCCGGGCGCCAGCGATGCCATGCGCACTGGGTGGGGCAGGCCATCCTGCTCCAGTCCCACACAGCGGTTATACATATCCAGCCCGGCCTTGCTGGCGCAATAAGCGCTCCAGCCGGTATAGGCATTACGGCCCGCACCGGAGCTGATCTGCAGTATGCGCTTGTCACAGGGACGGTCGCGCAGGTGTCGCAAAAAGGCATTGCTGAACTGGATGGCAGCGGTGAGATTGATGGTGAGGCAGCGGGCCATCTCGGCGTCGCCATAACTGCCTGCCGGCCCTATGGGCTCGACCACGCCTGCGTTGTTGATCAGGTAGATGCCTTGCCAGTCCATTGCTGCCAAGGAGCCCAGCAGTTCCTCGGCAACTTCGCTGACCTGGTCGGTATTGGCCAAGTCTACGGCCACAAAGCGGTAACCTGGCAGGGCGGCGCCCAGTTGTGCCAGTTCGGGTGTTTCCTGCCTAGCCAGCGCGATCAGGTGGTCGCCCTGTGCTGCGATGGCGCGGGCCATGCCCAGGCCCAGGCCGCGCGAGGCGCCGGTAAGGATGTAGCATCGATTGGGGCGATTGTGCATACGCTGCTCTGTGCTGGTGGGATACCGGCCTAGGTCAGGCCTTGGCCAGTTCGGCGCGCATGGCGTCTATGGTGGCCTTGTAATCCGGTGTGTTGTAGATGGCCGAGCCAGCTACAAAGGTGTCTGCGCCGGCGCGTGCGATCTCGGCGATATTGTCCACCTTGACCCCGCCATCAATCTCCAGCCAGATTTCCCGGCCGGTCTTGGCGGTATATTCGTCGATGCGGCGACGCGCCTCGCGTAGCTTGTCCAGTGTGCCGGGAATGAACTTCTGGCCGCCAAAGCCTGGGTTGACTGACATCAGCAGTATCATGTCCAGCTTGTCCATGACATGGTCCAGGTAGTGCAGCGGGGTGGCGGGATTGAACACCAGGCCGGCCTTGCAGCCCTGTTCGCGGATAAGGCCCAGGCTGCGATCGATATGCTCGCTGGCCTCGGGGTGGAAGGTGATGATGTTGGCACCGGCCTTGGCGAAGTCGGGGATGATGCGGTCCACTGGCTTGACCATCAGATGCACATCGATCAATGCGTCGGTACAGGGGCGGATGGCCTCGCAGATCATGGGGCCTATGGTCAGGTTCGGCACGTAATGGTTGTCCATCACATCGAAGTGAATGATGTCGGCGCCGGCCGCAATGACGTTCTGCACTTCCTCGCCCAGCTTGGCAAAGTTGGCAGAGAGGATGGAAGGGGCAATGCGGAAGGTGGGCTGGCTCATGGCGGTGCTCTGCGAGATGGGAAGATGGCATCGATTTTACCGGAAACCGATGAGCGCCTTGTCGCTGACTGCGTTTTCGCGTGTAATCTTCGTCCGTTACTCTCACATTGCGCCAAGGCACCATGGGCGAATCCCGCAAGTACGACATCACCGTTACCGTGCAAACCCAGTTTCTCGCCGATCAGTCGGACGAGGAGGCGAATCGCCATGTGTTTGCCTACCACATCAGCATCGTCAATACCGGTACTATTGCCGCCCAGTTGCTCACCCGGCACTGGATCATCACCGAGGCCGATGGCAAGGTGCAGGAGGTGCGGGGCCAGGGGGTGGTGGGTGAGCAACCCAGCCTCCAGCCGGGGCAGGCATATGGCTATACCAGTGGCGTAGCGCTCAGTTCGCCTGTTGGCACTATGCACGGCAGCTATCAGTTCCGTGCCGAGGACGGTGAGTGCTTTGACGCTGTCGTCGATCAGTTTGTGCTGTCGGTTCCCAGGGTCTTGCATTGAGCCACGCTGGGCGTGGCCGGCGGATAGTGAGAATTTCCCCCGCGCCATTCTTGTAGGTGGTGATGCAAAGGCATAGGCTGCATTTAAATGCAGTCAGGGTAATCCAGCGCAGAATACAAAAAGGCAATTCCTTTTGAGGGGAATTGCCTTTTTACAGCAATCAGAATCCTAGGCTAGTGGCTCTGTATCAAACAAACCGCCTGAATCAAACATCTCGCTGAGATATCATTCTGCCGAGTAGCAGATTATACCATTTGAATATTGGTGGCTTGCGGGCCTTTTTGACCCATGCCGGCAACATAGGAGACCTTTTGGCCTTCTGCCAGCGACTTGAAGCCTTCCGAGCGAATTTCGGAGAAGTGGGCGAACAAATCCTTGCTGCCATCATCAGGGGTGATAAAACCAAAACCCTTGGCGTCATTGAACCACTTAACGGTACCTGTTTCCATCTTGAATATCCTTTTGTGTAGTGTTGGGCACATGCCCATATGCATGACATTCAAGGAGTCGAGAACGGAACGAGCACGAATGGTACAGCTTTAGACGCACTAAGTAACTAACTGGTTTTCTACTTGAAGATCCTGCATCTCCCGTTTTACGCAGTTCTGCTGGTTGAGTCAATGAATGATGCTAATTATTTCTTTGAGGGCGATTAATTTGGCCTTGGGTTTTGGCCTGCATAAAGGCTTGCAAGGGCTATTTATGCTGTTCGGGTTTTTGTTTTAAGCGAGCGTTAGACATCGGATACCGCCAGGTATTGCCTGCACGCTTGCTAGCTCTCGCAGGGGGTCAAGGGGTTGCCAGCGCACCCCGCCAGTATTCTCCTAAGGCGGCCAGCAGCTCGGTGCGGAAGTCCGGCCGTATTGGGGCAAATACGGGTTCATCCAGCAGACGGCAAAGGCTGTCCGGGTAGTCCAGCGATTGCCATAGGCCGCGCGTGAGGGCATAGGCGCGGGTCAGTAGGCTAAGCCCCCGGCCGGCCGGCAGGCCCAGGGCGGCTTCCAGGGCGGCGCCAGCACTGACCAAGCCTTGGGTCAGCTCCAGTTTAAATACACGCAGCTGCTCCAGCCCCAGATTCTGCTCCAGCACGCTATAGGCCATGGCATCCAGCCGCATCAACTCGGGGTGCTCGTCCAGGTAGCAGACATAGCGCTGCATGAAGCGCGTCAGCTGTACCTCGGCGCTGCCGCCCTCCGGGCTGAAGCTGTCGTGTACTTCCTGCAGCAGGCCGAGCCACTCGGCCCACAGCAAGCTCATGAAGATTTCTTCTTTGGTGCAGAAGTACAGATAAACCGTGCCCTTGGCGAGGCCAGCGGCTTCGGCAATCCGGGCGACGGAAGGCAGGTTGCGAGTATCTTGCAGGAACAGTCCGCGCGCCGCTGCCAGGATGGCGTCGCGTCGGGCCTGTTTGTCTTCGCTATCAAGGGCACGTTGGGTCATGGCCACAATTCTACCCTGTTTGGGGAGCCGCTGAATTGCCGCCCCCGGTCTGCTGGCCAGGCTGCTGCTAGTTTTTCATCAGCTGGTATGCCACGCGGCTTTGCAGGCTGCGGGGCGCGAAGCGGTTGCTGAAGATGGTGAGCTTGTTGCCCACACCCGGAATTACGCTGGCTGTACCGTTGAACAGCGCCTTCAAGCCGATATCCACCACCGGGCGCGATTGCATCATCAGCAGTCTTTGGTAAGGCGTGGTCTGCTGGCCCGATGCCGCCAGGAAACCGGTGGCGGATACGCCGGGGGACAGCACGCTGACCTTGACCTTGCTGGGGGCCAGCTCAGTATGCAGGGCCTCGCCAAACAGCAGCACATAGGCCTTGCTGGCTGCGTAGGCCGCATAGGTGGGGGTGGCCTGATAGCCGCCGATGCTGGCCACCAGCAGAATATGTCCGCCACCACGCTTGACCATGTCGGCCGCAAATACATGCGTCAGTTCGGTCAAGCTGAGTATATTGAGTTGCAGCATTTCCAGCGTCTTGCCCAGGGGCTGATCTACAAACTGGCCATACACGCCAAAACCGGCATTGTTGATCAGCACATCCACGGCCAGGCCGTGGCTGTCCAATTGGGCCTTGAGCGCGCTGCCGGCACCGGGGGTGGCCAAGTCGGCTGCTTCTACCACTACTTCGATGCCATGCAGTGCGCGCAGGCTGGCGGCAAGCTTCTCCATGGGCTCGGTGCGCCTTGCGGTCAGTATCAGGTTGGCCCCGCGCTCAGCCAGGGCTGTGGCGAAATCCATGCCGAAACCGCTTGATGCGCCTGTGACCAGCGCCCACTTGCCCTTGATGTTGTCCATGTCTGCCCATTCCCGTTTGATGAATATGACCGGTGGTCATTTTATGGGTACATTACAAGTGACCGGTGGTCATTTGTCAAGCGGGGTGTGGCGTGCGGATGGTACGAGCCTGTGCGCTCAGCGTGCCAACAATGTGCCGAAGATATCCCAGGCCAGTTTGGCAATCAGCACGCTGACCAGGCCGATAAAGAGCTTGCGTATCAAGGTGGTACCGCCACGCATGGCCATGCGCGCACCAAAAAAGGCGCCGGCGATATTGGCCACTGCCATGGGAATGGCATAGTGGTACAGCACATGGCCAGCGGGGATAAAGAAGGCGAGGGCGGCCAGGTTGGTTGCCACATTGACGATCTTGGCGGCACTGGATGCGCGGAGGAAGTCAAACCCGAAAAAGCGGATGAACAGGAAGATCAGAAAACTGCCGGTGCCTGGGCCGAACAAGCCATCATAGAACCCGATGGCACCGCCTATGGCCAGCGCAATGATCAGTTCGCGCCGGCCTATATGGCTGGGCCGGTGCAGTGCGCCGAAATCTTTCTTGCGCAATGTATAGCCCAGCATGAACAGCAACAGGGCCAGCACCAGGGGGCGCATCCACGCTGGCGGAATATAGCTGACAGCCATGGCGCCGATAAAGGAGAAGGCGAAGGCGGTCAGTGCGGCGGGGATGACCAGCTTCCAGGCGATATCGATCTTGCGGGCGTAACGCCATGCCGCCATACCGGTACCAAATACCGAACTGAACTTGTTGGTGCCAAACAGGGTGGAGGGCGTGTGCTGGGGTAGGGTGGAAAATAGACCCGGCACCTGTATCAGACCACCGCCGCCCACGGCGGCATCGATGAGACCTGCCGAGAAGGCGATGAGGACCAGCGGCAGGAGTTCTATTGCTTGCATTTGGGCGGGGCTGTCACGGTCAGGCCTATCATGCTGCCTGCCGCCCAAGGGGCGTGGCAATGCGGGTTTGCCGGTGCTTGTTGCAATGGCGGGTTCAGTGCAGGCGGAAGACCAGTGCCAGCATGCGGCCGATCTCTGCTTCCAGCAGGCTCTCGGGCCACGGTGGCGGCAGGTTCATGCATTCGAACTGCAGGCGGTGGATGACACTGAGCACCAGCGAGGCATCGACTTCCGGTTGATCGGAGCCCACCATGCGGGCCAGTTGCGCGATGCCGGATACCAGCATGGCACGATAGGCTACCACTTTGGCACGTACCGGTGGGTCCAGCCGGTAGAGCGAGAGGAAGTTCAGCTCTACGGCAAGCCCGACGGAATGCAGCTCTGCCTGCATACGTATGAAGTTGGCCAGCCGCCGCGTGACTTCGAGATGAACCGCCACGCGCGCGTCGCCCGAGCGCAGCAGGATCTCTGGCGGTAAGTCGGACAAATAGAGATTGAGCTGGTTCAGCATCTCTACATTGTCTTTGGCGGCGACCAGGACGAAATGATCGAAGGTCTGTTCGATCAGATCGTTCATGCCGTTGAAGAAATAGGTGGTCAGCGACAGGGGAACGCCAGCCTCGGCGGCGATCGCCCTATGGGTGATGCCATGCAGCCCCCGTTTGGCGATCAACACCAGGGTTGCGTCAAGTATGCGGCGGCGCGACTCTTCGCCCCGTCGTTGCAGTTTTCGGCCAGTGGCACTGCTGGTGTGCTCTATGGTGAGGTTGTTCATGGCGATCAATTCTACCGGAATGATACCGGTATGCATTTGCAACAATATTTTCCCGGCAGGTTTTATCTTTGTCTTGCCACAAAAGTGGTGGGCCGGGGGCCACATGCCATGCAATCAGCGCGCTCTCTGGTCATTATTGTACGGATGTACCGTATTTTGATGACCATTGATCGGCAAGCTTGGCTGCAGCGGATATACATAGCCTCTGGTGGTCGCCTGGGCAAGCTAGCAGGGTTGCTGGTGACAGGGTGGGCGGCTTGTGGTGCTTGCGTGGCTTCTGCCTGCCGCCCCGATGGGGTATCCCTGTCCAGCGTGGGGTATTCGAGTATTCGCTGGGCTGACAGGCGCCGCTAGGCGTTCTCTTCGGGCTTGGTACTCTCGGGGTATTGAACGGCCTTGTTGGCAACCGATAGCTAGGTGCTGGTTGCGCGAAAGTTAAAACATGTGCGTTGCAAAGGGTTGGCGCATCGCCTACCAATCCTGCACTAGCCCTAGCTCGCGGCAGGCTTTGTCATAGACGAAAGCAGGTGCGGCGTTCTCCTTCGTGGAGCTTGCTATCCAACCCCAAGGTACTGAATCTATCTCGCCACGCAGGGCCGCCAGCACAAGCTTGGCTTCATCTGTGGCACCGCAGAGATACAGTGTGGCAGCAAAGTGATTGAGGCCAGCGCTGCTGAACGGGCTGGATACGCGCATCAGCTTGGCTTCCAGCTCACCCGGTTTGGCACTCACCCATTTATACAGTGCGGCGACCAAGGCTTTGGCGTTTTTCTCATTACGCAGGGTTTTCAGACTTGCGCTGCTTTGGCCTGAGTTCAGTGAAAGAGCGTATTCGCTATAGGCGAAGGCGACCAGGGCATGCAGCATGCTGCCGGGTGGGGATTTGGCGGAACAGTCTGCGGCGTAAGCGAACATTTCATTGTGACTGCCGCCCCACTTTTGCGTAGTCGCATGGAAGTACTTCATATGCAGGGCCCAGTGGGTGGGTTGCCTGCGCAGGCCCTCTTCAAACCAGTTGTCTATTTGCTCCCGGTCTTCACTCTTGCCCACGCCAAGATGTATCAACCAAGCCAGCGCTTCGGCGGCGCTGGTGTCGAGTTCTGCGGCTTTTTCCAGGGCAGACTTGGCGGCTTCCAGGTGCTCGAAAAAGGGACGCCAAGCGTCTTCGTCGACGTATTCTGCATAGCTGCCTCCACGTATCTTCCAGCCTGCTATCACCAGTGATGCGCCGAGCAGCGTGTGGGCGAGTGCGGAGCGTGGTGCGCTTTTGGTCCAGGCTGCCGCAGCATCGACGGCATCGCCCAGGTTGGCGTAGCCATAGACTGCGCGTTCCTTGGCTTCCCCCGACAGTTTGCCGAACATCAGCTCCGCATCGACATAGTTGCTACGAAGCACCTTGTCATGCAATGCCTTGGCGCTGGGGGTGGGCAGGTCTTTAGCCAGGGTGGCGTAGGGCTGTAGACGCAGGACTTTCAACAAGGACATGGCTGAGCTCGTGAGCGAGGAGTGAGGGCGTATGGGGCGCGCATCCTACTCGCTACACGTGAAATTTCCAGTATGGGGCGGCGTAGGCGCGGAATGCGCCGGCCGCAGCATGCTGGTTAAGGCCTTGTGGCAGGGCTGGCGGTGGGGGGCTTATTCGCGTACCCAAGTCTGGGTGCGACCCAGCAGCGAGAAACCCATATAGCCACGTACCTTGAGCTTCTGACCACCATCAGCCAAGGCCAGCTTTACGCTGTAGATATCGCCGTTGTCGGGGTCCATGATCTTGCCACCGGCCCACTCGTCGCCATCTTTCTTGACGCCCCAGATAATCTCCAGCCCTATCAAGGGTTTGTTCTTCTTGTCGCCTTTGCAGGCGGTGCAGAGGGTTTCCTTGCTCTCGAACAGCTTGGTGAGCTTGCCCTTGAGCTCGCCATTCTCCTCCCAGATCTGGATGATGGCTTCGGGCTTGTTGGTTTTGTCGCTGATGTTCTTCCAGTTGCCTATGGGGCTGTTGGCATCGGCAAAGGCGGGGCTGATGGCCAGGGCCAGCAGGCTGGCAAGCAGGGGGCGGGTCAGGTGCATGGTTGTCTCCGTGGCGGCGCTGCGGCCGCGCTATGTAATGGGGTTTGGGCGCTAGCATGCCATGGTTGCCCGGTGTGGGTTAAGCAATGGGGCTGGCTGGCTGGGGCAAGTGTTGCGTTCGTGTAGCTAGCGCTTGAATTGCTGGACGTTTACCCGCATTTTCAACCTCACCGCGCTTGCTGCGCTGCGTTATAATGCGCGGCTTTGATTGGGCTTTTCCCTGTATCAGGAAGGAGAGAGAACATGCCGATCTACGATTACCAATGCACTGATTGCGGCCATCGTGCCGAAGTACTGCGCAAGCTGTCCGACCCTGTGCTGACCGATTGCCCCTCATGCGGCAAGGCTAGCTTTGCCAAGCAACTGTCGGCCGCTGGCTTTCAACTGAAGGGCTCGGGCTGGTATGCCACCGATTTCAAGGGCGGCAGCAGTACCAGCGTGCCTGCAAAAACCGAGACGGCAACGGCCGATGCGGGTGCCCACGCCTGCGGTACCGGCGGTTGCGGCAGCTGCGCCTGATTTGATAACCGACACCGAAAGCCACGGATGAAGCGCTACTTTGTTACCGGACTGCTGATCTGGGTGCCGCTAGGCATCACCCTCTGGGTGATCAGTACCCTGGTGGGTGCACTGGACAGCCTCTTGCTGCTCCTGCCCGATGGGAACCGCCCGCGCGACTGGATAGGCGTACACATCCCTGGTCTCGGTGTGGTGCTGGTCATGGCCATACTGTTGCTGACCGGCTTGCTGACCGCCAATATCCTGGGCCAGCGGATGGTGAGATTCTGGGAAGAAGTCCTCAACCGTATTCCGGTGGTGAAATCCATCTACGGCTCGGTGAAGCAGGTATCCGATACGGTGCTGTCCGACTCCGGCAATGCCTTCCGCAAAGCCTTGCTGGTGCGTTTTCCGCACGGCGATGCCTGGACGGTGGCCTTTCTGACCGGTACCCCAGCGCCTGAGCTGGCCTGCCAGCTGGATGGGGAGCATGTGTCGGTCTATGTGCCGACCACGCCCAACCCGACTTCGGGTTACTTCATGGTGGTGAAGAAGTCGGCCACCATAGAGCTTGATATGAGCGTGGACGAGGCGCTCAAGTATGTGATTTCCATGGGTGTGGTTGCACCCGGCGGCAAAGCCAATGGCGATACGCCCTGCAAGCAGCTCAGCCCGAATTTGCCAGGCTAGGC
Source organism: Chitinimonas sp. JJ19 (assembly GCF_036961565.1). Classification (NCBI taxonomy): domain Bacteria; kingdom Pseudomonadati; phylum Pseudomonadota; class Betaproteobacteria; order Neisseriales; family Chitinibacteraceae; genus Chitinimonas; species Chitinimonas sp. JJ19. The sequence continues at coordinate 32,666 of NZ_JBAMDD010000016.1, forward strand.
GGCAAACCCGCCTGTTCTGTTTAGTTTTCGTTATCCAAGAAAATCCGGCCCTACCCGGGCCAATCTGTTACTGGAACTGCCATGCGTACCGACTACTGCGGCTTGATCGACAAGCGCTACCTCTCCCAAACCGTCACCATCAAGGGCTGGGCGCATCGTCGCCGCGACCACGGCGGCGTGATCTTCATCGACCTGCGTGACCGCGAAGGCCTGGTGCAGGTGGTGATCGACCCCGATACCCCAGAAGCCTTTGCCTTGGCCGATACCGTAAGGTCGGAGTTCGTGGTGGAAGTGACCGGCATTGTGCGTGAGCGCCCGGCCGGTACGGCCAATGCCAACCTGGTGTCGGGCGAGATCGAGATTCTGGCCAAGCAGATTGTCATCCTCAACGCGGCCAATACCCCGCCGTTCCAGATCGACGAGGAAAACCTCAGCGAGATGACCCGCCTGCAGCACCGCGTCATCGACCTGCGCCGCCCGGCCATGCAGAAGAACCTGCGCCTGCGCTACAAGGTGGCCCTGCTGGTGCGTAACTTCCTCGACAGCCGTGGTTTCATCGATATCGAAACCCCTATGCTGACCCGCTCTACACCGGAAGGTGCCCGCGACTACCTGGTGCCCAGCCGTGTGCATGACGGCCAGTTCTTTGCCCTGCCGCAAAGCCCGCAGCTGTTCAAACAGCTGCTGATGGTGGCGGGCTTTGACCGTTACTACCAGATCACCAAGTGCTTCCGTGACGAAGACCTGCGCGCCGACCGCCAGCCTGAATTCACCCAGATCGACGTGGAAACCTCCTTCCTCGGTGAAGAAGAGATCATGGACATCATGGAAGAGATGGCCGTCCATGTGTTCAAGGAAGCCATAGGCGTGGACCTGGGCAAGTTCCCCCGCATGCAGTACGACGACGCCATGTTCTACTATGGCTCGGACAAGCCGGATATGCGGGTGACCTTGAAGTTCACCGAGCTGACCGAAGTCATGAAGGATGTGCCGTTCAAGGTGTTCAGCGGCGCGGCCAATATGGACGGTGGCCGTGTGGTCGGTATGCGCGTGCCGGGCGGTGCTGCCTTTACCCGCTCCGAGATCGATGCCTGGACGCAGTTTGTTGGCATCTATGGTGCCAAGGGCCTGGCCTATATCAAGGTCAATGACGTCACCAAGCTGAACGAAGAGGGCCTGCAGTCGCCTATCGTCAAGAACCTGACGCCTGAAGCGCTGGCCGCCATTATCGAGCGCACTGGTGCACAGAACGGCGATATCGTGTTCTTCGGTGCGGACAAGGCCAAGGTGGTGAACGAAGCCATCGGCGCCTTGCGTATCAAGATCGGCCATGAAAAGGGCGAGGCCGGTGGCTTCTTTACCCGCGAATGGAAGCCGCTGTGGGTGGTGGACTTCCCCATGTTCGAATACGACGAAGACAGCAAGCGCTGGACGGCTTGCCATCACCCCTTCACCAGCCCCAAGGTCGAACACATCGAGTTCCTCAAGACCGATCCGGGCAAGTGCAAGGCACGCGCCTACGATATGGTGCTGAACGGTTGGGAGCTGGGTGGTGGTTCGGTGCGTATTCACCGTGCCGACATGCAGTCCACCGTATTCGAAGCGCTCAACATCGGCGCCGAAGAAGCCCAGAACAAGTTCGGCTTCCTGCTGGAAAACCTCCAGTACGGTGCGCCTCCCCACGGCGGCCTGGCCTTTGGCCTGGATCGTCTGGTGACCTTGATGACCGGTGCAGAATCCATCCGCGACGTGATTGCCTTCCCCAAGACCCAGCGTGCCCAGTGCCTGCTGACCCAGGCGCCCAACAGCGTGGACGAAAAGCAATTGCGTGAGTTGCACATCAAGCTGCGCAACACCCCGCAAGTGGCTTGATCGCCAGCTGCAGGCAACAGGACGGGACGCTCAGGCGTCCCGTTTTTGCATCTGTCTCGGAGAATTCCTGCGTGCTGCCTAGGGTGACGCTCAATCATCTTTACCTCTATCTGGACCAGGCCACCCGCGATGCCATCGTGGCGTCGCCCTTCATGCGTCAGGAGTTTGCCGTGCTGACGGTCAATACCGCTGCGATGGACGATGGCAGGCAGTGGACAGGCGCCTAGCCTGCATCCTTGTGGGCGCCCACGCCTTGATCGTCCCGGGTCTGCTCACGGCCGGGGTAGCGTATCAGCTTGAGATGCTGAAAAGCCCCTTCTGCCACCGAGGCATCAAAGGCCGTGGCTGGCTGGCCCAGCGCCAGCGCAAAAGCTTGCAGCAACTGTTGGCTCAGCTTGCGCAGGCTCTCTTGCCATGTGAGGACAATGCCACGCATGGCGGGCAGTGCTGTGGGCCATTGATTGGGGCCCTGTAGCCGGAGCCAGGGCTGGTCTTGGGCAATGCTGCTGAGTGCGATGGCCTCCTCCATCAGATCGAACTGCTCGCGCCAATCCTGTTTACCCAGCGTCAGCTCGCTGCCTATCTGGGTGTAACCCCGGAAGTGGGGCGAGTTGACCATGCTGACGCCATGCTTGGCCGCTGCAGGCAGGTTGAAGAACTGCCTGCTGACTGCCAATACCTGCTGCTGCAGTGCGGGGTCTATGCCATGGCCGGTCAGGTAGAAGAAACCGATCTCATGTGCCGCCCGGCGAAGCTGATCGAGGAAGGCCTGCCTGGCGGGCTCTGCGGCATGAAAGTGGCTGAAGTCTAGTACCAGCAGGCTAGGCGTGGATAGTGCGGGTTCGGCTGGCTGATATGTAAGCATATGGGACTGTGTAGCAAGCGTTGTTTATTCCAAAATGCAATACAAAACAAATTAAAATAACAAAAAGGTCTATTGATTGCGTGCCAAGGCGACGCATGTGCATAAAGTGACACATACGCTTGCTCGGCTAGGGGGATATCTGGTGTGCGCTAGGCTGAACGGAAGGGGTGAGGCAACCTCGCTGCGCTTGGACAGGGCTGCCAGGTTCAGTCTGTCCAGCGGAACAGCGCGTCGCCAAAGTCCAGGGTGGACTTTTGTCCTATGTGCTCGCCGTTCTCAGCCAACCAATTGCTGGCGACGTCGAAGCCGATATCGTGCAGCAGTTCGAAGAAGGCCCATTCGGTATTCATCTTGCTGGAAGCCGACATGCGTTCCAGGCAGGATTCGCCGTGGATGAGGTGCACGTTCAGTTCGCGGTAGCGCTCATCCAGTACCTCATTGCGGCGGGCCAGCCTGCCCAGCAGGGCAACGCCCCGCAGTTCCTTGATCAGGCTGGCATTGAAGGTGATCTCGTTGATGCGGTTCAGGATGGCACGGGTGTCTTCTGGCACTTCGTCGCGCTGCAAGGGGTTGACTTGGACGATCAGTAAGTCATCGGCACGGGTATCGTGTATCAGGGGGAAGAGCGAAGGATTGCCGGTGTAGCCACCATCCCAATAGGCTTCGCCGTCGATTTCCACCGCCTGGAACAGGTAGGGCAGGCAGGCCGAAGCCATGACCGTATCGGCGGTCAACTCCTTGCGCTCGAACACCCGCGCAGCGCCCGAACGCACGTTGGTGGCCGTGACAAACAGCTTGAGCTGCCGGCTGCTGCGCAAACGCTCGAAATCCACGGCGTCTTCCAGCAGGTTGCGCAGCGGATTGATATTGAGCGGGTTGATGTCGTAAGGCGACACCAGATGCGACATCATGTCGAACAAGGCGTAATAGGGCGAGGAATCCAGACTCCAACGGCCAAACAGTACATCCCAAGGAGTACGCTTGAAGGGAGACAGCAAACCCAGATTGCTGACCCCGCGCCAAAAGTTGGCCAGTGCGGCTATCGCACCATCCCGGCCATCCTTGGCCAGGCCATCTGCCAGCACCACCGCATTCATGGCGCCGGCACTGGTGCCGCTGATGCCGACAATGTCGAGTTCCTGTTCCTGCAGCAGCCGGTGTAATACCCCCCAGGTAAATGCACCATGGGCTCCTCCGCCTTGCAGGCCGAGATCGATTTTCTTACGCTTGGTGGTGGTCGTAGTCATGGTGGCGGCTAGGTCAGGGTAGAGGGGAATCGAAGCGCGGCGGCTGGCATGATGCAGGGTCGCTACCCAATATACACCGAGCCGTGACTGCCGGATGCCTGCCAGGACTGGGTGTGTCCTGTGGGGGCATGGGTACTGACCTTGGTAGCCACTGCCGCTATCATCCTGCCATTTTCCTCGAGGAGGGTTAAACCCCATGTCCCAGCGTCTGGCATCCTGCAGTTGCGGTCAGCTCACGGCCATGGTCGTCGGCGAACCCGTGCGCGTCTCCATCTGCCACTGCCTGGCCTGCCAGCGCAGAACGGGCAGTGTCTTTGGCCAGCAGGCCAGATTCCTTCGCGAGCAGGTAGTGTTTGCCGGCGCCTCGACCGAGTATGTGCGGGTCGGGGATGAAGGCTCACACGTCCGGTTCCACTTTTGCCCCCATTGCGGCGCCACGGTCTACTACGAGCTGGGTGGGCTGGATGCGTACCTTGCCATTCCTGTTGGCGCATTCGCCGATCCGGGCTTCCCCGCGCCCAGTGTCTCCGTCTATGAGGAGCGCATGCACAGCTGGGTTGTGCCGCCAGCTGATGCGGAGCACATACGCTAAGCAGCCCACTATGGACGGCGCCTAAAACGGTAATCGTGCGCAAACACCGCCATGGGGAGCGACCGGATATTGCGTTGTCAGGCGCTTGCTATACTATGCCGACTGAATAAACCATCAGGCTGGCGCTGCGTTTTACTGCACAAGCCAGCGGGCTGGCACCTTGCGCGTCGCGAGGGTGTGGGCCGGGTGAACAATCAAACAAGGATAAGGGAGAGCGCATGAAACCTCAGTTGCAACGTCCTACTGCAGCCTTTGTCGGCGCAGCCTGGGTGGCCCTGTTTGTGGGCGCGGGTACCTATATGGCCGGCTTGTGGAATGCCGCCATGCAGCTCAACGAGAAGGGTTACTACTTCGTGATCCTGATGTACGGCTTGTTCTCGGCCGTATCCCTGCAAAAAACCGTGCGTGACCGCATGGAAGGCATCCCCGCGACGGGGCTTTACTTCGGCCTGTGCTGGGTGTCGGTGGGCTTGTCGTTGCTGCTGCTGGCAGTGGGCTTGTGGAACGCTACGCTGGCCCCAGCCGAAAAAGGCTTCTACGCCATGGCTTACATACTGAGCCTGTTTGCCGCAGTGACTGTACAGAAGAACGTGCGCGACGTTGCCTTGCTGCAAGGCGGTACCACCCCCATAGGCGATACCCGACCGCAGCCGCTGGAGTAGCTTGGCCTGTGGGACGGAAAACAAGAAAGCCACTCGATGAGTGGCTTTTGCGTTTTTTGTTTCTGAGTGATCGAAGCCGGAGCGGCGCACTTCACTGGATCCAAGTCAGGTAAGAACCGTAGCGGGCTATTTCTGCTGCGCCGGAGGCAATGCCGCTATGCCGTGCTGCGCAGGCACCTAAAGCTAGTTGGGAGGCGGGCGCTGCAGGTCGGCTCTGGGGCGCCAATCAAGCCGGGATGGAGGATTCTCCGTTGTCACTTAGTTGGCGAGGGAATGAGAAAAGGGCCTAGCCTTGCGGCTAAGCCCTTGATTCTGTGGTGCCGGAGATAGGAGTCGAACCTACGACCTTCGCATTACGAATGCGCTGCTCTACCAACTGAGCTACACCGGCACTTGAGCTGTGTTAGCTCACATACAGCCCGCTAGTATAGCGATGCTGGGGCGGATTGTGAATATGCTTTTGCGAGTTTATGGCGGGCTAGTGGGGCTGCCGCTGGCGGGTTGTGGCTTGGTTGGGTAGGGCTGGACGTAACAAAGGCCTGTGTCTTGCGACACAGGCCTTTGAGACTACTGGTGGGCCCGCACGGACTTGAACCGTGGACCAAAGGATTATGAGTCCTCTGCTCTAACCAACTGAGCTACAGGCCCAATAACTTATCAGCCTTCGCTGGTCAGGCTGTCGAGGAAGCTCTTCAGACGTTCCGAGCGGGTCGGGTGACGCAGCTTGCGCAGGGCCTTGGCTTCGATCTGGCGGATACGCTCGCGGGTGACGTCGAACTGCTTGCCGACTTCTTCCAGCGTGTGGTCGGTGTTCATCTCGATACCGAAGCGCATGCGCAGCACCTTGGCTTCGCGTGGGGTCAGCGTGTCCAGCACGTCGCGGGTTGCGTCGCGCAGGCTGGCGTAGACCGCAGCGTCCACCGGGGCCAGGTTGTTCTGGTCTTCGATGAAGTCGCCCAGGTGGCTGTCGTCGTCGTCACCGATGGGGGTTTCCATCGAGATCGGTTCCTTGGCGATCTTGAGTATCTTGCGGATCTTGTCCTCGGGCATGTCCATGCGCTCGGCCAAGGTCGCTGGATCGGGCTCAAGGCCTGTTTCCTGCAGGATTTGCCGCGAAATGCGGTTCATCTTGTTGATGGTCTCGATCATGTGTACCGGGATACGGATGGTACGGGCCTGGTCGGCGATCGAGCGGGTGATGGCCTGCCGGATCCACCAGGTGGCGTAGGTCGAGAACTTGTAGCCACGGCGGTATTCGAACTTGTCCACGGCCTTCATCAGGCCGATGTTGCCTTCCTGGATCAGATCAAGGAACTGCAGGCCGCGGTTGGTGTACTTCTTGGCGATGGAGATCACTAGGCGCAGGTTGGCCTCGATCATTTCGCGCTTGGCGCGGCGTGCCTTGGCTTCGCCGGTGGACATCTGACGGTTGATTTCCTTCAGGTCCTTGATCGGCAGCATGGCGTTGGCTTGCAGCTCGGCCAGCTTGGATTGCTTTTCCATCACGGCGTGCTGGTAGCGCTCCAGGATGCCGGAGTAGGCCTTGCCGGAATTGATCTCGTTCTTGACCCAATCCAGGTTGTCTTCATTGCCGGGGAAGGTCTTGATGAAGTGCTCGCGCGGCATGCGAACCTTCTGCACGCAGATGTCCATGATCTCGCGCTCGTAGCCACGGATCTCGTCCACCATATTGCGCAGGCTGTCGCACAGGTTTTCGACCTGGCGGGCAGAGAAGCGGATCTTGAGGAACTCGGCCGAAACCTGTTCTTGCAGGGCCAGATACTGCTTGCTGTGCGGGCCATGCTTGGCCAGTGCCTTGATCATCTTGTCGAACAGGTCGCGGATCACTTCAAAGTGTTCGCGGGCCTTGTTCTTGAGTTCTTCAAGGTTGGCAGCGGCAGCGGCGGCGGCAGCGCCTTCGCCTTCTTCGTCATCGTCGTCGCCGGTGTCTTCCAGGGCGACGTCTTCGTCGCTCTCGGCATCGCTCAGCTCTGGCGGTGCGGCTTCTTCTTCAATGGCGTTGGGGTCGATGAAGTCGTCCACGACTTCGTCGATACGAATCTCGTCGGCCAGGGCCTTGTCCACCATGCCGATAATGTGGCTGATGGTGGTGGGGCAGGCGGTAATGGCCTGGATCATATGCTTGAGGCCGTCTTCGATACGCTTGGCGATTTCGATTTCGCCTTCGCGCGTCAACAGCTCTACCGTACCCATTTCGCGCATGTACATACGCACGGGGTCGGTGGTGCGGCCGAAGTCGGAGTCCACTGTCGACAGTGCGGCTTCGGCTTCTTCGGCTACGTCGTCATCGGCCACTGCGGCCGGTGCGGCGTCGGACATCAGCAACGATTCGGCATCGGGTGCCTCGTCGTAGACCTGGATGCCCATATTTGTGATCATGCTGATGACGCCTTCGATCTGCTCGGCGTCCAGCATGTCTTCTGGCAGGTGATCGTTGATCTCGGCGTAAGTCAGGTAACCCCGCTCCTTGCCGAGCACGATGAGGTTCTTGAAGCGGGCCTTACGGGCCTCATTGTCGAGACGCGGTTCTGCGTCGCGCTTGGCTTCGGACTTGTCGAGCTCTTGATCTGCCGCCATCTGTGCTATCTCGATTTGGAACGGGGAAACCGCAAATTGTAACACGGACTACCGGCTTTTGACAGGTATTCCGCTAAGGAAAACAGCGACTTCGCACTGCAGGCCCGAAACACGGGTTGTGGGCCTGGGGCGAAACCGCTGCGCTGCTGGCGATGGCGCCTGACACCATCGCTATTACCACTCAGTTTAGTGTGCTACCCGGTGTTTTGCCGGATTTATGTCTTGCGTCCCAGCATGGTCAGGCGGCCATATTCTTCGCGCTCTTCCTGGGTCATGCTGCCAAAGTCCAGCCTTGCCAGTTCTGCCAGCCGCTGTGCCGCCCTGGGTTTTTCCATCATCAGCAGGTAGCGCTCCAGGGCAAACTTCCAGGCCTGACCCAATACTGCATCCTCGCCTTCGCGATAGCTGTCGCGACTCTTGACGAAGGCCTTGTTCAACACGGCGTGGCTGTCATCGCCGCGCAGCGCTTCCAGCAGGTGCCCGCTGGCAGGGGGCTGGGCCTGCTCGCAAACGTAGTCCACCAGGCGCACGATGGCTCTTTGGGTGGGGTTTTGCGGGTTGGCGGGCAGTGCCTGCTGCGGCAACTCCAAGGCATACTTGGGGGCGACCACCAATAATTGCAAGAGCTCAAAAGCCAGGTCGCGGGTTTCGCGCGGGCCGTCGGGCGGTGGGGCGCCACGGTTTTCCTGGTCGCGGCCTTTCCAACTGCCACGCTCACCACTGAAACCCCCGCCGTCCTTGTTCCAGGGCTTCTTCTTGTTGCCCCATTCCTGCTTGTTGGGGCGAGCGGCCTGGCCCTGTTGGGGGGCGTATGCCACGCCGCCCAGCAACTGGGCTGCCTCGCCACCGTCCATCCCGGCCATTTCGGCCAGCTTCTTGCGCAGCAAGATGCCCAGTGCGGGCGCCTTGATCTGTTCGACCAGCGGCTTGGCCAGGTGCATCAGCTTGGCCTTGCCTTCGTCGCTATCCAGATCGACCTGGCTGGCCAGTTCGCGGCACATAAAGGCCACCAGGCCCAGTGCTTCACGCTCGATCAGGGTTTCAAAGGCGTCTTTGCCAAACTCGCGAATATAGCTGTCTGGGTCGTGCTCCTGCGGCAAAAACAAAAAGGACAGGGTCTTGCCGTCGTTGGCCAGGGCCAGGCTGTTTTCCAGTGCACGCCAGGCGGCGCGGCGGCCGGCTTTATCACCATCGAAGCTGAACACCACCTGGTCGGCCAGGCGCATCAGTTTCTTGACGTGTTCTGGCGTGCAGGCAGTGCCCAGGGTGGCGACGCTGTACTCCACGCCAAGCTGCGCCAGTGCCACCACGTCCATGTAGCCTTCCACCACCAGTACCCGGTTGCTGGCCCGTATGGCCTGCCGCGCCTGGGGTAGGCCGTATAGTTCCAGGCCCTTTTGGAATAGGGGGGTTTCGGGGGAGTTGAGGTACTTGGGTTCGCCCTGGTCAATGATGCGGCCGCCAAAACCGATGACCTGGCTTTTGCCATCCATGATGGGAAACACCACCCGGTCACGAAAGCGGTCATAGCGGCGTCCGCTATCGGCGTGGTCTATCACCAGGCCTACTTCATTGAGCTGTGCATTGGTGGCGTAATCGCTGAAGCACTCGGCCAGGGGGTGCCAGTTGTCGGGCGCGTAGCCCAGGCCGAAGCGGGCGGCAATCTGGCCGCTGAGGCCTCGGCGCTTGAGATAGTCGATGGCTCGCGGGCTGGCTTTCAGCTGTTCGCGGTAGTAATGCATGGCCCGGGTGTTGAGATCGACCAGGCTGGTTTGCTGGATGCGCCGGGGGGCATCGTTGCTGCGCCCTTCGCTTTTGGGTAGCTGCATGCCTACCGATTCGGCCAGTTTTTCGACCGCATCCGGAAAGCTCAATCCTTCGTGCTCCATCACAAAGCCAATGGCGGAGCCATGTACGCCGCAACCAAAGCAGTGATAGAACTGCTTGGTGGGGCTGACGGTGAAGGAGGGCGATTTTTCCTTATGGAAGGGGCAGCAGGCAGCGTAGTTCTGGCCGGCTTTCTTGAGCGGCAGATAGCGCTCGACCACCTCGACGATATCGAGGCGATTAAGCAGGTCCTGGACGAATTCTTCCGGTATCAAAGCCATGGGGGTAGCAGCTGTACGGCTGGCGGTAAAGCAGTGTAGGTCACTTCCGGGTGCGGATGTCGCCCACCCTTTGCAGGGTTGGGGCTGCCATCTGGCGCCATGAGGGATGCCGGGGCCTCCCTCTGGTCATTCCATGGGCTTGCAGTGCGCAGCGATCAGGCCAGGCGGGCTTTGATCAGCGCAGAAACCTTGCTCATGTCGGCGCGGCCGGCCAGCTTGGGCTTTACCTCGGCCATGATCTTGCCCATGGCGGCAACGGTGGCGCCGTGGGTGGCGATGGCAGCATCCAGGATGGCGGCGACTTCGGCTTCGTCGGCCTGCTGGGGCATATAGCCTTCCAGTACCACCATCTCGGCTTTTTCGATATCGGCCAGATCCTGCCGCTTGGCGTTCTCATACTGGCTGATGGAATCGCGGCGTTGCTTTTGCATTTTGTCGATGATGGCAACGATCTGGTCGTCGCTCAGCTCGATGCGTTCGTCCACTTCCTTCTGCTTCATGGCGGCCAGCAGCAGGCGGATGGTACCGAGGCGAGCGGTATCCTTCTCGCGCATGGCAGTTTTCATGTCGTCGGTAATGCGTTGCTTCAGACTCATGGTGGGCTCTTATCCTGGAGGTTGGGCAGAAGGTAGGGCGGCGGCTGGCGCCGACGCATTGCGACATGGCGCTGCTGAAATCGAAACTGCTGCCAAGGCCGTGGCCATATCGGCCTTATGCATCGTGCCTCGCTAGGGCGAGGCTTGCCTGCTGCGCCCAAAAAACACAAAGCCGCCAGTAAACCGGCGGCCCTGAGCGCGTGTTTCACGAGCCAACGGCACTCGTGTCACGGTACGCGGAAAACGCTGCTTAGTAGTACTTCTTCGGCAGCATCTGGCTGCGAATGCGCTTGTAATGGCGCTTCACAGCGGCAGCGAGCTTACGCTTGCGCTCAGTGGTCGGCTTTTCGTAGAACTCGCGAGCGCGGAGTTCGGTGAGGAGGCCGGTTTTTTCCACTGCGCGCTTGAAGCGGCGCATGGCTACTTCGAACGGCTCGTTTTCCTTGACGCGTACGTTAGGCATGAAGATCAGTCCTGCTTTCTAACTGAAAGGGTTAAATAAAAAATGCTGCGGACTGCGATTCTAGTCCGGTTGGGTGGTGTTTGGCAATTAAAAGACTGTTTTTGCGGTGTTTTCTGCTAGCGATATGCTGCCTGCCATCAATTTGGGCACTCGCTGCGCAGCTTGCGCAGTAGTTGCAGCCGCTGCGGCAGGATATCGCCGCGCTCGGCGGCGGCGATCAGGGCACAGCTGGGTTCCCTGTCATGCCGGCAGTTCTGGAAGCGGCACTGGCCGGCATACTGGCGCATTTCGGGGAACAGGCTGATCAGTCGATCGCCCCGCAGGTGGCGCATGCCGAATTCCTGCAGGCCTGGTGAATCGATCAACTCGCCGCCGTTGGGCAGGCGGTACAGCGTGGCGTGGGTGGTGGTGTGCTTGCCGGAGTCCAGCGCTGTCGATATCTCGTTGGTGCGGGCGTTTACCTCGGGCAGCAGGCCGTTGACCAGGGTGGTCTTGCCCATGCCGCTCTGGCCTACAAACACGGTGATCTGGCCTTCCAGCCAGGGCCAGAGTGGTGTGATGTCGGTCTTGGCGCTCAGCTCCAGCATGGGGTAGCCCAATGCAGCATAGGGCGCCAGCACATCCCGTGCGGCTGCGGTCTCGGGCAGGTCGGCCTTGTTCAGCACGATCAGGGCCCGTATATCGGCGTCTTCGGCTGCCACCAGGCAGCGGCTCAGCAGTTCCTCGTAGAAACTGGGCACGGCTGCCAGTACGATGGCAATCTGGGTCACGTTGGCGGCAATCAGCTTCTCGCGCCATTCGTCCGATCGATACAGCAGGCTGGTGCGCGGCTGGGCGCGCTCAATCACGGCCTGCTCCTCGTTCAGTACCACGATCTCCACCTGGTCGCCCACGGCATAGTCGGTCTTCTTGCGGCGCGCCGTTGCCACATAGCGGCGACCTGCCAGGTCAACGATAAATGCCTTGCCGTGCGATTGGACGATACGGGCGACTGTACTCATCCCAACAGTGCATCCGTGCGGGCAGCACACACAAAATCGTTGCGGCTGAGGCCGTTTACCGAGTGGGTGTCGTAAGCGATGCGCACCGTGTTGTAGGTTACGTGCAGCTCTGGGTGGTGATCTACCTTGTGCGAGATATAGGCTGAGGCATTCACGAAGGCCAGCGTCTCGTAATAGTTGGCAAAGCGGAAGGTCTTGACCAGCTTGCCGGATTCGATGGCCCAATCGCTTACCTGGCCCAGCAGGGCTTGGACTTCAGCATCGCTGAGCGGGTTGACGACAGCAGGGCAGGGCTCTTGGGCTAATGACATGGGAGGGTTCCTTTGGTGTGACTCGATGGTTGGCGTTTCAGCGCAGGCGCAGAAAAGGGCCGACTTTTACTTCGAGTAGCTTGATCAGTTCGGGTTGCATGTAATCATAGTCATCAGGGATATTCAGGCAGATGACTTGCTTGCCGTTCAGGTGTTGCCTGAAATGCTTGGAGAGCTTGTTGCGATGGGCGCGCTCCATCACGAAGATGACGCTGGACCAGGCTATTTGCTCGGGCGACAGCGGCACGGTGGCGTCGTTACCAAGGCCGGCGGAATCGGTCTCTACATGGGGCCAGTTGCAGAATACCTGCTCGGCTGTCGGGCTGCGCAGGCGGTTCTGGCTGCAAAGGAACAAGGCACGTATCACGCTCAACCCCGGCCCTGTCCGCGCAATGCGGCAATACGCAAGGCCGCCGGTGGGTGCGAATCGTAGAACAGGGAGTGCAGTGGGTCGGGTGTCAAGGTGGCGGCATTGTCGCGATAGAGTTTGACCAGACCAGAAATCAGGGCGCTGCCATCGCTGACCTCGGCGGCGTATTCGTCGGCCTCGTATTCATGCTTGCGCGAGCCTCGGCTGGCTATCCAGCCAAAGGGGAAGGTAAATACCGGCAAGGCAAGGAAGAACAGGATCAGGGCGGCTGCCGTGGAAGGTACGGCCACACCCAGGCCGGCATAGAACCAGCTGGTGTCCTTGATATAGCCCAGCAGCGCCATGGTCAGCAGGCCCAGGCCGTACATGGTGGCCATGCGTTTGATGATGTGCTTGCGCTTGTAGTGGCCCAATTCATGCGCCAGTACGGCTTCTACTTCCAGCGGCGTAAGGCGTTCGACCAATGTGTCGAAGAAGACGATGCGCTTGGTTTTGCCAAAACCGGTGAAATAGGCATTGCCATGGCTGGAGCGCTTGCTGCCATCCATCACGAACACACCATTGCTGGCAAAGCCGCACTTGTTCAGCAGCGCATCAATGCGCTGCTTGAGAGTGGCATCGGCCAACGGGGTGAACTTGTTGAACAGGGGGGCGATGAAGGTAGGGTAGATGGCCATGACGGCCAGGCCGAAGGCCACCCAGACGGCCCAAGCATACAGCCACCACAGGCTGCCTGAGGCTTCCATCAACCATAGAATCAGGGCGATCAAGGGTAGGCCGAGCGCAGCGCCCAGTAGGGTGGATTTGACCATGTCGGTCACGAATACCGCAGGGGTGACTTTGTTGAAGCCAAAGCGCGCCTCCAGCACAAAGGTGGCGTAGAGCGAGAACGGCAGGGACAACACACCATTTACCAGGGTCAGGCCGGCGATCAGTGCCAACCCGGCCCAGATGCCGGTGCCCGCCAGCTCACGGGCGGTAGCATCGAGCCAGCCTATGCCGCCACCCAGGGTAAAGGCGGCCAGCAGCAGGGCTTCCCAGGCTATGCTGATGCGGGCAAAACGCATCTTAGCGGCAGTATAGTCGGCTGCTTTCTGATGGGCGTCCAGCTCGATCTGGCTGGCAAAGTCGGCAGGCACGGCGGCGCGGTGGGCCAGTACGTGCCGCAGGTGCCGGGTCTTGAGCCAGAGCTGCAGGAGGGTGGATAAAACCAGGAAGGCAATAAAGACGAGGCTGAATACGTGGGCGGTCATGCCGGTGTGTGCGAAAATAAGAAAATCTACAAGGACAAATGCCGCTTGCTCAACCTAGGTGTAGCAAGTGACGGAAAGATAACGGCGAAGTATGGCACAAGACCCCAATCGGCTCATCTGGCTCGACATGGAAATGACCGGGCTGGAGCCCGACCGTGATCGCATCATCGAAGTGGCGGTGGTGATTACCGATAACGAACTCAATACCGTGGCCGAAGGCCCCGTTCTGGTGGTGCACCAGCCCGATAGCGTGCTGGATGCCATGGATGACTGGAACAAGAACACCCACGGCAAATCGGGACTGATAGACAAGGTCAAGGCATCGACACTGGACGAAGCCGCCGTGATTGCCCAACTGCTGGCCTTTTTGGGTGAGCATGTACCGAAGGGTGCATCGCCCATGTGCGGCAACACCATACACCAGGATCGCCGCTTCATGGCGCGCTGGATGCCAGAGCTGGAGGCCTGGTTCCATTACCGCAACCTGGATGTCTCCACCCTCAAGGAGTTGTGCAAGCGCTGGAAGCCCGAGGTGGCCAAGGGGCTCAAGAAGACAGGCAGGCACGAGGCGCTTGCCGACGTGTATGAGTCCATCGACGAACTCAAGTACTACCGCGAGCATTTCCTGAAAATGTAAGCGCCTGCTGGTTCAGGCGGCGCTGACATCTGGTATCAGGGCTGCCCTGGTGCCTGCACAGCCCGCCACTACCCATCCATGACCTATGCTCATGACGGGCTTTACGACACGAAGGCTGGAAGTAAGCATGACGACAACGTCACTGGCGGAAGCGCTGGGTTTGGCATTGCTGGCACGTGGCTGGCGAGTGACGGCTGCGGAGTCGTGTACCGGTGGCGGCATTGCCAGCGCCATCACCGATATCCCCGGTTCGTCGGCTTGGTTCGACATGGCCTTTGTGACGTATTCCAATGCGGCCAAGCAGCAATTGGTGGGTGTGCAAGCGGCTGTGCTGGTACAACATGGCGCAGTCAGCGAGGTGGTGGCGCGCCAGATGGCTGAAGGTGCGCTGACCGCTGCCGGTGCCGACCTTGCCGTCGCCGTATCCGGTATCGCCGGCCCGAGCGGCGGAAGTGCCGACAAGCCCGTGGGCATGGTTTGTTTTGCCTGGGCGACCTCTGCTGGAACCGAAGCAGAAACGCGCCATTTTAGCGGTGACCGTGCCAGTGTACGGTTGCAGACTGTGCAACATGCATTGGCGGGCCTTTTGGCGCGCTGTGCCCCTTATCAGGATGAACACTTGGCATGACGACCCTAGTTGCGGTCCGCAAGGGCAATCAGATTGCCATGGCGGCGGATACCCAATCGACCTTTGGCGATACCCGCCTGGGACATCTGCACGATGCGCGGCCGGAAAAGCTGTTCCAGTCGCACGGCAGCGTTTTCGGCATATGTGGTTCGGCAGCCCATGATCTGGTGCTGCAAGCTGCGCTGGCCAAATCGCGTACGCTTGATTTTTCCAGCCGACCCCTGATCTTCGATAGCTTCCGCAAGCTGCATCCCAAGCTGAAAGAGGACTTCTTTCTCAAGACCGAGGAGGAAGAGGACGATCCTTATGAGTCCAGCCAGATGACGGTGCTGATTGCCAACCCTCACGGCATCTTCGGCGTGTTTTCGATGCGTGAAGTCTATGAATACCGGCAATTCTGGGCCATAGGCTCGGGCCGTGACTTTGCCATCGGTGCCATGCGTGCCGTGTACGAACGCCCGGATCTGTCCGCGGCCGATATTGCCCGTATTGGTGTGGAAACCGGTTGCGAGTTCGATGTGGGATCGTCGCTGCCGTTAACCTTGCACGTGGTGGACATGACCACGATTGAAAATTGAACGAGATAGACCGCAATGAGCAAAGATACCCTGCAACGCTTTCTGTTTGATGCTGCCCCAGTGCGTGGCGAGGCCGTGCAACTGGATGACAGTTGGCGGGAGGTGCTGAGCCGTCGGGATTACCCGCCCGTGCTGCAGAAGATTGTGGGCGAGCTGATGGCGGCTTCGGTTTTGATGACGGCCATGCTGAAGTTCGATGGCTCCTTGATCATGCAGCTGCATGGCAAGGGCAGGGTCAAGCTGATCGTCATCGAGTGCGAATCGGACCTCACCATCCGCGCTACCGCCCGTTGGGATGAAGAGGGTGGCGAGCTGCCGGATCTGCCGCTGGCTGAGTTGCTGGGGGATGGCAAGTTCGTCATTACGCTTGATCCGCGCGAGGCGGGGCAGACCTACCAGGGTATCGTGGGGCTGACCGGCACCAGTGTTGCGGCCATCATCGAGCACTATATGCAAAGCTCGGAGCAACTGGATACCCGGTTGTGGCTGTCGTGTGAAGATGGCAAGGCCGCCGGCCTGATGCTGCAGAAGCTACCCGCAGGCCACGGCGATCCGCACGGTTGGGAGCACCTGACTACCCTGGCCGAAACCATTACCCCTTCGGAGCTGGTGAACCTGCCCCCAAGCGACTTGCTATACCGGCTGTTTCACCAGGAGAGCGTCAGGGTGATGGCGGAGGAGCATCCGCATTTCGGCTGCCGCTGCTCCCGCGAGAAGGTGGGCAATATGCTCAAGATGGTGGGGCGCGAAGAAGCGGATTCCATTCTGGCCGAAGCCGGCAAGGTGGAAGTGAATTGCGATTTCTGTAACCAGCATTACAGCTTTGATGCGGTGGATGTGGCGCAGCTGTTTGCCACGGATTCGATATCGACAGCGGGTGATACGCGGCATTGAGGCGACTGGGCTGATAGCCAAGGAGCCGGAATCGCTCAACAAGGACGGGGTAGCGGATATGACCATGGAGCGCGTCACCGGTATCGGTGGCATCTTTATCAAGGCACAGGACCCAACCGCCCTGCGTGACTGGTACAAGCGGCACCTGGGGATGGACATACAGGATTGGGGCGGGGTGGCCTTTGAGTGGCAAGGGGCCGGGCAGCCCGAGCAGGGTGGCGTGACCATCTGGAGTGTTTTTCCGGCAGACAGCGCTTACTTTGCCCCGAGCCAGGCGCCCTTCATGGTGAATTACCGGGTACGTGATCTGCACGCTTTGCTGGCACTGCTGAAGGCCGAGGGCTGCAATGTCGATGAAAAGACGGAGACGTCAGAGTTCGGCAAATTCGGCTGGGTCATGGACCCGGAGGGCAACCGCCTGGAACTATGGGAGCCGCCTTCAGGGGATCTGCCTGGCTGACCACCATGGCACGGTGCTTGAGGTCAGTGCCTGAGTGGTGCGGGTAGCGCCTGGACTATTGTCCAGAGCTGAGTCACGCGGCATGGCTCCGCACCCAATTTGTAAATAGATCTTGCGCAGTCGCTCCTCGTTTACACACGCTTACACTGCATGCCGGTACGGACACGGGTGGTTTACTTCTGCCACGTAGAGTGGCAATCGTGCGCTGCCCCATGCAGCGATTAAACCGGAGTGAACGACATGCGCCTGATACACACACTGATCACCGTTTCGCTGCTGGGCTTGATGACCGCTGCCCATGCAGAACCAACTGGCCAGGAGGGTCGGATGCACCGACCCATGCATCATGGCATGCATGCCATGAAGGGCGATGTGGGCCCGTTTGCCGGCTTGTCCCGCATCAAGGGTGAACTGAAGCTGAGCGCCGCGCAGGATGCCAAGTGGGCAGAGGCCGAGGCGGCGACCAAGGCGGCCCGCGAGAGCCTGAAGCAGCAGCGTGAACAGATGCGCAACATGATGGCGACGGAGAAGCAGCAAGAGATACTAGATCTTGCCAAGCTGGATAGGGAAATGGACGCCATGCGCGATCAGGCCCGTGCCGCCCATGATGTGGTGCGTGGCAAATGGCTGGCTGCATATGAGAGCCTGACGCTGGAACAAAAGCGTACGGTCAGCGCCCATATCAAGAACAAGATGGCACGCATGGAAGCACTGCGCACCAAGTTCAAGGAGCGGGCGGAGCAGCGGCAAAAGCGCCAGCGTACGCAAAGCTGAAGACGCTGGGGGAATCTGGGCTCGGCAAGAGGTCTGCCCAAGACAAAGGCCGGTGAGCAATTGCTCACCGGCCTTTGTCTTGCCTGGGTATTTGCTGCAGGGGCTGAAACGCGCCCCAACACAGGTCGGCGATGGAGGCTTGCTCGCGTATCAGTTGGCCGGAACCACGCGGCTGACCCGGCCACGGGTGATGACGCGTATCTTTTGGCCGGGCACGAAGGCGATATCGGCTTCCTGCACCACGGCGATGACTTCGCCGCTTTCCATCCTGAGCACCAGCTCCATGCCTTCCTTGGCGTTGACGTCCTTGCCTATCGCGCCACCTGCGGCACCACCCACGGTGGCGCCGATGACGGCACCCACGGTGGAGCCGCTGCCCTTGCCGACATTGCTGCCAGCGATACCGCCAATGACAGCGCCGATCAACTGGCCCAATTCGCTATCAGACTGTATGCGAACGGCGCGTACCGACTCGACTGTGCCGGAGCGGACGCGGGCTTCATTGAGCGCCTCGGAGGGGCTGTAGATGCGAGCGGAACGATCGCTGGCGCAGCCGCCGAGCAAAACGGCGGTGCCCATGGCGCTGATCAGTAGCAGGCGGGAGCAAGTTAGGGAAAACATTGTGGACCTCGAAAAGATGGATGAATGATTTGAGCTTATTATCGACCCAATGGTTCGACTACAAAAGCCGCACTATTGACGCTTTGCCAAGTCATTGCGTGCTTTGTGGACTAATTACACCGCGCAAAAGGGCACTGTAGCTGCACACTGCCCGCCATCAGATTTCCGGCTTGATTGCGGCAACGGTAGAATGCCTGCCAGATGATGCGGCGGCATCTCGCAGCCCTGGGTGGCCGCGAGGTGGACATACCGTAAACACGCGCTAGGGAGATGCATGAAGTTCCTGTTGAGCAATGACGACGGCTATTTTGCGCCGGGGCTGGCTGCGCTGGCGCAAGCCCTGGCCAGCCAGGGTGATGTCACCGTAGTGGCGCCCGAGCGCGATCGCAGTGGATCGTCCAACTCCCTGACACTCGATCGGCCGCTGAGCCTCAAGCAGGCGGCTTCGGGTTTCCACTATGTCAACGGCACCCCCACTGATTGCGTGCACTTGGCCGTGACGGGCATGCTGACCGAGCTGCCCGACCTGGTGGTATCGGGTATCAATCATGGCGCCAATATGGGCGACGATACGATTTACTCCGGTACGGTGGCGGCGGCGACCGAGGCCTATCTGCTGGGTGTGCCTGCCGTGGCCATCTCGCTGGCCAAGCACGCCCCCAGGCACTTCGATACGGCGGCCCGCGTGGCGCAGGAGTTGGTTGCACGGATACAGCGCGATCCTTTCCGTGGCGCCGTGCTACTGAACGTGAATGTGCCCGATCTGCCCTATGAGGCCCTGCAGGGCTGGCGGGTAACCCGTCTGGGGCGGCGACACAAGGCCGAGCCAGTGATCAAGAGCCAGAATCCACGCGGCGAGACCATATGGTGGGTAGGCCCGCTCGGGGCGGCCCAAGATGCAGCAGAGGACACGGATTTCTGGGCGGTAGCCCATGGTTATGTCTCGATTACACCACTGCAGATAGACCTGACGGCCTTCAAGCAACTGGACTTTATGACGGACTGGCTGGCATGAAGCACGACTTTTCCGGCATCGGCATGACTTCAGCACGTACCCGTGGCCGCATGGTGGAAAGGTTGCGCCAGCAAGGCATACGCAATGAGGAGGTGCTGGGCGTCATGGCCAACACCCCCCGCCATATCTTTATCGATGAAGCCCTGTCTCACCGTGCCTATGACGACGTCTCCCTGCCTATAGGGCAGGGGCAGACCATCTCGCAGCCGTATATTGTGGCGCGCATGGTGGAACTGGCTGCAGGCGCGGCCCGGCGCGACAAGGTGCTGGAGGTTGGCACCGGCTGTGGCTATCAAACCGTGGTGTTGGCGCAACTATTCAAGACGGTTTATTCGGTTGAACGGCTAGCACAACTACTAGACAAGGCACGCCAGCGCCTGCGTGATTTACGTATCAGCAATAGCCGTTTGCGGCACGGTGACGGATTTGTCGGTATTGCGGAAGCCGCCCCATTTGACGCCATTATCATGGCTGCAGCCCCTACTTACGTACCCGAAGCCCTGCTTGGACAATTGGCGGTTGGGGGCAGAATGATTTTTCCTATCGGCAATGTCGATCAGGAATTACGAATAATCGAACGTACCGAAGCTGGTTTTATTGAAACCAAATTGGAAAAAGTACGCTTCGTTCCCATGCTGCCGGGCCTTGCCTAGCTTCAGCAAAACTGTCATCGTCGCGCTGTAGGCTTTGCGCCACTCGCTACGTACCAATTCGAATACAAGGGAGTAACGAGTTGAACGTTGTCCGTACCGCCGGTGTGATGTCTGCCTTGCTGCTCGCTGCTTGTGCGAGCGACCCGGTTCGTTCACCCGCACCTGTTATTGACCGTACGCGGCCTGCCAATGCGCCCTCGGTCAAACCTGCACCTGTGCCGGCCACAGCCAGTGCTGCACGTCCTGTTGCTACCACGGCACCGGATGGCGGCAAGTATTACACCGTCAGAGTGGGCGATACCCTCTATAGCATTGCCCTGGAAAATGGACTGGATTACAAGGAAGTCGCTGCCTGGAATCATCTGGCCGACCCCAACCTGATCAAGATTGACCAGATCCTGCTGTTGTCTGACCCCAATGATATTGCCGCGCCGGACACTGCCGGTGTTGTCGTGCGCCCGCTACGCCCCGATAGTGCGCCAGCGCCGGTCAAGATTGATACGCCGGCTGTGGTAGTCACCCCTATCGCGACGACAGCGCCTGTGGCGGCCGTGGTGAGCTACCCCAAGGCGCTCAAGCTGTCGCATGGTACGGATGCCGCCACGGTAGCGCGCCAGGCAGAAGGGCCGGTGCAGACGGCCGCCCTGGGTGGCGCTGCGCCTATCAAACCGATCGACCCCAAGCCCGTCGAAAAAATCGATGTTAAGCCCGACCCCAAACCTGCCGATAACAAGCCGGCCAGCCCTGTATTGGGCGAAGAGGACCTGAATTGGTCCTGGCCGACGGTAGGGAAGGTCATCACCCCGTTCTCGGATGCTGCCAAAGGTATTGATATAGGCGGCAAATTAGGACAGCCGGTACTTGCTGCCAGTGCCGGCCGAGTTGTCTATGTTGGAACCATGCGTGGCTACGGCAAACTGGTTATCGTCAAACATAACAAGACCTATTTGTCGGCGTACGCGCACAACAGCCAGTCCTTGGTCAAAGAGGGAGACAATGTGAAAAAGGGAGACAAAATTGCCGAAATGGGGAACACCGATGCAGAGCAGGTTAAGCTGCATTTCGAGATCCGGCGCTTTGGCAAGCCGGTTGATCCAACCAAATACCTGACGGCGGGCTGACACCATGAGCGACTCCATGGATACCATCGACGAAGAGCTAGTGGACGAAGATCTACTGGACGAGGAGGAAGATGAGGAAGGCCTGGAGCCAGAAGCTGAGGCAGACGCCCAGCAGGTCGAAGAAGTGGGCCGCTATGCGGTTGAATCGACCGGTGATGTAACCCAGATCTATCTCAATGACATCGGCCATAACGCGCTGCTCACGCCTGATGAGGAGCGCCGTCTGGCCCGTTTGGTAGTCCAGGGTGATTTCGATGCCCGCCAGAAGATGATTGAACATAATCTTCGACTGGTGGTGAATATCGCCAAGCACTATATCAATCGCGGCATGGCCCTGCTCGATCTGATTGAGGAAGGCAATATCGGCCTGATGCACGCACTGGAGAAGTTCGACCCTGAACGGGGCTTCCGCTTCTCTACCTATGCCACCTGGTGGATACGCCAGAGCATAGAGCGCGCCATCATGAACCAGTCGCGCACCATCCGTCTCCCCGTACACGTCATCAAGGAACTCAACGTCTACCTGCGCGCCCAGCGTCATCTGGAAGCGCAGATGGGGCGCGAGCCTACCATGGAGGAAATCGCCTACCAGGTGGATAAGCCGGTAGAGGATGTACGCCGGGTCATGAACCTGAACGAGCGCATGGCGTCGCTGGATGCACCTCTGGATATCGACCCCATGCTATCCATCGGCGAATCCATCCCCGATGAGCAGCACGACGGCCCGGAAATGGTGCTGCAGAATGCTGAGATACAGCGCTATGTGCGGGAATGGCTGAAGCAGCTCAATGACAAGCAACGCATGGTCATAGAGCGCCGCTATGGACTGAATGGCTACGACATCTGTACGTTGGAGGATCTGGCGGCCCACCTGCAGCTGACGCGGGAGCGGGTCCGGCAGATCCAGATCGAGGCGTTAGAGAGTCTCCGGCGACTCCTGCGCCGACAAGGGGTGTCGCGCGACGTATTGCTAGGTTGAGCGCAGCCCTTAGTCAGGAAGGCCGGAAGCGATTCCGGCCTTTTTGTTTTTATGGCCTCTTGTGCTACCCGGTTTGGGCCGCACCTGCTGGCTTTGTTAGAATCCCGTCTTAGGCTCGAAGGAGCCAGACTTATTCCCCAAGAGGATTGCATGCTTACCGTCTACAACACCCTGGCCCGCGAAAAGCAGGTCTTCAAGCCCATCGAACCCGGCCGGGTGCGCATGTATGTCTGCGGTATGACGGTGTACGACCTGTGCCATATCGGCCACGCCCGCATGCTGGGCGCTTTCGACATCATCTACCGCTGGCTGCATGCCTCGGGTTATGAGGTGACCTATGTCCGCAATATCACCGATATCGAGGACAAGATCATCAAGCGCGCTGGCGAACGCGGCATTACCGCCGATGAGCTGGTGACCGAGACCATCGCCGAGATGAATGCCGATCTGGCGCAACTTTATCTATTGCCCCCCACCCATGAGCCCCGCGCCACGCAGCATGTGGATGGCATGGTGGCCATGACCGAGAAGCTGATTGCCAAGGGTCGTGCCTACGCTGCCGATAATGGCGATGTGTACTACGCAGTGCGTCAGTTCCCCGGTTACGGCAAGCTGTCCGGTAAATCGCTGGACGACCTGCAGGCCGGCCAGCGGGTAGAGGTGGACAAGCACAAGCGCGACCCGCTGGACTTCGTGCTGTGGAAGGCGGCCAAGCCGGGCGAACCCAGCTGGCCATCGCCTTGGGGCCAGGGCAGGCCGGGCTGGCATATCGAATGCTCTGTTATGTCCGAGCATCATCTGGGTAGCCATTTCGATATTCACGGTGGCGGCGAGGACCTGCAGTTTCCCCACCACGAGAACGAGATCGCCCAGTCGGAAGGCTGCCATGATCACACGTATGTGAACTACTGGATGCACAACGGCTTCTTGCAGCTGGGGGGCGAGAAGATGTCCAAGTCCTTGGGCAACTTCTTCACCATACGTGATGTGCTCAAGGCGTTTGATGGCGAGGCGGTACGTTTCCTGATCATTCGGGCGCACTACCGCAGCCCTGTGAACTACTCGGAGGAACTGCTGCACGATGCCAAGGCGGGATTGGACCGCCTGTACACCGCGCTGAAGAACACGCCGCCGGACGATGCACGCGCGCCCATCCATTGGGATAGCGATTACGCTACCCGCTTCAAGGCGGCCATGGACGACGACTTCAATACGGCTGATGCGGTAGCGGTGCTGTTCGAGATGGCGGGCGAGGTCAACCGCAGTGGTTCGCACGAACTGGCCTCCCAGCTCAAGGCGCTGGCTAATGTGCTGGGCCTGTTGCAGCGTGATCCGGTAGCCTATCTGCAAGGTGGGCCTGTGAGTGGCGACGAGTTTGGGGCCGAGCAGGTGGAGGCGCTGATCGCTGCGCGCCTGGAGGCCCGCAAGTCCAAGAACTTTGCCGAGTCTGACCGTATCCGCGATACCTTGCTGAAGGGTGGCGTGGTGCTGGAGGATGGGCCGCAAGGGACAACCTGGCGCCGGGCTTGATTTCAGCGTTACCGCAGCAAACAACAAGGGCGCCAATAGGCGCCCTTGTTGTTTGCTGCACCCTCAAAACAGATGCGCCAATTCATCGTGAACTTGGTGTGGTGGGTGGGCCACAAAGCAATCCGTATCAAGCGCTGCCAGGTGTGCAAAGTGCAGTGTGTGCTGGCGGTAATACTGTCCTGAATAGGAAGCAAATCGTCCGTTGATACGGAATATGCCACGCTGGCCCCGCGCCAGCCTAAAGATGGGGCGTGATCTGCTGTACCGAAATGGCAGGCCATGGTCGGCTGGGTCGTAGCAGAAGGAAAGGGTAATCTCCCCATTGTGCTGCCCGATGCGGAAACGCCAATAGCGATCTGGAGCGGGCAATGTCTCGGTATGGGCATGAGGCTGGAATTGCTGCCATTCATTGCGCTGCAGACGGTGGATCAAGGCGCCGTCTGACGGCACATCGGACAATACGTCTGGCAGGCGATAGACCTCCGGCAGCGCATTGCGCAAGCCGGCGCCTGGCATACCGCGAGTGGTCTTGGTCCAGCAGGTATCAATGTGTTGGATGATGAGCATGATCGATTTGCGGGGTGAAGGCGTGACTCAGCACAATCATGCTGAGCTAGTACGGCGAATATAAGATAAAATGCAAGTAGGGTAGTTTATACTTCTTGAATCGTACGTTCGATTTATGCATGGGCTAAACTTGTTTCGGCCTATTCAGCCTGTGTTGGCACTGAATATTGCTTTCATGTTCCACCTCGGGTGTTGTTGTCGCTTTGCCGAAATTGTGCTGTGCGATAAAGTGCATACTTTTTGAGAGAGTTGTATGGCTAGAATTTTATGCCAATTGTTGATTTAAAGGATAGCAGCAATGGATGGTGACATGGTGCAGTATGTGGAAGGTGGTGGCCGGTTCTATGCGAAATCCGGGCCGAGAATCAGGGCGGCTTTGATTGATTATGCACTTTGCGGCTATCTATTTATCGCGATGGGGCTAATGACGGACTTGGGTTGGCTACCGGGTAAGTATTTGCATGAAGCCTGGGTGGTGCTTCTGATTGGTATACTATTTTATGAGCCTGTTGCAGTGTCTTTGTTTGGCGCCTCATTTGGCCATTGCATGGCAAATATTCATGTGTGTGACGAATCCACCGGGCGTAAGATCAATCTCTTCTGGGCGATGGTTCGCTATGTTGTTAAGCTGTTTCTAGGCTGGATTTCTCTGCTTACCTTCTTGGTTAGTGGGAAGCGTATGGCGATACATGATTTAGTGACGAATTCCTCTGTACGCATTCGAGATATACGAAATGCGACGGGGAATATATGTGTGGAATTGGATCATGGTCAAATGCAGGATAAAGTAAATCAGCCATCCATGCTCAGGCTTGGTTTGGTTATGATTGCTTATATGTTCTTGAGTAATTTTTTGTCCGGTATTTTGCATGTGCTGCTGGTAAGCGAAGATTGTATTGTTTACCTGGCCTGCAATGATTTCGAGAGCGTGGTGGGTAGTGTCTTGCTAATCATGTGGCTGCTTAGCTGTTTTTTCATCGTGTACTTGGGCGTCAAAGGCAGGCTATTTGGTTGCCGGTCAAAGAAGGGCGCTTGCTGAATCCCCCGCTTATAGGTGCTAACAAAACCCCGTGTTGCGCCTCCGGCTGGCGCGCGTGCGCGGCAGATCAATACCTGACAACAATAAGCACGCGCAAAAATGCCGGAGGGGTTTGTAGCGACTATTAGCCAAACACCACCCGCCACAGCCCACGCACCGCCTCGCAATAGGGCTCCACGGCCTCCAGCGCACTGGTCGATGAGGGGGCGCCATTCAATCGTTCCTTGTGTTGCAGCTCGCGTAGCCGGCGATAGGCGGTCTGGGCGTCTTCGGCGAGACCGGCAGGTATCAGGCCTGCCTCGGCTGCGGTCTTGAGTAGTGCGATATTGCCACTGTTGGCGAGCAGGGCAGGTAGGTGGTGGGCGTGGGCCAGTACCAGGTACTGCACGATGAATTCCACATCCACCAGCCCACCACGGCAATGCTTGACGTCATCGGCCAGTGCCGGGTGGGTGGCCAGCATTTTGTCGCGCATGCCGACGACGTCTTCGGATAGCCGCGCCTGGTCACGGCGCTGGCTCAAGACATTGCGGCGTACTGCCTCAAATTGGGTGCCTACCGCCTTGTCGCCAGCAGCATAGCGGGCGCGGGTCAGGGCCTGATGTTCCCATACCCAAGCGTTTTCGTGCTGGTACTGCGCCAAGGCGGCGATGCTGGAGACCAGCAGGCCGGAGGCGCCATTGGGGCGCAGGCGCAGGTCGACTTCATACAGGGCGCCAGCAGCGGTGGTGGTCGATAGCCAGGTCATCATCCGCCGTGCCAGCTTGGCGTAGAGCTCACCGGCATCGGGATGGTCGTCGTCGTACACGAATATCACGTCCAGATCGGAACCGTAGCCCAGCTCCTTGCCGCCCAGCTTGCCGTAACCTATGGCGGCAAATGCGGCTTCTTCGCGATGGCGGCCTGGCAGCTCGGCCCAGGCTCTTTCCAGGGTCACCGCCAGTATCAGGTCGGCCAGATCGGACAGGTGGTCGGACAAGGTGGTCAAGGAGAACTGGCCCGCGAGATCCTGCGCGCACAGGCGGAATACCTGCTGGTGCTGAAAGTGCCTGAGCACATCCATCTCGGCTTCGGTATCGCCCAGATGCAGCGCCAGTTCCGAGCGCAGCTGTTCACCCAGCTTTTGCCAGTCGGGCGCGGTATACAGCAGGCGGGCATCAAGCAGCTCGTCCAGCAGGATGGGATGCCTATGCAGGTAGTCGGCCACCCAGGGGCTGGCGCTGTGCAAGGAGGCAAGCCGGCTGAGGGTTTGCGGGTGCTCCGCCAGCAGGGCCAGGTAGGATTCTCGGCGGGCGATGGCGTCGAGAAAGCGCAAGATGCGGCTCAGTGTGGCATCAGGGTTGGGCTGGCGGGCGCAGACCTCCACCAGGGGGGGGATCAACGCATCAAGCCGGCGGCGGCTCTTGTCGGCCAGGGTCTGGTAGCGACCACCCTGGGCAATGGCGGCCAGCAGGCGTTCCATCTCTGCGGGTTGCTGGTATCCCAGGTTGGCCAGCTTGCCCTGGCTGGATTGGCCATCGGCAATGCCCAGCCATACGCCAGCGAGGGGATGTACAGCATCTCCCTCAGCCTGCGGCAGGGCGAAAACCTGCTCGAAGTGGCGGCTGACAGCGGCGCGGTGGGTATCCAGCGCTGCCATGAAGCTGGCCCAGTCACGATGACAGAGGCTGGTGGCGATCAAGGCCCTGTCGGTGTCGCTGGTGGGCAGCATCTGGGTCTGGCCATCGTCCAGGTACTGCAGGCGATGCTCCAGATCGCGCAGGAACACATAGGCGGCGGTCAGTTCGGCGACGGTCAGTGCCTCCAACTGGCCCATGCCCACCAGTTCGCGCAATACCTCGCGGGTGGGGCGTATACGCAGGCTGGGGCGCCGGCCGCCGCGTATCAACTGGAACACCTGGGCGATGAACTCCACCTCGCGGATGCCACCTGGGCCCAGTTTGATATTGTCGGCAAAATCACGCCGTACGACTTCGCGCTGTATCTGCCCGTGCAAATCGCGCATGGAGGCATAGGCGCCGTAATCCAGATATTTACGGTAAACGAAAGGGGTCACCAGCGACATCAGGCCGGCAGCATCCCCCCCCAGTCCCTGCGGGCCTGCTGGGCCGTAATGGCCGGCTTCATCGGTGATGGCACGCCCCTTGATCCAGGCATAGCGCTCCCACTCACGGCCCTGGGTCAGCAGATAGTTCTCGAGGGCGGCAAAGCTTGAGACCAGTGGGCCAGCGTCGCCAAAGGGGCGCAGGCGCATATCCACCCGGAAAACAAAGCCATCAGCAGTGACATCATGCAGCAGTGCAATCAGGCGCTTGCCCGCGCGGGCAAACCACTCATGGTTGGAAATGGGCCTGGGGCCATCGGTTTCGCCGTCTTCGGGGTAGACGAAGATCAGGTCGATATCGCTGGAGGCATTGAGTTCGCGGCCACCCAGCTTACCCATGCCGACCACGATCAGTTTCTGCAACTGGCCCGATTCCCCACCAATGGGCTGGCCATGCCGCTCATCCGCGCGGGTAACGCATTCCAGTGCCGCCAGGATGGTGACTTCTGCCAGATCGCTGACGGTGGCAATGACTTCGTCCAGTTGCGCCAGCCCCAGCAGATCGCGGCTGAAGATACGCGCCATGACAGCCTGGCGCAGCTTGCGCAGGGCCGGTTTGAGGGTGGCGTCATCGACGCCCATGGGCAGCATGGCCTGCATGGCGCTTCGATCAAAGGGGGTGTCCAGCCTGGCCAGTGTGTCGGCTTGCAAGGCGGGCTGCGCGGCAAACAGCCGTTGCAGGTAGCGGCTATGGCTGATGGCGGGTGCGAGGCGGTCTGTCATGTCGTAAATATGTGCAAAGCCCTGTGAATGCGCGAGACGCGGTGTGGTGCGGACAGCTAGAATCCAGGCTCTTATTCTAGCCGCCTGTTCGGGCGTACGTTTCACTGCTGCAATGTCGCCCGCGCCCTATCGTCATCCCCTGCAAGCCCGCCTGATCTGGCTGCGCCGCAAATGCCTGCATTTGCTGCATTGGCACAGTCGCGCCCTGATATGGGCGGCCTTGGCGGTGGGCGTGCTGTGGGCGCTTGGCGCCGCCTGGCTGCAATGGTGGTTCTTCCCGCATCTGCCCGAGTACCGGCCACGCCTGGTGGCGGAGCTGAGCCAGCGTGTAGGCCGGCCTATCAGCATAGGGCAGGTTGAAGGCGGCTGGCGGGGTGTACTGCCGTATTTGTCGTTTCAACAGCTTAGCTTGCGCCACAACGATGGCCGCCCTGCCTTGAACCTGGCGGAGGTCGAGGCCACGCTATCGTGGTGGCCGCTACTGCTGGGTGACCTGCGCTTTGACAAGCTGACCTTGCTGCAACCCGATTTGCAACTGACCCGTGATAGCGACGGAGTGATCAGGCTGGCGGGATTGCCTTTGAACGAGACAGGCCAGCAAGGCAGCCTTACCGACTGGCTATTGCGGCAGCATGATATTGCGATTGTGGATGGCCGCATCAGCTGGCGCGATGACCTGCGGCAGGCGCCATTGCTGCAGTTGGAACAGGTGGATCTGAGCCTGGAAAACCGCTTGTTTGGCCAGCATGAGGCTGAGCTGTCGGCCACACCGCCTGCGGCGCTGGCGCAGCCATTCCAGCTTGAGGCCAGCTGGCGCGGGGATGACCTGGCGCAGCTGGATCAGTGGCAGGGTAGTGTCAGCACTGTGCTGGACAAGGTGGACATGGCGGCCTGGGGGCAATGGCTGCCCTACCCGGTAGCGCTGCGGCGCGGCCAGGGGCGGCTAGAAATCAAGCTGGCATTCGAGGGCTTGCACCCCTCGGCCGTGGATGCCCGCTTGGCGCTGCGGGATGTATTGGTACGCCTGTCGCCCGAACTGGCCCCGCTGGAGGTCAATGCCTTGTCTGGTTCCGTGCGCTGGCGGGACCGCGACGGCGAGCGGGAGTTGACGCTGGGTGATCTGAAGCTGCGAGCCGATGGCGGCAAGCTGCTGGATGGCAGCCAGGCGACGCTGGTCCTGCACAAGGAGGGCGGAGGCCAGTTCAGCGCCCATGGGGTGACGCTATCCGGATTGGCGAGTCTCCCACCCGCGCTGCCCCTGCCTACAGTCTTGCGCCAAGCGCTTGGCGGCATGCGACCTAGTGGCCGGCTGGATCGTCTTAATGCGAGTTGGAAGGGCGATTGGCGCGAGCCGCAGTCCTATGACGGCAGGGTGGGTTTCAGTGGACTGGGGCTGCTTGCACCTGCGCCCTGGCCCAGCTTGGGGCCGGTGGATGGTGAGCTGACCTTCAGCGAATCCAAGGGAAGCCTGGCGCTGCGCGGCCAGCGCTTCAAGTTGGCATCCAGTACGGTGTTTGAGCAGCCGCTCCATCTGGATCGCATCCGCCTGGCACTGGATTGGTCGCGGATGGGCAAGCAATGGGTCGTCAAGCTCAGTGATTTCAGCGCCAGCAACGCTGATCTTGAGGCACAGGCGCAGGCAACCTGGCGTTGGCCCGGCACGGGCCTGGGTAACCTGGATTTGAAGGCTGCCGTGCCCAGGCTCACGGCCGGCAAGGTGGCCGATTACCTGCCCATCATGCTGGGTAACGATACCCGCCACTGGCTGCGCCAGAGCCTGACGGCGGGCGAGGCACGTGATGCGCGCTTTACCCTGAATGGCCCCTTGGCAGGCTTTCCGTTCACTGATGGTAAGGCGGGCGTGTGGGAGGTGGTCACCCAGGCCAAGGGCGTGACGTTGGACTACAGCGACGGTTGGCCTGCTATGAGCGGGATAGACGGCGAGGTACGTATCGTTGGCAACCGACTCACGGTAGCAGCGGGGGGGCAGATACTGGGGGCTCGGGTAAGCGATGCCCTGGCGGTGATCGACGACCTGGAGCTGAGCCCCAGCGTGCGCCTAGAGGGGGCGGCCGAAGGGCAGACTGCCGAGTTCCTGCGCTATATCGCGCAGAGTCCGCTGGATGCCAGCCTGGATGGTATGGGTAGTGCTGCACGCGCTGCTGGTGAAGGCAAACTGTCGATCAAGCTGGATATCCCTTTTGAGGATGTCGATGCGACCAAGCTGGCGGGCAGTTACCGCTTTGCCGGCAATCAGCTGCAGGTGGGCGAAAAACTGCCTGAAATAACAGATTTGCAAGGAGAGCTGACCTTTACCGAGAGCAAGGTCAGCGCCAACGCCCTGCAGGGGCGCACGCTGGGTGGTGCGTTCCGGGCTGACTTGTCCACCTCTGACAGCGGTGTGGTGCAGATGCGTGCCAGCGGCCGCGCTGATGTGGGCCTGGCGGCAAAGCGCTACAGCCTGCCCTTGGCGGATCGCTTGGTGGGCATGACGGACTATCGGGTACAGCTTGATCTACCCGAGCAAGGCTGGGGCGTGCAGTTGGATGCGCCGCTGAAGGATGTGCGGCTGGATTTACCGGCACCGTTGGGCAAGGCCATGGGGGAGGTCAGGCCCTTGCGGCTGGTGCTCGACAATGCGGGGCAGACAGAGAACTGGAAGGTGGCACTGGGTAGCCAACTGAATGCTGAAGTCCAGCTTGCCGCCGCCACTGACCATGAGTGGCAGGTGGAGCGAGGCGAGGTGCGCCTGGGTGGCGGCGTGCCCAATAACGCCAATCGTGGACTCTGGCTGACCGGCACCCTGCCTGAGCTTGCCCTGGACCCTTGGCTGGCGCTGTTGGAGGGGGCGGGCGGCAAGGCCGCCAGTGGCATGGTATTGGCGGGCATAGAGCTCCGGGCCGGCAAGCTGATGGCGCTGGGTAGCCAGTTGGATGACTTGGCCTTGCGCGCTGTGCCGGGCAAGGACGGGGCTTGGCAACTGACGGCCAGCGGCAAGCAGGTTGAAGGCCGGCTGGCTTGGTCGCCACAGGGCAAGGGCAAGGTGCATGCGCGGTTTGCCCGCTTGGTGCTGCCTTTACCGGATGCGCCGGGTGCGCCAGCAGGGGGCGGCTTTGGCAATCAGTCTTTGCCGGCGCTGGATATCGTCGCCGAAGATTTTCACTACCGTGGGCATGCGCTGGGCCGGCTTGACGTAAAAGCGCAACAGCAGCGGGAGAACTGGCTGATAGAGAGCCTGACACTGTCGAATCCCGACGGACGGCTCAATATGCAGGGGGTGTGGCAGCCGGTTGGTGAGGATGCGGGCACCAAGGTAAGGCTGGACATAGCATCGGACAATGTGGGCAAGCTGCTGGGGCGGTTTGGTTACCCAGAGACCGTGCGGCGGGGCGAAGGGAGCTTGCGTGGCGATCTGGCCTGGCGCGGCTCGCCCTTGGCGCCCGATTACCCCAGCATGAGCGGCAAATTCAGCATCAAGGCCGAATCCGGGCAATTTGCCAAGGTAGAACCCGGCATGGGCAGGTTGCTGGGGATACTCAGCCTGCAATCTTTGCAACGGCGCCTGACCCTGGATTTTCGCGATGTCTTCAGCGAGGGCTTTGCCTTCGACCGTATCGAGGGCGATAGTAAGGTAGTGCGAGGCGTGATGTCGACGGACAATCTGACCATAGTCGGACCTGCTGCCCAAGTACTGTTCAGGGGCGAGACCGACATAGGCCGGGAAACCCAGAAGCTACGTGTGCGCATCGTGCCCACGGTGGGCGACAGCTTTGCCGTGGGAGCTGGGGTGGCACTGGCCAACCCCCTGGTGGGTGTGGGGGCGTTCTTGCTGCAGCGGGTGCTGAAAGACCCGTTGGGGCAGATGGTGGCCTATGAGTACGATATCACTGGCACCTGGGCAGACCCGCAGTACAGCAAGGTAGGTGCAGCAGGTGGTAGCAAGTAGCCGTGCGGACGGAATAAGGGGATAGCCCAGCACCGCACCTTGTTTCAGCCACTCCGTAAGGGGAGGCGCAGGCGAGATTGCTGGCAGCGCCTCGTCAGAACGCGTTCAGCAAGTGGCATCAGGGCGGTGAGCCGCCTTCAAAAATACAAGAAAGGAGACACATCATGTCGACTCGTGCTCATACCAGCCAGCAGGCCGCAGCCCGTGCCGCCACCAGCGGCGGCTTGCGGGTTGCTGCCGTGCAGATGGCTTCCGGCCCTAGCGTATCGGCCAATCTGACCGAGGCAGAAGTCCTGATCAAGCTGGCCGCCAAGCAGGGCGCCAAGCTGGTGGTCCTGCCCGAATACTTCGCCATTCTGGGCCTGAAGGATACCGACAAGGTGGCCGTGCGTGAGCAGCCGGGCGAGGGGCAGATACAGGCTTTTTTATCCAAGACGGCCAAGAAGCTGGGCATCTGGATCGTAGGCGGCTCGGTACCGCTGTGGACTGAAGATCCCGCCAAGGTACGGAACTCCACCCTGGTGTTCGATGACCAGGGCCGCCAGGTTGCGCGTTACGACAAGATCCACCTGTTTGGCTTTGAAATGGGCACGGAGACCTACCGCGAGGAAGCCACCATTACCCCTGGCGATGAAGTGGTGGTGTTCGACTCGCCCTTTGGCCGTATCGGATTGGCGATTTGCTACGATCTGCGCTTTCCCGAGCTATTCCGCCGCATGCAGCCGGTGGACCTGATCATTGTGCCGGCAGCCTTTACCGAGACCACCGGACGAGCCCATTGGGAGACACTGGTGCGTGCCCGTGCCATTGAGAATCTGGCCTATGTGATTGCCTCGGCCCAGGGCGGGTTTCACCGCAATGGCCGCGAGACCCATGGTGACAGCATGATTGTTGACCCCTGGGGTATCGTGCTCGATCGCTTGCCGCGTGGTTCTGGCATCGTGGTGGCTGATATCGATCACGACTACAAGGCCAGACTACGGCAGGGCTTGCCGGCATTGAGCCATCGAGTGCTGGCCTGATGCTGCGCTACTGCCTGGCGCTGCTGATTGCCACCCTGGCTTATGCGGTGCCGGCAGACTACGGCTGTGCCGATAGAGCCGTACGGGTGGCTTACCACCCGTTTGGCATGGCTTATTGGCGTGATGCGGAGGGTAGGCCGCAAGGTATCGACCCCGATCTGGTGGCGGCACTGAGCCAGGCGACCGGTTGCCGTTTTCAAGTATCGGAACTGTCTAGGGTATTGATCTGGAAGATGTACGAGCAGGGCGAGACGGACATGGTACTGTCGGCCCTGCCTACTGAACAGCGCGATCGCTTTGGGCAGTTCATGCCGCTGCCTTATTGGGGCAATGGCAATGAGCTGGTGGTGCTCAAAAGCCTGGGGCGGCCTACCAGCCTGGCTGATCTGGACGAATTGCCGGAGTTTCGCCTGGGCATTGTACGAGCCTATAAATACGGCGATGCGATTTGGGAGCAGTTGCTTATCCGCCAGCGCGAGCGCGGTGAACTGATAGAAGTGGCCGATATCGAAAGTCTGTACCACCAGATGAAAATCGGCCGTATCAACGCCCTGATTTCCAGCCCAATGCTGTACCGCCTGATGCTGCCGCGCTACGCACTAGATGGTAAGGTGCACACCCTGGACTGGACGCCTGAGCGCAATGAGCTCAGGGCGGGCCTGTATTTTTCGCGGTCGCGTTTTGGCGCGGCCGAGCTGAGCCGCTGGGAAGCCCTGCTGGCTGGCCCCATGCAGCAGCAATTCACTGCTATCCTGCGCCGCTACCTTGGCCCCCGGCCAAACTAGTGGCAGCCTGGTGCACTGCGCGCCTACCCATGACAAGAGCACAAACATGAGCAGCACTACCTTGCCGACGCAGACGGCCGAACACTATCTGCTGAATCCCTACAGCCTGGATGATGCCGCCCTGGACCAGGTTTTTGGCGAAATCATGCGCCACGATGTGGACTACGCCGATCTTTACTTCCAGTACAGCCGAGCTGAAGGCTGGAGCCTGGAGGAAGGCATCGTCAAATCGGGCAGTTTCAATATCGATCAGGGCGTAGGTGTCAGGGCGGTTAGCGGAGAGAAGACCGCTTTTGCCTACTCGGACGATATCAGCCTGGCGGCGCTGCACTCGGCCGCCAAGGCAACCCGTGCCATAGGCCGGCAAGGTGGACAGGGGCTGGCAGGGGCAGCGCGTCGGCCATCGGCGGTGCGACCGTTATATGCCACCCTGGACCCCTTGGGCAGCCTGGCCGAGGCCGACAAGGTCAAGCTGCTGGAGGGGCTGGAGAGCTATGCCCGCAGCTTGGACCCGCGCGTGATCCAGGTGATGGCCAGCCTGGCTGGCGAGTATGAGGTGATCTACATTGCTCGCCACGATGGTCATCGGGCGGCCGATGTCAGGCCGCTGGTACGGGTGGGGATACAGGTGATCGTAGAACACAATGGCCGGCGTGAATCAGCCCATGTGGGCGGCGGCGGCCGTTACGATTACAGCTACTTCAGCGAAGCGCGACTGCAGGGCTATGCCCGTGAGGCGGTGCGCCAGGCCTTGGTAAACCTGGACGCCAGGCCCGCGCCGGCGGGGGAGATGACGGTGGTGCTGGGCAATGGCTGGCCGGGCATCCTGCTGCATGAAGCCATAGGCCATGGCCTGGAAGGTGATTTCAATCGCAAGGGTAGCTCTGCCTTTGCCGGCAAGGTTGGTCAGCGGGTGGCGGCCAAGGGGGTGACGGTGGTGGATGACGGCACCATACCAGACCGCCGTGGCTCGCTGAATGTGGACGATGAGGGCAATCCTACCCAGCGCACGGTATTGATCGAGGATGGCGTGCTGCAGGGCTATCTGCAGGACAGCCTCAATGCCCGCCTGATGGGTGTGGCGCCGACCGGCAACGGCCGCCGTGAGAGTTACGCCCATATCACCATGCCGCGCATGACCAATACGGTCATGATGAATGGCGACAAGTCGCCGGAAGAGATCATCGGCTCGATCAAGCGCGGTCTGTATGCCGTTCAGTTCGCAGGCGGCCAGGTGGATATCACCAGCGGCAAGTTTGTGTTCTCGGCCAGCGAAGCCTATTGGGTGGAAGACGGCAAGATCCAGTACCCGGTCAAAGGGGCGACCTTGATAGGCAATGGCCCTGATGTGTTGACCAAGGTGGGCATGATAGGCAACGACCTGCAGCTGGATGCCGGTGTAGGCACCTGTGGCAAGGATGGGCAGAGCGTGCCTGTGGGCGTGGGCCAGCCCACCATACGGATAGATGGCGGCCTGACCGTGGGAGGGACGGCCTGAGTGGGTTGATGGCGCGAGCTGGTTTTGGGAGGCTCCCTTGAAGGCGTGTCGCGGCAGCGCGACACGCCTTTTGCATGGGAGGCGCTGCTTGCAGGTACTTGCCTGATGGCTGTGGTTGTTGCGATGCAACATGGTTTGCTGGCGGGTTGCAATCCCTTGGCTGCGGGCTTAAAAGTAGCCTGTACCGCGCACAAAGCCCACAAGGCCACGCGGCACGGAGACAACACGGCACCCCTGGTCAACACAGGAGCTTGCTATGTCAACGACTGCAATGATGCTGGTGCGGCAGCTAAACCAGGCCGATGCGCCTGCCATGCTGGCCCACCTGCTGCGGCTGGATGAAACAGACCGGGTGCAGCGCTTTGCCCGGCCCGCCAGCGATGATTCCATACGGGATTACGTTCGCCGGCTGGATTTTGAGCGCGATGCCCATTACGGCGTTTGGCAGGGCCGCGAGGGTCTGCCTAGCCTGATAGGCCTGACGCATCTGGCGCTGGATGGGCAAGGCAAGACGGCTGAAATAGGCGTCAGCGTGGATGCGGACCAACGCCGCCAGGGACTGGCGGGCCGCATGCTTGGACGCGCCATTCTGCATGCCCGCAACCTGGGCGTGGTCGAGGTGGTCATGTATTTTCTGCCCTATAACACCGAGCTGATGGAACTGGCGCGCAACCAGGGCATGCGGCTGAGTGTGGGAGAAGGGCAGGGCATAGCCCGGCTACTACCCCATCCTGCCAGCCCGGTCAGCCTGGCCAGCGAGATCATGGAAACCTGGGCAGATGCAGCCGGGCAAGGGCTAAGGGATTGGTCCGAGGGTACGCTGGCCACCAGCAGTGTGGTTTGCGGCAGGTTGAGGGAAAGTGCCAATAAGCTGGACTGACTGCTATCGGTCGTGTAGCCGCTGCCCTTATCCCCGTAAACACAAATGGCCCACTTAAAGGGCCATTTGCTGGAATGCTCATGCGCGACTATTGCACTACTGGCCGTTGGTCTCGTTCAGTGCCTTCACGTAGTCGTTGTATTCCTTGATGGCGGCATTACCGGTGCTCGCCGCTGCATTGGAAATGGCAACTTGCTCATCAATGTATTTTTTCATGCACTCGCCGTAGGCCTTGTGTTGCTTGTTGAAGGCATCCATGCGTATCTGGCTGGCACTCCGGCCAGGGTGGCTAGGGGCCTTGCACTCGTGCTTGGGGGCAGCCGGTGCGGCGGCGGGGGCTGGCGCAGCAGCAGGGGCGGCGTTCTCTTGGGCAAAGGCGGTGGTGGCGAGCAGCGAGGCCGCAATCAGGGCGATGAATTTCATGTTGAGTTGCTTTGTGGGTGACAAAGGTGGAAGTGTCGCGATAAATTGACGTGGACGTCAATCATCATGGCCGGCTAAGTTATAGTGTGGGTCGGCTGCCCAACAAGGAGACCCCATGAGCGAACTGCTCCAACTTGAGCGCGTAGGCCATACCGCGCTGATCACCATCAACAACCCGCCCGCCAATACCTGGACTGAAACCAGCCTGCCAGCCCTCAAGGCCATGGTAGAGCAGCTCAATGCAGACCGCGAAATCTATGCGCTGGTGCTGACTGGCAATGGCCCCAAGTTTTTCAGTGCGGGCGCTGATCTCAATGTGTTCGCGGGTGGTGACAAGGCCCGCGCCAGGCAGATGATTACTTTCTTCGGCAAGGCATTTGAGGCGCTGGCGCAGTTCAGGGGCGTCAGCATCGCTGCCATCAATGGCTACGCCATGGGTGGTGGGCTGGAGGCCGCGCTGGCCTGTGATATCCGCATTGCCGAGGAGCACGCGGTGATGGCCCTGCCCGAGGCTGCCGTAGGCCTACTGCCCGGCGGGCTGGGCACCCAGCACCTGCCCTGGCTGGTGGGCGAAGGTTGGGCCAAGCGCATGATACTGTGTGGTGAGCGCTTGGATGCCCAGACGGCGCTCAGGATAGGCTTGGTGGAAGAAGTGGTGGCCAGCGGCGAATCCCGCCAGAAGGCGCTGGAGCTGGCCGAGAAGGTGGCCAAGCAGAGCCCTTCCTCGGTGGCGGCCTGCAAGCAGCTGATACAGGCTGCCCGCAAGCAACCCATGTGGTCGGCGCTGCCTATGGAGCGTGAAATGTTCGTCGATCTGTTCGACACCCAGGACCAGCAGGAGGGCGTCAATGCATTTCTGGAAAAACGTCCGCCGGTCTGGCAGAACCGCTAGCCTGGGTCTGGCACTGCTGCTGCCCTTGGTGGCGGCAGCGGCAAGCTATGAGCCGGAGTACTTCCCGCCGCCAGCCGCCGAAGGTGTGGTCAAACTACCCGCACTGGATCGCTGGCTGCTGGAGGGGGTAGCGCCCGGCCGGGTGACTGTATACGCGGCGCCCCAGCAGTCGGCTGCGACGCAGCAACTGGCAGTCGACCAACTGCAGTACCTGGAAACCGGCTACGAGACCGCAGATGCGCTGGTCTACCAGCAACAGCCGGGCTGGTTGCGCCTGGCCTTGCAGGGCCAACCCATACGCTGGGTTTGGCTGCCCGATGCCCAGCCGTCTGGCTTCAAACCCATGGTGGCCATGGTAAGGCAGGATCAGCTGAACTATTTTGCGCCAGACTGGGACAGGCGCCTGTGGTCTGCCCCCGACGGCCAGCAGTATGCCTTGTTCAAGGGCGATGACAGCCTGCTGCCCCGCATCATAGGCAAGCGTCAGTTGGGCCGCCGCTGGTGGTTGCAGGTAAGGCTGGTGCCTGATCCTTGCCAGGACAAGCCGGCCGTGCCCCCTGTCGTGCGGGAGGGCTGGTTGCCCCTGCGTGACAGCAAGGGTCGTTACAATATCTGGTACCACACCCGTGGCTGCTGATTTCCACCTTTACCGCTTGCGCCAAATACCATGACTGCTCCCGCCCTTTTTGCACTGCACCCTACCGCCAATGGCCGGCAGATCGGGGTGATTACCCTGCATGCCGAGAAGTCGCTCAACGCACTATCCCTGGCGATGATACGGACAGTGACCCCAACCCTGCTGGCGTGGCGCGACAATCCCGATATCGTCTGCGTGCTGCTGCAGGGGGCTGGCGAGAAAGCCTTCTGTGCTGGCGGCGATGTGGTGGCCATGCATGACGCCATACGCAGTGGTGATTTTGCGACGACCGATGCCTTCTTTACCGAGGAGTATGCCCTCGACTACGCCATCCATACCTACCCCAAGCCGATTCTGGCCTGGGGACATGGCATCGTGATGGGGGGCGGCCTGGGTTTGCTGGTGGGCGCCAGTCACCGGGTAGTGACAGAACGCTCCCGCATTGCCATGCCGGAAGTCACCATAGGCCTGTACCCCGACGTCGGGGGCTCATGGTTTCTTAATCGCCTGCCGGGGCGGCTGGGCATTTATCTGGGGCTTACCGGGGCCAGCTTCAATGCCGCCGATGCCCTGTTCACCGGCATGGCCGACTTTGCCTTGCCCAGCAGCTTGCGCGATGAACTATGCCAGGAACTGGCAGCAATTGCCTGGACAGGGCAGGGAGAACAGGACAAGCGCCTGCTCTCCAGTCAGTTGCGCGAGCTTAGCCGCCTGACCCAGCTGGAGCTGCCGCCGTCGCCCATACGTGCCCACTACGATGCCATCCAGTCGCTGACCGATTACGACAGCGTGGACGAAATGGTGGCGGCCATTACCCGCTACGAAGGGGCGGATGAGTGGCTGCGCGCCGGGGCGAAAAAGCTGGCCGCCGGGTCGCCCACCTCCATGCGCCTGATCGTGGCGGCACAGCAGCGCGCCCGCCACCTGTCGCTGCAGCAGGTATTCGAGATGGAGCTGAACATGTCGCGCCAATGTTGCCGCCACCCGGATTTTGCTGAAGGTGTCCGGGCCTTGCTGGTGGAGAAGGACAATACGCCGCGTTGGTCACCGGCCAGCCTGGCAGAGGTCGATGAGGCACTGATAGCGGGTTTCTTTATGCCACCCCTGTAGGGAACTGCCAGACGCTACGCTTACCTTGCAGGGCCAGGTTGCTGGTAGTTAGGCTCGCGTCGTTACCTTGTACCAGCAAAAAGCCGGCATAAGCCGGCTTTTTGTTGGGTGGAGTACAGGCTTACTTGGCCTGTACCCAGGTTGCCACGCCTGCCAGCGCCGCAGGCAACCCGGCCGGGTTGGTGCCGCCGGCCATGGCCATGTCAGGGCGGCCGCCACCCTTGCCGCCGACTTGCTGGGCCACAAAGTTCACCAGTTCGCCTGCCTTGACGCGGCCGGTCAGGTCAGCCGTCACGCCTGCAGCCAGCGCTACCTTGCCCTCGCTGACCGAGGCCAGCACGATGGCGGCACTGCCCAGTTTGTCCTTCAGCTTGTCCAGCATCTCGCGCAGGGCATTGCTGTCTGCGCCTTCCACTGCAGCCGCCAGCACCTTGATGCCGTTGACCTCGATGGCTTGGTCGGCCAGGCTGTCGCCCGCGCTGGAAGCCAGCTTGCCCTTGAGCTTGGCCAGTTCCTTCTCCAGTGCCTTTTGCTCGGCCTGCAGTTTCTCCAGCTTGCCCAGCAGGTCGCCCGGCTGTGCGCCCACCAGTTGGGTAGCGCTCTTTACCTCGCGTTCCAGGCCTTGCACATAGGCCAGCGCCCCGGCGCCAGTCACGGCTTCAACCCGCCGGATGCCTGCCGCCACGCCGCCCTCTGCGACAATCTTGAAGAAGCCGATGTCACCCGTACGCTGCACATGGGTGCCACCGCAAAGCTCGGTGGAGAACTCGCCCATTTTCAGTACGCGCACCTCATCGCCGTACTTCTCGCCGAACAAGGCCATGGCACCGGCCTTCAGGGCATCGTCCTGCTTCATGATGGTGGCGGAGACCGCATTGTTGGCAGCGATCTCCTGGTTTACCAGGGCCTCGATGCGGGCGATCTCTTCGGCGGTGACTGCCTGGGTGTGGGCGAAGTCAAAACGGGTGCGCTCGCTGTTCACCAGCGACCCTTTTTGTTGCACATGTGTGCCCAGCACGCTGCGCAGTGCGGCATGCAGCAAATGGGTCGCGGAGTGGTTGCGCGCGGTAGCCACGCGTTTCTCGGTGTCTATGCTGGCCAGCACGGCATCGCCCAGCTTCAGGCTGCCGCTGATGAGCTTGCCTTGGTGGCCGAATACGGCGGCCTTTACCTTTTGCGTGTCGCTTACTTCAAAGACATTGCTGCCAGCAACCAGCTTGCCGGTATCGCCCACCTGGCCGCCGCCTTCGGCATAGAAGGCGGTGTTGTCGAGCACCACCACGCCTTCATCGCCGGCCTGCAAGGCTGCGACGGCGGCACCATCCTTGTAGAGTGCCAGCACCTTGGCTTCGCTGCGGTTGTGGTCATAGCCCTGGAAGGCGGTGTCGGCGCCACTGTATTCGACATTGGCCGCGGCTGTGAATGTGCCAGCGGCACGGCCACGCTCTTGTTCTTCGGCCAGTTCCCGCTCATAGCCGGCCATGTCGACTTGCACATTGCGCTCGCGGCAGACATCGGCGGTCAGGTCGATGGGGAAGCCATAGGTGCTGTGCAGGGTAAAGGCGGTCTTGCCGTCCAGTTGGTTCTTGCCTCCCTCCAGCGACTTGTCCAGCAGCGTCATGCCGATATCCAAGGTGCGGGCAAACTGCTCTTCCTCCCGCCGCAGGGCTGCCACGATGCGATCCTGATCGGCAATCAATTGCGGATAGGCATCGCCCATGGCGGCGGCGACATCCGGCACCAGCTTGTGGAAGAACAGGCCCTTCTGGCCCAGCTTGTAGCCATGGCGTATGGCGCGGCGGACGATGCGGCGCAGCACATAGCCTCGGCCTTCGTTGGATGGCAGCACACCATCGGCCACCAGGAAGGTACAGGCGCGGATATGGTCGGCAATGACCTTCAACGAAGGCACGTCCTGGCTGTAAGGCACGCCGGTTTCGCGCGCGGCAGCTTGCACCAGACTGGAGAGGATGTCGGTTTCGTAGTTGGATTTGACGTGCTGCAGCACGGTGGATAGGCGTTCCAGGCCCATGCCGGTATCGACCGAAGGCTTGGGCAGCGGGTGCAGTGTGCCGCTTTCGTCGCGGTTGAACTGCATGAACACATTGTTCCAGATTTCCATGAAGCGATCGCCGTCTTCATCGGGGCTGCCGGGGGGGCCGCCAGCCACTTCCGGGCCGTGATCGTAGAATATCTCGGTGCAGGGGCCGCAGGGGCCGGTATCGCCCATGGTCCAGAAGTTGTCGCTGGCGTAGGGCGCTCCCTTGTTGTCGCCGATGCGGACTATGCGCTCGGGCGGCAGGCCGACTTCCTCGTTCCAGATCTTGTAGGCCTCGTCATCGGTGGCGTAGACCGTCACCATCAGCTTGTCCTTGGGCAGGCCCAGCCAGGCCGGGCTGGTCAGAAACTCCCAGGCATAGGTGATGGCATCACGCTTGAAGTAATCGCCAAAGCTGAAGTTACCCAGCATTTCGAAGAAAGTGTGGTGCCGGGCGGTATAGCCCACGTTCTCCAGATCGTTATGCTTGCCACCGGCACGCAGGCATTTCTGGCTGGTGGTGGCGCGGGTATAGCTGCGC
Organism: Chitinimonas sp. JJ19; assembly: GCF_036961565.1. Lineage (NCBI taxonomy): Bacteria > Pseudomonadati > Pseudomonadota > Betaproteobacteria > Neisseriales > Chitinibacteraceae > Chitinimonas > Chitinimonas sp. JJ19. The sequence continues at coordinate 74,699 of NZ_JBAMDD010000016.1, forward strand.
TTCTCATTGCCCAGGAACACATCCTTGAACTGCACCATGCCCGCCACGGTGAACATGATGGTGGGGTCGTTGCCAGGCACCAGTGGGCTGGAGGCAACCACCTGATGGTTCTTGCTCTCAAAGAAGCCGAGGAATTTCTGACGGATTTCTGCGGTACGCATGAGGTGTTGGTTCCGTGCGGGAAGTCGGGAAATAGCCGTCAATTATGCCCGAAACCCAGGGCTGTTGCGTGAGCTGCGCGGTAGATGTTGCGATGCGGCAATAGGGTTGGTTTGCATGTAGCCAAGGTGGCGGTATGCAGTTTGGTCAAGTGCCAGGCACGGCGGCGACTGCATCAGCCGGGGCGGACCCGCAAGCGGTATTGCTGCGGACTGCAGGCGGCAAGCGTCTTGAACAATTGGCCAAAGCTGGCTCTGTCCTCGTAGCCCACGGCGGCCATGGTCTGATCCACGCTCAGGCTGCTGGTTTCCAGCAGCCGTTTGGCGGCATCGATCCGCAGTTGCTGCAGATAGCCTATGGGTGTCTCGCCGGTGGCCTGCTTGAAGCGGCGCAGCAGGGTACGGGGGCTGAGATGGGCTTCGGCTGCCAGGTCTTCTAGCCTGATGGCCTGGGCGTAGTGCTGGTGCAGCCAGGCCTGTACCTGGGCCACGGCGGTGTCGCCATGGCGGGTGTCGAGCTGCAGTCCGCTATAGGCAGCTTGCGACTGGCGGGGCCAGTCTATGACCAGGGCATTGGCAACCTGTCGCGCCAGCGCAGGGCCGGTGTGCCCGGCGATCAGGTGCAGGCACAGATCCAGCCCGGCATGGGCGCCGCCGGAGCAATACAGCCCGCCATCCTCGGTATGCAGGGCACTGATGTCGAGCTTGACCCGAGGATAGGCTTGCCTGAAGCGGCTGGCCAGGGCCCAGTGGGTGGTGGCACGGCGGCCATCGAGCCTGCCCGTGGCCGCCAGCAGAAAGGCACCGCTGCAAAGGCTGGCAAGCTTGGTGGGGCCGCCACGGCCCGCTTGCAGCAGGGTTGCCATGCTGGCCAGCTGGGGTTCCATCAGGTCAGGCTGCTGGCCCAGGCCGGGAATCAGCACCAGGTCGGCACTGGCCAAGGCGGATGGATCGGCCGGATTGTTGATGGTCAGGCCGGCAAGTTGCAGGGGCTGCCCGTCCACGGTCACCCGACGCAGGTGAAACAAGGGGGCTTGCGCCAGTTTGTTGGCCAGCAGAAAGCAATCCTCTGCGGGCAACAGGCTACCGGCGGCGACCTGAGAGCAGAGGGGGAGGGCTATGCTTAGCGTAGGGCGGGTAGACATTTGGCGATAATGACATATTTATTGGCTTTAACGCCATTGTCTTTTCTTGTCAGGACAGTCCATCATGCAGCCATGCCTACCACCCAACGGAGCCAGCCCATGCATCCCCATGCCGCACTGATACAACGCTTTTACCAGGCTTTTCAGCAACAGGATGCCGAGGCCATGGCTGCTTGCTATCACCCGGACGTGGTATTCGATGACCCGGTATTCATCGGCCTGCGGGGTCATGAGGCAGGCGATATGTGGCGCATGCTTTGCAGCCGCGCCAAGCAGTTTTCACTGCAGTTCGATGAGGTGGTGGCGGATGACCATGGCGGCAGCGCCCACTGGATTGCCCGCTATGAGTTCAGTCAGACAGGCCGCATGGTGGTGAACGATATCCGGGCCAGCTTCGAGTTCAGGGATGGCCTTATCGTGCGGCACCGCGATGTCTTTGATTTATGGCGCTGGTCGCGCATGGCATTGGGGGGCAAGGGGGTGTTGCTGGGTTGGCTGCCACCGGTGCAGGGGGCTATACGCAAGCAGGCGCTGGCGGGCCTGGCGGCCTACCAGCGCAAGCGGGCTACATCTGCTTGAACAGATTGTTGAAGCTGCGGCTGACTTCCAGTTTTTCGTTATTGCCCTTCATCTGCACGATCTGCTGACCACGAAAATCGCGGCTGACCTGGTCGATGGCATCTACCCGCACCAGGATGGCACGGTGTATCTGCCAGAACTCATCGGGGTCCAACTCGTCGGCCAGCTCCTTGATGGGCTTGCGTATCAAGGCCTCGAAGCCCTCGGTCTGCACTCTGGTGTACTTGTCCTCGGCCCGGAAGAACAATATCTCGCGGGTGCTGATCATCCGTATGCTGCTGCCTACACTGGCCTGTATCCAGCGCAAATAGTCACGCGGCTTGCCTTCGCCGCCCAGGCGACGGGATAGCTGATCCAGCAGCACGTCCATATCGTTGGGCGCTTCCTCGTTCTTGGCCAGACGTTCCTGCAGCCGCTGGCAGGTGAGCTTGAGGCGCTCTGGGTCTGCCGGCTTGAGCAGGTAGTCCACCGCACCTTGCTCGAAGGCTGTGATGGCGTACTGATCGTAAGCGGTGACAAACACCACGTGACATTGCCCCAGCAAGGCGCGGGCGGCGCCGATACCGTCCAGTTCCGGCATGCGGATATCCAGAAAGACGATATCCGGTTCTTGCGCGCGCGCCATGGCTACGGCTTCCAGCCCATTGGTGGCTTCGCCGACGATGACCAGTTCGGGCCAGGCATCCTTGAGGCGGGAGACGATCTGTTCGCGCATCAGCCTTTCGTCATCGGCAATCACGGCGGTCGGGGCGGCTTTATGGCTCACGTGGGTTTCCTCTTGTCCTGGCTTTGTTCTGGAAGACGACTGGCGTGAAAAATAGCACAGGCCGGCATGATTGCCGACCTGTGGGGAGGGGGGCGTCAGCGATGGCGATGGATTTGCCACAGGCTGGGGAGCGGGTTCAGCTGCCTTCGCTGCGCACCGGTGCAGCCTGTTGCGGCGCTACCTCGTAAGGCACCCGTATGGTGGCGCGGGTGCCGCCATCCAGTGGTACCAGTATCACCAGTTCGGCCTTGTTGCCGTACAGTACCTTGAGGCGCTCCCGGATATTGGCCAGCCCAACACCCCCTGCGCCCTTGGGGGCGAAGCCCAGGCCGGAATCGGTGACGCTGACTTCCAGCAGACCATCGCGAATCTCCGCCTTGATCTCCAGCCGCCCACCTTCGGCCTTGGGTTCCAGGCCATGCTTGATGGCATTTTCAACCAGGGTCTGCAGCATCATGGAGGGGAACACAGCCGACTTGAGGCCATCTGGCACCAGTACCTCGGGTTGCAGGCGGCCTTCCATCCGAATGGCCATGATCTCCAGGAAAGCGCTGGACAGTGCAGTCTGCTGGCCCAGGTTGGGTCGGCTACCTTCGCGCATCTGCGGCATGGCGTAGCGCAGATAACGTATCAATGATTGCTGCATGCGTGAGGCGCGCGGCGGATCGGTCTGGATCAGCTGGTCTATGCTGGCCAGGGTATTGAACAGAAAATGCGGTTCGATCTGCGCCTGCAGGGCTTCCATCCGTGCCTCCAGCAGGCTGCGTTCCAGTTGCTCGGTATCTGCCCGCTTGTTGGCGGCATCGGCCGTCAACTCGGCGCGCCGCTTGCCGCCCGCCAGAACCCGTATCAGGATCAAGATCGCGAAGATGGGTATCAGCGCGCCAGCATCGTTGAACAGCATGCTGCAGATGATCAGCACCATCAGCATGCTGAGTGCCAGGGTCTTCTTGGGAACGACAGCGAGCCAGTCGAAGAACTGCCACCATAGTTTGACAGTCAGTTGCCAAATCTCGCGCATCGAGTCTTTCATCGTTGTTGTGTTCTCGTTGGGAAGATTCATAAGGCCTGCTCCGTGGGCGTTTAACACTGTTTGGGCGAGTATTCGCTCGCCATGTGCCCAAGGTAATGCAGTGGTGTAAAGCCGGCGATGCTGCAGGGATGTTTGGCAGCCTGCGCGGCATGGTCTGCAGTTATGCCGGATAGAATGCAGCAGGGATTATCCCCCATCTAGGGGATGATCCTGCTTGGCGCCTCTAACAAAACCCTTTTGTCGTTGTTGTGCGAGCTTGCCGTACCCACGTACTGCCAGCTGCGCGCGCCTAGCCATGACCGCTACGCTGGGTTTTGGTTGCGGCGCTTAGTCTTCCCGCGCAGGCACCAATACAGTGCGGTTGCCGTTGGTTTCCATGGGGCTGACCAGCCCTGCCTGTTCCATCTGCTCGATCAATCGTGCTGCCCGGTTGTAGCCTATGCGCAGTTGCCGCTGTACCGACGAAATGGAGGCCTTGCGGCTCTTCAGTACGAAGGCCACGGCCTGGTCATACATATCGTCGCCTTCTCCGCCCTCGCCACCGCCCAGGCTGAACTCCCCTGCGCCGCCTTCAGCGCCCTCGACCTGGCCGGTCAAGATGCCTTCTATATAGTTGGGCTCGCCCTGGGATTTGAGGAACTCCACCACGGCGTGGACTTCCTCGTCGGCCACGAAGGCGCCGTGTATGCGCTGCGGGTAGCCGGTGCCGGGCGGCAGGAACAGGCCGTCACCCTGGCCCAGCAGGCTTTCTGCGCCCATCTGGTCCAAGATGGTACGGCTGTCTATCTTGCTGGATACCTGGAAGGCGCAGCGAGTGGGAATGTTGGCCTTGATCAGGCCGGTGATGACATCCACCGAGGGGCGCTGGGTGGCCAGTATCAGGTGCACGCCGGCAGCCCGTGCCTTTTGTGCCAGGCGGGCGATCAACTGTTCAACCTGCTTGCCGGCCACCATCATCAGGTCAGCCAGCTCGTCTATCAAGACCACGATCAACGGCAGCGGCTCCAAGGGCTCCGGGTTGTCTGGGGTCAGGCTGAAGGGGTTGGTCAGTTTTTCGCCGCGCTTTTCGGCTTCCTTCACCTTCTGGTTGAAGCCCGCCAGGTTACGTACACCCATGGCGCTCATCAGGCGATAGCGCTTTTCCATCTCGGCCACGCACCAGTTGAGCGCGTTGGCGGCGTGCTTCATATCGGTCACCACCGGGGCCAGCAGGTGGGGGATACCCTCGTAGATGCTCAGTTCCAGCATTTTCGGGTCGACCATGATCAGGCGCACTTCCTCTGGCGTAGCCTTGTAGAGGAAGGACAGGATGATGGCGTTCATGGCCACCGACTTGCCCGAGCCGGTCGTGCCGGCTACCAGCATGTGCGGCGCCTTGGCCAGGTCGGTGACTACCGGCTTGCCCGAGATATCCTTGCCCATGGCCATGCTGAGCAGCGAGGAGGAATCGTGATAGGGCTGCGAACCGAGTATCTCGGACAGCCGCACTATCTGGCGCTTGGGGTTGGGCAGTTCCAGGCCCATATAGGTCTTGCCCGGTATGGTTTCGACCACCCGTATGCTGACCAGCGACAGGGCACGGGCCAGGTCCTTGATCAGGTTGACGATCTGCGAGCCCTTGACCCCTACCGCCGGTTCGATCTCATAGCGCGTGATCACGGGGCCGGGATAGGCGGCCACTACTTTGACCTCTACGCCGAATTCAGCCAGCTTGCGTTCGATCAGGCGCGAGGTGTACTCGATGGTCTCGTGGCTGACGACTTCCTGGGTAGGCGGCGGCGGCGACAGCAGGGTAATGCTGGGTAGCTCGGCGCGATTGCTGCTCACCAGGGCAGGGGTCTTCTTGCTGACGGTCTTCTGTTTGACGCCTGCTGGGGCTGTCGTGGCCTCATCCCAGGGCGGGAGTTCTTCCTTGCTGAACAGCGAAGGCTGGGCCTCGGCCTGCTTGGCCTTTTCCTGGGCTTTCTGTTCCTGTTCGATTTCCTTCAATACGGCCTTGGATGGTGCAATCTCCAGTAGCGGTTCTTCTATCCGCAGGGCTGGTGCATCTTCAAAGCGCTGCTTCTCGACGGTGACGCGCGCTTCCCGGGCGATGGCGGCTTCCTCGCCTATCTTGCGGTCCTGCCGGGCCTGCCAGAGATTGAACAGGCGTAACCCTGCGGTTTCTATCCAGCCGCCCAGTTTCTCCATCAGGTCCAGCCAGGAAACGCCGGCAAACAGGGATACCCCGATGCCAAAGCAGGTGAGCAGTATCAGCGTGGCGCCGCTGAAACCCAGTGCGTGGAACAACCAGCCACCCAGTGCCAGGCCCAGCATGCCACCGGGTACATAGGGTAGGTCTATCTGCCAGGTATTGAGGCGCAAGGCCTCCAGGCTGCAGCTGGAGAGGATAAGCAGCAGGTAGCCGCTGATGGCAACAAAGGCCAGGCGGTGGTTGTGTTCCACCTTCTCCAGCCGGCGATAGCCCCACAGGATGGCGGCCAGGCAGAACACCACCCACCACCAGGCAGAGAAGCCGAACAGATAGAGCAAAACGTCGGCCAGCCAGGCGCCGAAGGCACCGCCCTTGTTGCGCACCACGGCATCACTGGCTGCATGCGACCAGCCAGGGTCGGCCGGGCTGTAGCTGGCCAGGATAATGACCAGATAGATGCCGGCTACCACCGCTGCCAACCACCAGCTCTCACGCAATACAGCCGTGATCTGGGGGGGCAAGGGCGTGCCATCACGCTTGGCGGGGTTGGGGGCGTTCTTGGGGCGACGTTGGAACAACATGGATGCAGCCTGCAAGGGAATCGAGGGCGATTATAGCGTGGTGGATTTGATGACGGAGGAATGCGGATGCACAGTGCGCCCTATTCACACTCTGTGGCTTGCCATCTACACCTGCAGGTCGGCTGGTAATGCGGCCAAGACCCAGGAAGCGCCACAGCATCAGCGGTTTAGCTTGGTACGAACTGGCGATCTGTAGCGCATCAGCCCCGGGGCCTGACATGCCATTCACGCAACAAGGTGCCAGTCCGCGTAGCCTGGCCAGGGCTGGAGTTAACGATAGATGGCGATCATGCGCTCGCCGTTGGCATCCACGGCGGCGCGATACATGCCTTCGCAGTTGAAGGGCAGGGCCACATGGCCTTCCCAATCCACCGCAATCAGGCCACCACTGCCGCCCAGCTCCAGCAACTGGCCGTACACCACTTCGTCGCAGGCGTCGCCCAGCGGCTGGCCCATATAGCGCACCCGGCTGGCGACTTCGTGGGCGGCGCAGCAGCGTATGAAGCTTTCGCCGTGGCCGGTGCCCGATACCGCTACCAGGTCGTCTGCCCAGGTGCCAGCGCCGATGACCGGGGTATCGCCGATGCGGCCTGCCATCTTGGCGGTGCGGCCACCAGTAGAGGTGGCTGCCGCCAGGCGGCCAGCGGTGTCCAGCGCTACGGCACCCACTGTGCCGTGCTTCACCTGCTCGCTTACTTCGGCATCGCTACCACCCGCCCTGAGCCGGGCCAGCTCGGACTGCAGGGCTTCCCAGCGCTTGCTGGTGTGGAAGTATTCAGGGGCAGCCTGGGGCAGACCCATCTTTGCTGCGAAGGCATCGGCAGCCTCGAAGCCCAGTGTGACATGGGGGGTATGGGCCATGACCAGGCGAGCAAGCTGTACTGGATTGCGGGTGCGCCTGACGCCGGTGACGCTGCCGGCTGTGCGGAACGTGCCGTCCATGATGGCGGCTTCCATCTCGATAAAGCCCTGATCATTGAACACCGCGCCACGGCCGGCGTTGAACAGGGGATTGTCTTCGAGGGCGATGACGGATGCCTGTACGGCATCCAGGGCTGCGCCACCCGCGTGCAGGATGCTCAGGCCACTATCAAGCGCGGCGCTGAGGCCGGCTATCAGCTCGGCTTCCAGTTCAGGTGTCAGGTCGGCGGCGCGTATGGTGCCGGCGCCGCCGTGTAGGGCGAGGGCTATGGGCATGGCAGGGGCGGTTATTCCAGAAAGCGCTTCTGCCAGCCTTGGTAGAGCCGGTAGGCATGGTCCTTCATGCTCTCTGGGGTGTCGAAATTGCGGGGGTCTATGGGTTCAAATACATGGTAGTCGGCCCGGGGATTGGGCGACGTGGCGATTTGCCAGAGTTTCGACAAAAGGTGCTGGTCGGCCCATTCGAAGGCCTCCTGGGCTTGGTAGTGCAGAAACACCGGTACGATGGGTGTGCCGCTCTCAAAGCTGGCGATAAAGGCGCCGCTGAAAAAGCGCCCACCCAGGCGCCGGCCCTTGCAGCCACCTTCGGGATAGAGCGCCAGGCAACTACCGCTGCGGGCGGCATCAATCAGCGCTTGGGTAGCAGCTTTGCGCGAATCGGACGATTCCCGTTTGACAAACAAGGTGCCTGCGCCAACGGCAACTCTGCCCACTATCCACCAATCGGCCACCTCAGCCTTGGCCAAGGAGCGGACAGGAAACAGGGCCGGGATGCCGATATCCTCAAAGGCGGAAGGGTGATTGGCAATCAGCACATAGTGCTGGGGCAGTTGACCACGGTAATGCTGGTGTAAACGCAGCTCTACCCCCAGGGCGCGGACAAAGGCGCGGCACCAGGCATGGAAGAACGGTGGATAGATGCGCCGGATAAGACCGTGCGGCAGTTGTGCCAGCAACAGCAGCACGGGGGTATAGAAGACGAAATCCAATATGGCCAGTACGCGCCAGAGCAGGCGCAACAGGGCGATCATGACGCAGCCAGCCGTGTGGCCAGCCAGCCTGGGCCTGGACCAGGTGTGCAACTGGCAGGCCTAGGCGCGCTCGCCAAGCGGGCGAGCTGGGCCTTACGGCGGGGCGGGAGGCAGGGCCGCCGCACGGCTTAGACCAGGAAGCCGCGCAGCTTGCTCTCGATAATGCGCGGGTTCTCGCCATGGGCGATGGCAACCAGGCCTTCGGTGACCAGTTCGCGCCGCTTGACCTCGCTGGCGATCACCTGCTTGAGCTTATTGCCTATGGGCAGGAAGAACAGGTTGGCCGAACCCACGCCGTATATGGTGGCGACAAAGGCAACCGCGATGCCTGAACCCAGCTTGGCGGGGTCGGTCAGGTTCTCCATGACATGGATCAGGCCCATGACGGCGCCCAGAATGCCTATGGTGGGTGCATAGCCGCCGGCCGATTCCCAGATCTTGGCAGCAGCGCGGTGTTTTTCTTCGTAGGCAGTGATTTCCAGTTCCATGGTATGCCGTATGGCCTCGGGCTCCGCACCGTCGACCAGCATTTGCAAGGCACGCTTGATAAAGGGATCCTTCTCGTTCATCAAGGGGGTCTCAAGTGCCAGCAGGCCGCCTCGGCGGGCGGTGTTGCTCCAGGACACCATGGACTTGACCCAGGGTTCCAGTTCTACCAAGGGTGGTGCCACGACCCAGCGCAGCATCTTGACACCACCGATAAAGCTGGCGGCGTTGCTTTGCAGCAGTACCGCACCCATGGTGCCACCCATGACGATCAACAGGGCGGTGACCTGCAGCAGCGAAGAAATCTGGCCGCCCTCCAGCACCTGTCCGCCAACGATGGCCGCAATGCCGAGGAGGATACCGATTATGCTCAGTCTATCCATGTGTACGGGTAATCTCTGTGTGATCTGGTTTGCTGCCGTTTATAGCAGATTGCGCCTTGCTTGGTGACGCCATGCTTACTTCTGTGTCCAATCGCGCAGCTTGACACGCAAACGGGCGACGGCCTGGCTGTGCAACTGGCAGACGCGTGATTCGGAGACATTCAGTACGGCGCCGATTTCCTTGAGGTTCAGCTCCTGCTCATAGTAGAGGGCCATGACCATTTTCTCCCGCTCTGGCAGGCTGGCTATGCCATCGATCAGCACCTGCCGGAAGGCGTTGTCATCTATCTCATTCAGCGGGTCGGACTTGTGGTCTGCCGCCATGGCGTCCAGCGCACTGCGGCTGTCGTCTTCGCTGTCGTGGTCGTCGTAATAGATCAGCTGGTGGCCCCGGCAATCGGCCAGCAGTTCCTGGTAGTCTGCCAGGGGCAGGTTCATGGCATCTGCCACTTCAGACTCATTGGCGGCACGCCCAAGCTTGTGCTCCAGCTTGACCAGCGCGGCCTCGATATCGCGCATGGAGCGGCGCAGCTGCCTTGGCAGCCAGTCGGCCTCGCGCAGTTCGTCCAGCATGGCGCCACGTATGCGCTGGGTGGCATAGGTCTCGAACAACACCCCTGCGGTTGGGTCGAAGTTACGGGCAGCATCCATCAGGCCGATCAGTCCGGCCTGTATCAGGTCATCCACTTCCACGCTGGCTGGCAGCCTGGCAACCAGGTGGTAGGCCAGTTTTTTGACCAGCGGGGCAAAGTTGTTGACGCGCTCTTCCACCGGATCGGTGGCGTGTTTCTGATATGCACCTATGGCGCGGGACGTGGGCATGCTCGACATCAGGTGGGAGGGTATGGCTTCTTTATGCGCCACGCTGGCCGGTTTGCCAATGTGGCAATCCAAGATTAACAGCTGACGTGCGCTTTGTTGAATTATATGGAGCAGCCGGCTGGCACCTCATGGGCTCCAGGCCCAGCGCCGGCTTTGCTGGCGCGGGTGCCTTTGGAACGAAACTTACGACAAGCCTGGGAGGCTGGCAACCGGCTTGGCGTGCGCGGTGTGGCGGTCCATGTGCAAGTCATTGAGGTGCTTGATGATGGCGGTGTGCGCTGGTGGCACGGCCTATCTACCAATCCGGCCGTGGCAACATGGTTTTGCGGGGTGTGCTAGCGCAGGCTGCTCAGACGGCGGCTGACATCCAGTGCGCGGTAGAGCAGGTTCTCCCTATCGGCACTGCCCGGTTTGCGGGGCCAGCGCCGCATGGCGGCGGCTAGCTGGGCGAAGGCGATGCTGGCTTCGCTTTGCGGGAAGGCATGGGCTACCGGTTGGCCCAGCTTGTCGGCACGAGCCAGTTGTTCGTCCTCGGGGACAAAGCCGACCAGCTTCATCTTGACATCCAGATAGCGGCCAGCGACTTCCTTGACCCGCTTGAACAGGGCCATGGCGGTGTCCAGCGTACGTACCCGGTTGGCCAGCAGGCGGAAATCACGGCGCCCATACTCGGTATGCAAGCGCTTGATGGCGGCATAGGCCGCCGTGATCGACTCACCCGAGGGGGTGATGACGACGATGACCTCGTCCGCCGACAAGGCCAGGCCAGGCGCGTTGTCGTCGGCAACCGGGCGGGCATCTACCAGCACCCAGTCTATGCGGGCGACCAGGGAGTCGTATTCGTCGGCCAATTGATTGGCGCGGCCGGGGGGCAGGTGGCCTGCCAGGGGGGCGGACAGCTTGATGGGCATCAGCTCGAAACCGGGAGCGGAAAGCAGCAGTTCATCCAGCCGGACTTCGCGCCCGGCGGCATGCTCGAAGGCATAGCGCTGGCGCAGTTGCAGGCGGTTGATGGCATTGTGCCGGCTATCGTCCTCGTCCAGCAGCAGGACGCGCATATCCTGTGCCGATATCGCGGCAGCCAGATTGAGCGCCAGCGTGGTTACACCCGTGCCGCTGCCACCGGTAAGGGCCACCGCCCGACCACCGGGCCCGCCTACCAGCTTGCGTAAGCTGGCTGCCTGGTCGGCTGCTACCGTGGTAACGATATTGTTGAGCCTATCCATGGCACATCAGGCGGCGGCTTCTCGCCAGGAAAAGTCCAGCGACGGTTGCTGCGCCCCCAGAAACAGCGGGTACTCCTCGTTCTTGAGCCGGTAAGCCGGGGCTTCGGGCGGCGTCTTGAAGACCCTGTCTACCAGATATAGGCCACTGGCCACGTGCAGGTCTTCAGGCACCCGTTGGCCATTGGTAATGTAGTAAAGCGGCAGCTTGTAACGCACGATGACATCCAGGCCGCTGCCTAGCGAAAAGGCCTCGTCGGTCTTGGTAAAGATGCAGCCGGACAGGCCTTCGCCATGGTAGCGCCGTACCACGTCGTCCAGGGTGGTGCCCTGGGCATTGGCGCTGAGCAGGAGCAAACGCTTTACCGGGGTGGTCTGGCCTGCCAGCAGGGCGATCTGCTCGACCACGCGCTGGTCACGCTGGCCCATGCCGACAGTATCAATCAAGACCAGGTGGCGGTTGCGCAGGTCTGCCAGCGTCTGTGCCAGGTCGGTTTCGTCCGTGACGGCGTAGACGGGTACACCCAATATCTTGCCATAGATGCGTAACTGGTCCTGCGCGCCTATCCGGTAGCCATCGGTAGTAATGAGGGCGACCTTGGCTGCGCCATGCTTGAGGGTGGCACGCGCAGCCAGCTTGGCGACGGTGGTGGTCTTGCCTACGCCGGTAGGGCCTACCAGGGCATACACACCGCCGGCCTCGACAATATCGGCGCCTGGGCCGACGGTGGGCAGGTTATGTTGCAAGGCAGTGCGCGCCCATTTCATGCCGCGCTCGGTGCTGTAGCCGCTGGGCATGTGCTCAACGATCTGGCGGCTGAGGGCAGGGCTGAAGCCTACGCTCAGCAAGCGGCGCAGCACCTCCAGCCGCTCAGGTGCATGGCGTTTGAGTTCGTTCCAGGCGAGGCCGGCCAGCTGTCCTTCCAGCAGGCTGCGCAACATCTTGATCTCGCTGGAGATGTCTTCCACCTCATGGCTGATGTTTTCTATCTTCTTGCCGTGCTCACTCATATCCGGCACGGGGTGCACCGGCTCGCGGGTGATGGCAGGCGGGGCCGGAGGGGGGGCATAAGCCGGTGCGGTAGCCGGCGCAGCCTCGGCCGGCGCCAGGGTAGGCTCCACCCTGTGGCCTTGTGCTTGCTCCGGCTCGGGCGGTTCATAGCGATAGCGCGGGGTAAAGCTGGTCGGGCTGACCACGGCGGGGTGGTCGTCCGGCACAACGTCGCCGCCCAGGCGCGGCATGGCCATCATGGTTGGTGTGTTGGCAGCAGGACGTACCGGTGGCCGGATGTCAGCCAGCGTGGGCTCCTCGTCATCATCGTCCAACTCGGGCGGCAAGGCATAGGTGCGTTGCACGGCGCGATTGGCTGCCGCTGGTGCCTTGGGTGGCGTCAGCGTGGCGCGTGGTGTCGGCTTGGCGGCCAGGCTGCTGCTACCCAGGCTGGCTACCTCGGTGTCAGAGACGGCCATGATCTCGATATGCCCGTCCGGCAGTTGCCGGTTCGACAATATCAGTGCGTCTGGCCCCAGCTCATCACGTACCTGTTTCAGTACTTCTCGGGTGCTGGCCCCTTGGAATTTCTTGACGACCATGATCCTGTCCTTTGCTGGTCGATTCTTTCTTATGGTGCATTACCGGGCTTCCGGTTCACACTCCACCTGCTGTGTCAGGCAGCCGCTGCACGGCCACCCAGTACGCCTATGATGCGTATGGTTTTGTTGTCGGGTATCTCGCTGTGCGCCAACACCCTGAACTGCGGAATCGAGCGGCGCAGAAAGCGGCTGAGCAAGGGTCGCAACTGGGCGGGCGTGATCAGCACGCTGTTAAGCCCCTGGTTTTCCATCTGCTCGGTCAACTGGCTGGCCTGCTGCAGCAGCGTCTCGGCGAGGCCGGGTTCCAGCCCGCCGCCGCGACCTTGGCTGGCCTGCAGCAAGACCTGCTCCAAGCCAGGGTCCAGCGCAATGACTTGCAGTTCGTTTTCGCCAGGGAACAGCTGGTGCACGATGGCGCGACCCAGGCCTACTCTGACAGCCGAAGTCAGTTCGTCCACGTCCATGGTCTTGGTGACATGCTCGCCCAGCACTTCCAGAATGGTACGCATATCGCGGATATGCATGCTTTCGTCCAGCAGGTTCTGCAGCACTTTCTGCAGGATGTTGAGCGGTACCACCTTGGGCACCAGGTCTTCCACCAGCTTGGGCGATTCCTTGGCGGTATGGTCCAGCAATTGCTGGACTTCCTCGCGCCCGAGCAGCTCGGAGGCGTGGCTTTGCAGCAGGTTGGAAATATGGGTCGCCACCACGGTGCTGGCATCCACAACGGTGTAGCCCAGTGACTGTGCCTGCTCCTTGAGGTGGGCATCGACCCAGATGGCGGGCAGGCCAAAAGTGGGGTCGGTGGTAGGAGTGCCAGGCAGGGGGCCCAGTACGCGACCAGGGTTGATGGCCAGGAACTGCCCCAGGTAGGCCTCGCCATTGCCGACATCGACGCCTTTCAGCTGGATGCGATAGGCATTGGGCTTGAGTTCAAGATTGTCGCGGATATGGATGGGCGGAACCAGAAAGCCGAGATCCTGCGCGATCTTCTTGCGTATGCCACGTATGCGGCGGAGCAACTCGCCATCCTGGTTGCGATCGACCAGCGGAATGATGCGATAGCCGACTTCCAGGCCGACAGGGTCGACTGCCGACACGTCATGCCAACCGACTTCCTGGGCTTGCTGTTCCTGTGCCCGCTGGGCTTCCTGTGCGGCGGCCTGGACCTCCTGTGGCACTTCCTCGGATTTGACCTTGGCGCGTTGCTCCATGTAATAGGCCAGCCCAGCCAGGCCTGCCGCCATCAGCAGGAAGGCAATATGGGGCATATTGGGTATCAGGCCGAACAGGCCGATGACGCCGGCGGTGACATAGAGGGTGGTGGGCTTGGAGAACAGCTGGCCCAGCAACTGCTCGGACAGATCCTTGTCATCACCGACGCGTGATACCACCAGGCCTGCTGCGGTCGAAATGATCAGGGCGGGAATCTGGGCCACCAGGCCATCGCCAATGGAAAGCAGGGTGTAAGTCTTGCCGGCCAGGGCAAATGGCATGTCGTGCGACAGCATGCCCACGATGATTCCGGCTACCAGGTTGATGACAATGATCAGGATGCCGGCAACGGCGTCTCCCCGCACAAACTTGGAGGCACCGTCCATGGAGCCGAAGAAGTCGGCTTCCTGGGAGATGGTCTTGCGGCGGCGCCGGGCCTCGTCCTCGCCTATCAGGCCCGCGTTGAGATCGGCGTCGATGGCCATCTGCTTGCCCGGCATGGCGTCCAGGGTGAAGCGGGCGCTCACTTCGGCGATGCGGCCAGCACCCTTGGTGATCACCACGAAGTTGATGATGGTCAGTATGACGAACACGACGATACCGACAGCGATATTGCCGCCGATCAGGAAATGGCCAAATGCCTCGATCACCTTGCCTGCTGCCGCTTCGCCGCCATGACCCGAGGTCAGGATGACGCGGGTGGAGGCGACGTTCAGCGCGAGCCGCAACAGCGTGGTCATCAGCAGGACGACTGGAAAAGCTGAGAAGTCCAGTGGTTCCTTGGTATTGATGGCCACCATCAGCACGATGATGGCCACCGCGATATTGAAGGTGAAGAAGAGATCGAGCAGGAGCGGCGGTAGCGGCAGGATAAATAGCGTCAGCACCATCAGGACGATGATGGGTCCGGCCAGCGAGGATAAATTAAGCCGTGCAAACATGGGTTTGTACTACCGTCGCCTTTGAATCTTGATAAAGCAGTTTCAGAAACTGCGCTTCTTCTTTGAATTATCTCATTTTTTTGTATTTGTCACGCAGGGAATGCAGTTGGTGTGAATTGAGTGCGTAAAAACCCAGCATGCGGGCGCAGCAATATGCCTTTGCAGCGTGCCGCGGGGAGATGGTGGCACCGGCCATTGCAGCGGTATCGCCAGGGCCTGGATCAGGCTTCGCCGCCGGGGTCCAGCTCGGTCGGTACCGGCAGCTCTTTCGCCAGCTCGGGCTCGTGGCCGCCATGACGCTTGAAGTGATTGAGCTGCATGATATAGGCCAGCACCTCGGCCACCGCCGTGTACAGCGGTGTAGGAATGTCCTCGCCCAGGTCGGCATGGTGATAGAGCGCCCGTGCCAGCGGTGGGGTCCGCAGTATGGGCACCTTGCTGTCGCGGCCTATCTCGATAATGCGTTCCGCCAGCAGGAAAGAGCCCTTGGCAACCACGCGCGGGGCTTTCATCTTCTTTTCGTCGTACTGCAGGGCCACGGCATAGTGCGTGGGGTTGGTGACGATCACATTGGCCTTGGGTATTTCGGCCATCATGCGCTGGCGGGCGGCCTGCATCTGCAGCTGGCGTATCTTGGCCTTGACCTGGGGATCGCCCTCCGATTCCTTGTGTTCCTGCTTGACCTCTTCCTTGGTCATGCGCAGGTTGCGCTTGTACTCCCACAGCTGGAAGGGCACGTCGATGAGGACAATCAGTGCCATGGAGCCCACCACCACCAACAGGGTGAATTTCACGATCTCGTAAAGATAGGCCAGGCTCTCGAACGGCGGCATGGCGATCAGCTGGATGACTTCTTCCTTTTCGGACCAGATGGTGAGTATGGCCACACCGCCGATCAGTGAGGATTTGAGTACAGCCTTGACCATCTCTACCAGGCTGCGCACCGAGAAGATGCGGCCTATGCCCGTCATGGGGTTCAGCTTGTCGAACTTGGGTGTGAGGGCTTCAAACGTGAACAGCCAGCCCGACAGCACGATGGAGGCGAGGATGGCGGCGACTGCCGTGGAAGCCATGAAGGGTAGTATGGCCATCAGTCCATCGAAGGCGGACTGGGAGAAATGTGCCAGTAGTTGATCCATATCGCCCAGGGTGGCGCGATCAAACTGCAGATTGCGGCTGACGATGCGCTTCAGCGCTTCCAGCATGGAGCCGCCCAGGCTGATCATGGCGACCACGCCGGTCATCAGTACCGAGAAGGTAACGAGTTCCTGCGAGCGGGCGACCTGACCCTTGTTACGTGCGTCTTCCAGCCGTCGGGGGCTGGGGTCTTCTGTGCGTTCTAGATCGCTATCTTCTGCCATGGCACCATCAAGCTGGAGTGGGTAGGCCGGTTAACTGTTTGCCTAGGCACAGTCTGCAGTTTGGGCTGCAGACCGTGTCTGTCGGATCAGCGTTGCGGCACTACCAGCTTACTTGCCAGCGTTGATAACAGCCAGTGCCTTGGTACTTGCCTTGACCAGATCGGCAGGTTTCTGGCGGATCAGGTCGGCATAGCGGGCCTTTTGCTTCTTCACCAGGTAATCGACCAGCAGCCAGCCCACGTAGCGGGTCTGGGCCAAATGTTCGCCGGTGTAGTTAGCCAAGGTGGCGGCCGAGCCATCGCCCAGCTTGGTGATGATGTTGCTGATGGTAGCCTTGCGATTGCTGTTTACCTGGGCCACTTGCTCGGTGCTCAGGTTGAGGTAAGTCTCAACCGTATGGCCGGGCACGGTGCTGCGCAGTACGTGTGCCTGCACGCCTTCGGAGATCAGCAGCTCAGCCAGGTTGCGGGGTTGGCTGCCGAAATGGGCGTTCTTGTCCTGCATGACCTTGGACAGGATGCGATGCAGGGGCAGGGCACGGGTCTTGGCGTCGACTTCCAGCGGCAGGTTGACGTTGACTATGCCATCGGCCTCCTGACTCCAGACACGACCTTCAAAAGCGCCGACATAGGTGATCCAGCGTACCGAGAAAGGCTTGTCGAGAAAGTACTGAGCTGACAGGGCGTCAATGGCATCGGCGGGTTCCGCTGCGATGCCGTCGAATCCTGCATTGATCTGCGGTAGAGCGGCCGCATAGCGAGGCCAGGCGGCCTCAAGCGCGGCGCGGGTGGCTGCATCGTCTTCATGCGCGCTCACGTTATAAATCTTCTTGAACAAGCGCCAGCGGCGATCGCTCTCACTCTCGACAGGTACGGCGGGGGCGGCCGGAGCTGCCTGTTTGCCATCAGCAGCAGGCGCGGCGGGCGCGGCAGGTGCCTGGACGACAGGCGCACTGGCTACCTTGTAGAAATCCAGGAACAGTGGCGACAGGTCTCTTACCTTGACTTCCAGTTGTACAGCTTGCTTGGCAGGTGCCTTGGCCGTTGCAGCAAATGCCGGCATGCCGGCGGTGGCCAGCAGGGCGGCCAGTATCAGTTGACGCATGGGATCTCCACTACAGATGGACTGGTCTGCACCCGATAGGTGAGCAGACCCGCTGATTGCCCGAATATCGTTGTCGGAGGGTCGGGGCAAATTGGCGCGCATTCTACCCTTAGCCTGAGCAGTATGCACCGTGCTGGGGCGGCCATTCGTCGCGCGCCTTGTGAGGGAGAGGCCTAATCACAGGGGGCTTGCGCAACAACGCCGGTGGAACTCTTTAACAGGGCTTTAACCGCAAATCCGATTCCGTCCACTCTGCTTGGCCTCATACAACTGCTCGTCGGCATACAGAAACAATTCGTTCTCGGTCTTGAGCGCAGGGTAGGCCGCCAAGCCGCCACTAAAGGAGAAATGGCGGGTTTCGATATTGGAGACTTCAAAGGCAATATCGCCAAAGGCGAGGCGCATCTTGTCTACCCGTTCGCGGGCGGTCTGCAAGGTGCAGTCCCACAGCAGCATGACGAACTCTTCGCCGCCAAAGCGGCTCAGCAGGTCGTTCTCCTGCATGTGCGCACCGACTACCAGCGATAGCCGCTTGATGACGATGTCGCCAAAGTAGTGCCCCCAGGTGTCGTTGATGGTCTTGAACTTGTCGATGTCGATAACCGCCAGGGCAAGGGTGACCTTGTCGCGGCTGGCGCGGCGGATGACATCCTGGGCCCGCTTCTTGAAGCCTATCTTGTTGAGCAGGCCAGTTGCCCGGTCTTTGCTGATGAGGTTCTTGTCTGTGCGTATCTTGCTGATACGGTTGAGCAACTGATGGGTGAGGACATCGCTGTCGGTTAGCGACAGTATCTGGTCAAAACCACTGTCCGTCGCCTTGCGGGCCAGGGCGGTATCGGGCCTGGTTTGCAGCAGGACAATCTCGAGGCTGGGATCGACTTCGATATTCTTCTTGAGCACCCTGGCGATGACCTCGGTGCGCAGGTAGTGGCTATCTTCTATCACCACCACGTCAGGCTGCATCTGCTTGACGGCCAGGTGCAGGGTCTGCACATCGGGGTGGTGTATCAGGTTGACCTGCTGTGTTGCCAGCAGCGCTGTATCGAAGCGCACCTGATCGCCCAGATAGAGCACCACGCTGGTTTCATCACGCTTGCGCTGCGCAAACAGGTTGAACAGCTTGTCGACCAGCACGTCGTTGGCAATGGGTTTTTCGGCGTAGGCGAGGCAGTTGTTGTCTACCAGCATCTTTTGCAGCAGGAAGCGGCCGCTCTGCTTCTCTGTCTGCAAATAAACATAGTGGTGCTGCTGGGGCAGGCGGCGGAGCAGGTCGCCCAGGAACATGGTGCGATTGTCGTCCAGCTGCATGTTGTAGAGCACGTCCAGATCGACCACGTAGAGGTCTTCCGGGTCTGCCTGCAAGGCGGTGCGGACAAACTCGGCCATCTGGTCAAAGAACTGGATGTCAAAGTCGTACTTGTGTGCGCACAGCAGCAATTCTGCCTGGTTGTCCTTGATAAAGAAGGTCTGTGCCAGGAAGTAGACCTTGCGTTTATATAGGGATGTGGTGTCCGCCATCTATCTTTGCCTCTGTTCGCCTGGCCTCGCCATGGTGGGGCAGCTTGGCGCCATTTTTTATGGTGACTGCCAGAATCGGGAAACCCGTATCCGGCAGCCCATTTATGACAATTGTATCAAGCGCAATTGCGCGGCTTGAAGAAAGTGTAGTTCGAGTATGGCTCGAAGGCCTCATATATCGCACTACCCTGCGGTGCGATGTCGAGTTGCACGCTGGCAGCCTGTACCCGGGTGTCGGCGCTCTGTCCCGTTGCATCGCGCAATGGGACACCATCGTACCAGTGCGAATACGGCAGCAGCAGTCGGGTCTGCAACGGCTTGTCGGACAGATTCACAATCACCAGGGCGGCCTGGCCGGGCACCTCGGTATGGCGCAGGAACACCAGGGCATTGCCGGGCAGGCGATCGCCCAGTACGGTGACATCGCCATACTGCAGGGCTGGATTGGCTTGGCGTATGCTGATTAGCTGCTTGACCCAGGCGCGCTGGGATGGGTTCCACTCACACTCGTCCCAACGCATGGGGCGGCGGCAATCTGGGTCTGCGCCCCCTTCCATGCCGATTTCTTCGCCGTAGTAGATCAAGGGCACACCGGGCAGTGTCAATTGCATCAATAGCGCCACGCGGGCTTTCTCTATGCTGCCAACGGTGGTGATCAGCCTTGGCGTGTCGTGGCTGGACAGCATGTTCCACGAGCACAGCAAGCCCTTCAGGCCGTAGCCCTCGCGGGCATCCGCGACGGCGCGGTTCATTTGTATTGCGTCGATCTCGCCCGCTAGCCATGCCAGTATGGCGGTGCGATACCAATAATTCATCATGCCGTGGAAGCCGCCGCCCGCCTGGAACCAACTGGCGGAGTAGCCATTGAGTTCGCCCAGCAGGCTGGCCTGCGGGTAGTGTTCTGCCACGCAGGCCGCCATTTCCTTGGCAACGGGGATGCCGACATCCTGGGCGACGTCAAAGCGCCAGTTGTCTACCCCCTGGCCCAGCCAGTGCTGTACCAGGCTACGGGGTTGGCGATACAGCACATCGCGCACTGCCGGGTTGGCCAGGTTGAGCTCAGGCATCAGGCCGTAGTCCTGCCAGCACAGGTAGCTGCCATCAGCGCGGAAGGTAAACCAGTCGCGCTTCTCTGGGTCGCCCGCCTGGGCGGCCAGGAACCAGGGATGCTGGTCGGAAACATGGTTGAGCACGGCGTCCAGCGTCAGCTTCATGCCACGCTGATGCAATGCCTTGATCAGGCGCTGTAGGGCGGCTTCGCCACCAAACATGGGGTCGATGCTGAAAAAGTCGGTGGCATCGTATTTGTGATTGCTGGGGGCACTGAAGACGGGGGTGAGGTAGACACCGGTAATGCCCAGGTCGGCCAGGTAGTCCAACTTATCGGTGATGCCATCGAGGTCGCCACCGTAGAACTGCTGTCCCCATGGCTGGTTGAGCGTGGACTCATCCCAGCCGCGCTTGACTGCGCCGGGGATGTCGTAGGCCGCCTGAGCCAGTTTGTCGGCGCTGTTGAGGCCATTGCCTATGGCAAAGCGCTCCGGGAATATCTGGTAGACCACCTGGCTGGCGGTCTGGCGGGTGAAATCATCAAGCTGGACAGGTGTATTCATGGCGTGCTCGGGTAAAATCAGTTTTTTATTGGTAACCAGCGCCAGCTTGCCAAGTATTCAGGTCTTGCGCGAATACTGCCTGCCGGTCTTATGGAGAGCGAATTATGCCGTCTTTCGACATTGTGTCTGAGGTCAACGAAGTAGAAGTGAAGAATGCCGTGGAGCAGGCCAACAAGGAAGTCGGCAATCGCTTTGACTTCAAGGGCTCGGATGCCCGCATCGATCAGGCTGAGAAGACGCTGACGGTGTTTGCCGACAATGATTTCCAGCTGGAGCAGGTCAAGGAAATTCTGTTGGCCAAGCTGGCCAAGCGCAATGTAGATGTGCGCTGCCTGGACGAAGCCAAGATAGATAAGATCAGCGGCAACAAGGTCAAGCAGGTCATTACCGTCAAGGTAGGTATCGAGACTGAATTGGCCAAGAAGATCGTCAGGGTGATCAAGGACTCCAAGATCAAGGTACAGGCCAGCATACAGGGTGATGCCGTGCGGGTGAGTGGAGCCAAGCGGGACTTGCTGCAGGACACCATTGCGCTGGTTCGCAAGTCGATTGAGGAGTTTCCGCTGCAGTACCAGAACTTCCGTGATTGATTAGCTGATCTGTTGGGGCGGCAATGTGCACCAGTGCCTTGCAGCCCATCGCCCGGATTGCCCGGTTGTCGCCGCCGATTGCGCTTTGTCGCCTCGGCGGCGATGCTTTTCAAGGTGATCGGTATTGTCGCGCTTCCAACGGTATAAACAATATTCGGGAGTTCCATGCACAAGCTCGCCTATGCCCTTGCCCTGGCATTTGCCCTACCTGGCCAGGCGGCCATCAACGCATTGCAACTGGGTGCACAGCAAGGCATCAAGCTGGACGGTAAGCTTGATGATGCAGCCTGGCAGACTACCCAGCGTTACGACACCTTTTATGAGCACACACCGCGTGACAAGCGTCCGGCCGAACAGCCCACGGCCATGCGGATTGCCTATGACAAGCAGTATCTCTATGTGGCGCTGGAAGCGATAGACCCTAAGCCGCAGGAGGTGCGAGAGCCTTTCAGCCGCCGGGACAAGGTACTGGGTGATCAGGACTTCTTTGTTTTCTATCTGGACCCGGCCGGCGATGGCAAGGCCGCACAGTTCTTTCGGGTGAATCCGCGAGGGGCTGTGGGTGACGGCATGTTTACCGATACGGGGGGCGAGGATTTTTCACCCGACTACGATTTCGAGGCCGCTGCCAGCCGCACCGATACCGGTTGGACGGCGGAGCTGCGGATACCTTTCTCGGCACTGGCTTACAACGGCGGCAGCAAGGATTGGAAGGTTATGGTGTTGCGTAGCCTGACGCGCGGTGACCGCTATCGGCTAACCAGCGGAGAGGCGCCTGGTGATACCAATTGCTTCCTGTGCTACAGCATGCCATTGACGGGCATGACACCGCCCCAGCAAGCCATGAACTGGAGCATTACACCGCAGATACTGGCCAGCCGGGCCGAGAAGACCCACGCCAATGGCAGCAAGACGCACAAGAACGAAGTGGATCTGGCAGTGGACATCAAGCTGCGGCCACGGCCGGATTGGGTGCTGGATCTGACACTGAACCCGGATTTCTCCCAGGTGGAACTCGATGCGCCGGTGCTGGCGGGCAACAGCCGTTTTGCCGTCTTTTTGCCGGAGAAGCGGCCATTCTTTCTAGAGGGGGCCGACCTGCTGCAAGGACCCACGCGCGCCATTCATAGCCGAGCCATTACCGACCCGGCTTGGGGCGCCCGTGCCACCTGGCGTGGGGAGTCTGCCGATGCGACGGTACTGACGACCCGTGATGACGGTGGCGGGTTGGTGGTGGTGCCGGGCGCGTATGGTAATGGTTATGCCCAGCAAAGCTTCAAGTCACAGGCGACCATTGCCCGTGGCAGCCTGCGGCTGGGTAGTGCCCAGTTGGGCGGCGTGTTTACCGATCGCAGCCTGGAACATGGCCGGGGCTATAACCGGGTGGTAGGTGGAGATTTGGCCTGGCAGGTCGATGACACGACACGCGTGCGCACACAATTGTTGGCCAGCCAGACGACGGCCTTGTATGACAGTGCTGCGGATGCCCTGATGCGTGGTGACAAGCGCGACGGTCATTCCTTCTACGCTGACATCAATAACCGGACTGCCGCTTGGAGTCTCTACGCACAGGTACGCGATATCGGGCGCGACTTTCGGGCGGACAATGGTTTCATCACCCAGACTGGGGTACGCAGCTTTTATAGCGAGATGAACCTGATATTCGAGCATGCCGGTGCCTGGCGTGAAACCAACCCGTATCTGAACACCGAGTATGTAGAGGATAGGGAGGGGGAGAAGGTGTTCAGCACGCTGCGTCCTGGCCTTTTCCTGGCAGGGCCGTATGACAGCTTCTACAACCTGGAGTGGCGGCCCAATCAGCAAACTCGGCTGGAGGCAGGAGGCCCCTTGCTCAAGCGTGATTATGTGCATCTGTTTGCAGATGGTGCGCCGTCCAAGCTGTTGAACCGGCTGACCGCCACAGTGCAACTAGGGGACCAGATTGATTACGAGAACAGCCGGGTAGGCAAGGGTGGGTATGTCTCGCTATTCGCCCGTATGCGCCTGCATGAACGGCTGGAAGTGGAGCAGGTGCTGGACAAGGTTTGGGTTGATGGCGGCCCGGTCACCAAGGAAAGGGCTTACTCCGAATTGGCTTACCAGTGGAATTCGATCTGGCACTTCACTGCCCGCGATACGGCCCGATTTATCTGGCAGCATGCCAAGGTCGAGCGTAATCCCCTCGCCTATACGGGTGCGGTGAACCGCGATGACACGCGCAATACTTGGTCGCTGGTGTATACCCATCAGCAAGGTCTGGGCAAGGCGGTATATGTGGGCGCCACCCTGGCAGATAACCGCGATGACGGCGGCAAGCGCAAGCAGAACGAGTTGTTCGTGAAAGGTTCCTGGACGCTGTAAGCAGGGCGAGGTAGCCGGGCGTTCAGCCCGGTTACCTTGCCTACGGTAGTGCAGCCTGCATGGCGTGTAGGACTGGGGTGATGACCTCGCC
>NZ_JBAMDD010000017.1:0-97059 GCF_036961565.1 Chitinimonas sp. JJ19
ACGGCGAAAAGACTTTGAACAGGCTCTAAAGGCGAGCTTGAGCCATAGCGTCCGGCGACCCTACTCACCGCGTTAGGCTTGGTATGCTAGGCTGGACTCGGCACGCAAGGGACAAGCACCTCTCAGTGCCGCGTCCCACCTGGGTAGGGCTGATCTTGCAGAGACTATGGGACCTCGCATGGCATCTGAGTGATGCCTGCGCGTATGACCCTGGTCAGCCGTCTGCCAGGCATTACCCCAACCGGGCGATGCGGGATGCGGCTTCGTCTACATGCCGGTGTATCGCCATCGGCCTGGGCCATGACAAATCCTTCCGGCCGGACAGGTAGGAGCACACCCAGCTCCCGAGTCAGGCCCTGCTCGTTAACGCTGAAAATCGGGGCTGAGGCAAAACCACGCGTCGTATCCCGCAGGGCATAACGAATAGCCGGACCAGCCCCGATTCGCACCACTTCATCACCCAGCCTGGCCAGCGCACGCGACACCGTAGGCTGGCTACTCCCTGTATTTTCAACAAGTTGCCGCGACGTCAGCGGGCCTCGAGCGAGCAACTGGCGGACAGCGTCGGATTGGCGAGCCATGACCATGAATAAGCCAGTGAATAGATAAATGAATAGCTACTGTAGCTACTCGCGGGCGCCTTTCACCACCCCTGCGGTAATGGGTCCAGGGAGTGGCGCGACGTGCGGTCGCCTTGGGCTGACGAAGATCAGGCATTGCTGGCCTAGCAACTACGCCTTGTTCGGGAAACCCTGGTGCGATGATCAGAAACCGCTACCCGGCTCCGCCAGATAGGCGATCTCCGCCTCGCTCGATGGCCGTCCCAGCACGCTGTTGCGGTGGGGGAAGCGGCCAAAGCGCTGGATCACCTCGCGGTGGCGGTGGGCGTAGTCCAGGTAGGGCGACAGCGAGGGCTGGCCGGCCGCCAGTGCCCCGAACAGGGCAACGGCCTGGTCCTGCATGGCCAGGGGTTCGGCATGCTCGAAGGGCAGGTAGACGAATATCCGCTGCAGGGGGCTGAGCTGCTGGTCCAGGCCCTGGGCTACCGCCTGTTGCGCTGCCGCCAGTGCCAGCGGGTCGGCCAGGAAGGCGCGTGGCTGCTGGCGGAAGGCATTGCGGCAGAACTGGTCCAGCAGTAGCAGATAGGCCAGCAGCCCCTGTGGGCTGGCCCGCCAGCGTTGCAGGCCGCCGGCCTGGGCGGCCGTGATCAGCGCACCGAAGCGCTCGATGATGGCGCCGTCGAAAGCGGCGTCGCGCTGGAACCAGGCCGGTCGGGGGGCATCGGCATCAGCAAACCAGAATCCCAGGATGGCGGCAATCTCGGCGGCCGCATCGGGCGGCGCGGCATTCATGGTGCCGGACAGGCGCAACACCTGGACGGGGTGGCCGGCCATCACATCCGGCTGCAGGCTGTCGATCTCGGCCGCCAGGCCCATGGCGCGGTAGAAATCCACCGCACCACCATTGCCGACCGCCACCCGCACGCTGATGCGGGTATGGCCTGCGGCCCGCAAACCCGCCACACCGGCCTGCCATAGCTGCCGCCCCAGCCCCCGGCCTACCCAGGCCGGGTCCAGATAGATGGCCCAGACTTCGCCTTCGCTGGCGGCGGCGCCGGCATCGCGGCAGGGGCCATAGGACAGCCAGCCCACCAGCTGCCCAGCCTGCTCCAGCACCAGGGTGGTGGAATCGCCTTGCGGCAGCAGGGTCTGCCAGCGGGCCTCGCGTTGGTCTACCGACAGCGCGGCCAAGGCCTCGGCCGGCAACAGGCCGGCGTAGGTGGCCTGCCATGACTGCACCTGTATCTCGGCGATACGGCGGCAGTCGGCCAGGCTGGCTGGCCGTATCAACGCTGCATCCGCCAGCATCTACAGCACCACCATATTGTCGCGGTGTATCAGTTCAGGTTCATCGACAAAGCCCAGCACCGCCTCGATCTGGCTGGTGGGCAGGCGGACGATGCGGCGGGCATCGGCAGCATCGTAGTTGCACAGGCCGCGGGCCATTTCGCTGCCGTCGGGGCCGACGCAGCGCACCATCTCGCCGCGCAGGAAATCGCCTTCTATGCTGGCCACGCCTATGGGCAACAGGCTGGTGCCTTGCTGCGCCACGGCGCGCACCGCACCGGCATCAAGCTGCAGGGTGCCGCGCACCTGCAGGTGATCGGCAAGCCATTGCTTGCGGGCAGCCAGGCGGGTGGTGCGGGCCGTCAGCTGGGTGCCTATGGCCTCGCCTTGGGCCAGGCGACCCAGCACCTGGTCTTCGCGGCCGCTGGCAATCACCGTGCTGGCACCGCTGCGGGCCGCACGCTTGGCTGCAATGATCTTGGTGTACATGCCACCCGTGCCCACGCTGCTGCCGGCGCCGCCGGCCATGGCTTCCAGCTCGGGCTGGCCGGCCTCGTACTCGTCGATGAAACGGGCATCGGGGTGCTTGCGTGGGTCGGCGCTATACAGACCACGCTGGTCGGTCAGAATGATCAGCGCATCGGCATCGATCAGGTTGGTGACCAGCGCCCCCAGGGTGTCGTTGTCGCCCACCTTGATCTCGTCGGTGGAGACGGTGTCGTTCTCGTTGATGATGGGGATGACCCCCAGGCCCAGCAAGGTCAGCAAGGTGGAGCGGGCGTTCAGGTAGCGGGTACGGTCGGCCAGGTCTTCATGGGTCAGCAATATCTGCGCCGTCTTGAGCCCGTGCGCCTTGAAACAGCGCTCGTAGGCCTCGACCAGCCCCATCTGCCCTACCGCCGCTGCGGCTTGCAGCTCATGCAGGGCGCTGGGGCGACGGGGCCAGCCCAGCCGGGCCACGCCCTCGGCAATGGCACCGGAACTGACCAGTACCACCTGCTTGCCCATGCGGGTCAGGGCGGCCATTTCGGCGGCCCAGCGGCCCAGGGCGGCATGGTCCAGGCCACGGCCATCGTTGGTGACAAGACTGGAGCCCACTTTGACGACAAGGCGGTTGGCGGTGGCAATGCAGCTCTGCATGGCGAAGACTCGGCTTAGGGTTGGTGGAACAAAACTCCGATTATGCCGTCATGACGGCACACTACAAGCGACTAAGCGCCTGTAGTGAACTCAGGGCATCAATAGCTGAGACGGATTGTGCAGGCGCCAGGGAAACCCTGGCGCTATAGGTCGGGGCAGCCGGATACGTTGGGCGCTTCCCTGATTTATTCCACACCCCCCGCCCGCGCCGCCGCGCGGGAGCTTCGCTGACGCTCGATATGAACTCAGCCTGTTTTGAATTCAGGACACCAATAGCTGATGACGGATTGTGCAGGCGCCAGGGAAGCCCTGGCGCTATAGGTCGGGGCAGCCGGATACGTTGGGCGCTTCCCTGATTTGTCCCACACCTCCCGCCCACGCCGCCGCTAGACTTGGTGTCTGGCCCCGGATACATGGCGCAAGCTGCCTAACAGCACCACCACAGTCATACCCAGCCTTCCATCAACCTGGTCTACCCTAGCCATGAAACCACTGCCCGGCGCCCTTTCTATCGGTCTTATCAAGACCATGGTCTTCCTCCTCTGCCTGCTGCCGCTGGGCAGAGCGGCCTATATCGTGCTCAGTGGCGAGGCTGTCAACCCCATCGAGTTCATTACCCGCTCCACTGGCACCTGGACACTGGTGTTCCTGCTGCTGACCCTGGCCATCACCCCGTTGCGGCGGCTGAGTGGTTACACCCAGCTGATCAGGCTGCGGCGCATGCTGGGCCTGTATGCCTTCGTTTACGCCAGCCTGCACTTCACCACCTATCTGTGGCTGGACCAGTTCTTTGATGTGGCCGCCATCATCCGTGATATCGCCAAACGGCCCTTTATCACCGTCGGTTTTGCCGCTTTCGTGCTGTTGATACCACTGGCGCTTACGTCCACCGATGCCATGATGCGACGGCTGAAGCGCAACTGGGGGCGCTTGCACAAGCTGGTCTATGGCATCGCCTTGCTGGGCGTGCTGCACTACTGGTGGCTGGTCAAGAAAGACCTGACCCAGCCGCTGATCTACGCGGTCGTCCTGGGCCTGCTCTTGGGGCTGCGCCTGTGGTGGCGTTGGCGGGGAGCCTAGCGTGGCTTTCTGCCATTTTGCAGTGAATATTCCACCCACCGCCAAGGCGGGGTGGCATTCCCTCACAGCTTGGCCTTGAATGATGGGATGCAAGAAGCACCATACCCCTACGTCTGGCTGGGGGAGGATGGCATCCTGCGGCTGGATTACGGGCGTAATCCCCGTATAGACCTGGAAGCCATACAGTCAGCCTTGCGCCAGCACGTCGCGATCTCCACCGTGCCGCGCCCGGTACTGGTCAAAGGCCAGGGCATGGTCACGTCTACTGCCGAAGCAGAGGACTATGCCGCCACCCCCGAGGTGATGGCCGTCACCACGGCTGTCGCACTGATGCAGCCCACCACCATTGCCCGCATCGCCGCCAAGCTCTACCTGACCTATCGCCGGCCGCCCTACCCCTGCCGCGCCTTCGACCGGGAAGCCGATGCCATAGACTGGTTGCTGCAGTACGTGCCCAGGGAGTGAGAGCCTTTCATGCACGCAAGTCATAGCCGGTTGGAACGGGCCGAACAGGCGCCAGGGTAACCCTGGCGCTAGACGGCAGCGCAGCCAGTGAGCCTACTAATTCCCAGCCAGGCCGCGCACTTCTGCCGTGGTATCGAGCTTGATAGCCTTGCCATCCTGTTCCACGTGGAGCACCAGCGGCAGCTGCTCGCCCACCTTGAGCGGCGCCTTCAGCTGCATCAACATCAGGTGGTAGCTACCGGGCTTGAGTGCCACGGTCTGGCCGGCGGGCAGGGGTAGTTTGTCCAGCTGGCGCATCTTCATCACGCCGCCTTCCATCTTCATTTCGTGCACTTCCACCATGGCGGCAGCCGGGCTGCTGGCTCCGGTCAACACGGCGGCCTTGCCGGCGGTGATCTCCAGGAAGGCCCCCGAAACCGGCTGGCCCGGCACCGTGGCGCGCGCCCAGGCATGCTTGACGGTGATATCGGCTGCCAGGGTGGCGCTTGCAGCCAGGAGCAGGCTGGTGATCAGGGCGTATTTCATGGGGGTCTCGGGCTTGGTGAAGGGGATAGCTTAGCTGCCTGGGCGGGCTGCCGGGCTGCGGCACAATGTCGCAGCCCAGGGCCATCAGACATAGGGCGTCGGGTCGGCCACACCGGCCGCCTCGAAGCCGGCACGGCGCAGGCGGCAGGCATCGCAGGCGCCGCAGGCGCGGCCTTGCAGGTCGGCCTTGTAGCAGGAGACGGTCAGCGCATAGTGCACGCCCAGGGCCACGCCGGTCTTGATGATCTCGGCCTTGGTCAGCTTGATCAGGGGGGTGCGTATGCTGAGTGTCGCCCCTTCCACCCCAACCTTGGTGGCAAGGTTGGCCATCATCTCGAAGGCCGAGATGAATTCAGGACGGCAATCGGGGTAGCCGGAGTAGTCCACCGCGTTGACGCCGATAAAGATGTCATTGGCGCCCAGCACCTCGGCCCAGCCCAGGGCAAAGGACAGCATGATGGTATTGCGGGCTGGCACATAGGTCACCGGTATCTCGCCCTCCTTCACCCCATCCACCGGCACATCGATGGCGGCGTCGGTCAGGGCAGAGCCGCCGAAGGCGGCCAGGTCTATGGTGGCAATACGGTGTTCCTTGGCGCCCAGACCCAGGGCGACGCGCCGGGCGGCTGCCAGTTCGGCATTGTGGCGCTGGCCGTAGTCAAAGCTCAGGCAATAGCACTCATAGCCCTGGTTCTGCGCCAAGGCCAGTACGGTGGCGGAGTCCAGTCCGCCCGAGAGCAGGATGACGGCTTTTTTCTGCATGGTGTGTCCCGTTGTATCCAGTTATGGGGGCTTCCAGAAGCTCCCCTCTATCAATTGGCGTGTGCCGCCTCGCTGGCGAGCTGGCCCAAGGCTGGTTGCAGCAAGCGGCGTACCGCCATATGCGTTGCCCGCACGGCGCCGCAGCTATCGTAAAAACCATTGCTCATGGCATTGTCGTGCACCACCAGCCATTCCATGCGGGTACAGGCTGCCGCCAGCGCAATCTGGGCCAGGGCCGCCATGGCGGCCCGCGCCACACCCTGGCGCCGGTGCGCCGGGGCGATATACAGCGCCTGCATGTATAGCTCGCGCTGGCCGGTAAAGGTGCCCCATTCCCATGAATAGATAAGGAAACCGGCTACCGCCTCCCCGCGCATGATCAAGCGGCAGTATGCCGCAGGTGCGTCGCCCAGGCAGGCCAGTTGTAATTGCTCGGCCGTGGTGGCCACCTGGGCCACCCCTTCGCTCTTGCCCAGCGCGTGCAGCATCGCCAGTACCAGCGGCATGTCGGCGGCTTGTGCCGCCTGCAGGCTGACCAACACGCTATACCCCCGGCTTGTCGCCCCACAATATCTTGTGCAGCTGCACCTGCACCCTGACTGGCAGCTTGTCTGCCAGCACCCACTCGGCCAGGTCCTTGGGCGGCAGCGATTCCCATACCGGGCTGAAAATCACCGGGCACAGCGTAGACAACTGGTTGTCCTGCAGCAGATCCCGCGCCCATTCGTAGTCGTGCCGGTGCACCAGCACCAGCTTGAGTTCATCGCGTGCGGTCAGGTGCTGCAGATTGGTCCACAGGTTCTTTTCCACTTCACCCGAGCCTGGGGTCTTGATATCAACAATGCGCGACACGCGCGGGTCCACTGTTTCTATCGGCAGGTGGCCGCTAGTTTCCAGGCTGACCGAAAAACCGGCATCGCACAGCTGCGTCAGCAGCGCGTGGCAGCCAGCCTGGGCCAAGGGCTCGCCCCCGGTGACGCAGACATAAGGCGTGCCGTGCTGCGCCACTTCTTCCAGTATGGCGGCCAGGCTCATGCGCTTGCCGCCATGGAAGGCATAGGCGCTATCGCAGTAGCCACAGCGCAAGGGGCAGCCGGTCAGGCGCACAAAGACCGTGGGCAGGCCCAAGCGGCTGGTTTCGCCCTGCAGCGAGTAGAAGATTTCGGTAATGCGTAGGGAGCTAGACATCCTGTACCCAGAAAAGCCAACGGCATGGGCGGCCGCCCATGCCGTATTGCAACTGGCTGAATTATCTCAGAAATTCCGCTCCACGCGAAGCTTGCCTGCGCGTCAGGGCAGCTTATCCCGTTTCATACCGTTGCCGATGCCGCAACATCCCCGGCGATCGGCCCCCTGTGCTTCACAGGCCTCAGTTGCCCGCGCTGACGCTGCCTATGCCAGACACCGTCTTGCTGACCTTGGCAGGCTTGCCGTAGTAGGTCAGCGAACCGATGCCATCGACGGCAGCCGTCAGCGACTCGCTGGCATAGACGCTGATGGCCCCCACGCCTTCCAGGCTGACGCTGACATCGCGGGCCTTGAGGGCATCCAGGTCCAGCGCGCCGGCACCAGCCGCCTGCACGGACAGCTTGCCTACCCGGCCGGTAGCGGTAACCAGGCCAGCCCCTTCGTAATCCAGGCTGAACTGCTCGCTATTGATATCGTGGAATATCGTCTTGCCAGCACCTTCATGGCTGTAAGCCGTCAACTTGGGTACCGTCACCTCGATGCGCAGCTTGCTGTCATCCTTCAGATGCACGGTCTGCTTGCCATCCTTGAAACGGATATGCAGCTGCTTGTTTTGCACCACGGTCTCGATCAGCGGCTGCAGGTTGTCGTCGGCCTTGACCTTGACCGAGGGCGCCGGGCCGACCTTCACATCAAGTATCCAGACGCCATCGCTGCGGATGGACTGGAAGTCGGTCACCGGCCGTAGCTGCTCCACCACGCGGCCGCTGCCGCGCACTTCTTCGGCCAGTACCGGGGTAATCAGGGCAAGGGCAATCAAGGCTGCGGGCATTTGCATGGCGGTCTCCTAGTTAGCATACTGATTAGTATGTTACTAATCATCCACAAATGCAAATGTCCGCCCCTGCTAGAACCCAGCCAGCTTCAGCCCACCCACCAAGGGCTTGCCCTTCTTGGCCCGCTTGCCCACATAGGGCGCCAGGTCGTTGGCATCAAAGGTCAGGCTCATACTCTTGCCGCCACGGCCGGTGCCGTTCAGCGTCAGGCTCTTGCCATCGCTGATGGTGATGGCCGCCAGGCTGTCGCCCTCGTCCAGCGCCATGGCAATCATGCCGCGCCCGCCGCCCGACAGCGCCTTCAGCTCAGCCAGGGGGAAGGCATGCAGGCGAGTCGATGCCGACAGGCAGCAGACCAGGTTGCCCTCGGCCGGGCTGAAGGTGGCGATCTTCAGCAGCTCTTCCCCTTCATCCAGCGACAGGAAGGCCTTGCCGGCCTTCTGCCGGGTCAGCAGATCCTTGAACTCGCAGTGGAAGGCATAGCCGTTGGCACCTGCAATCAGCAAGGCCTGCTCCGGCCGCGCCGTCAGCAACTGCACGATACGGCTCTTGGCGGCCAGGTCGATCACCGAGGCCACCGGCACCCCGTCACCGCGCCCGCCCGGCAGATTGCCCGCCAGCAGGTTGTAGACCCGGCCATCCGAGCCAAACAGCGCCACGGTATCAACCGAGCGGCACTCCAGTGCCGCCAGCAGGCTGTCGCCTTCCTTGAAGGTCAGGTTCTGGGTCTCGATGCCATGGCCGTTGCGGCTGCGTATCCAACCCTTTTGCGAGATGATGACCGTCAAGGGCTCATCCACCACGGCCACGGTGATGCTGGCCTTTTCGGTGGCTTCGATCAAGGTACGGCGGTCGTCGCCAAAAGCCTTGGCGTCATCGCGTATCTCCTTGACGATCAGCTTCTGCATGGCCGCTTCATTGCCCAGCAGATGCTCCAGGCCAGCCTTCTCGTCACGCAGCTTGGCCAGCTCCTGCTCGATCTTGATACCTTCAAGCCGGGCCAGCTGGCGCAGGCGGATTTCCAGGATATCGTCGGCCTGCCGCTCGCTGAGCTGGAAGGCCTGCATCAGGGCCGACTTGGGTTCATCGCTCTCGCGGATGATGCGTATCACCTCGTCGATATTGAGGTAGACCACCATGCGGCCTTCCAGGATATGGATGCGGTCATCCACCTGGCCCAAGCGGTGCGCGGTGCGGCGGCGCACGGTGGCAAAGCGGTACTGCACCCACTCCGCCAGCAGCTGCTTCAGCGATTTCTGCTGCGGCCGGCCATCAATGCCTATGGCCACCAGGTTGATGGACGAGCTGCCCTCCAGGCTGGTGTGGGTCAGCAGCATGTTGGCAAACTCATCCGGGCTCTGGGTCCGCGACTTGGGCTCGAACACCAGCCGCACCGCCACGTCCTTGCCCGATTCATCGCGCACGGTATCGAGCTGGCTCAGCAGCAATTGCTTGAGCTGCACCTGCTCCTGGGTCAGCGCCTTCTTACCCTTCTTGATCTTGGGGTTGGTCAGGTCCTCTATCTCTTCCAGCACCCGCTGCGACGAGGTATTGGGCGGCAGCTCGGTCACGACCAGCTGCCACTGGCCGCGTGCCAGTTCCTCTATCTTCCAGCGTGCCCGCACCGCCAGGCTGCCACGGCCGCCCTCATAGGCCGTGCGTATCTGCTCGCGGCTGGAGATGATCTGGCCGCCACCAGGAAAATCCGGGCCCTGGATATGGTCCAGCAGCTCGTCCAGGCTGATCTGCGGCCGCTGTATCAGCGCCACCGCCGCATCGGCCACCTCGCGCAGATTGTGCGGCGGCATTTCGGTAGCCATGCCCACCGCGATGCCCGATGCGCCGTTCAGCAGCAACATGGGCAGGCGGGCCGGCAGCAGCTTGGGCTCCTCGAACGCACCGTCGTAGTTGGGTACGAAGTCGGCAGTACCCATATCGATTTCGGACAGCAGCAGCTCGGCGATCTTGGTCAAACGCGCTTCGGTGTAGCGCATGGCCGCAGCACCGTCGCCATCGCGCGAGCCGAAGTTACCCTGGCCGTCCACCAGCG
Organism: Chitinimonas sp. JJ19; assembly: GCF_036961565.1. Taxonomy (NCBI): domain Bacteria; kingdom Pseudomonadati; phylum Pseudomonadota; class Betaproteobacteria; order Neisseriales; family Chitinibacteraceae; genus Chitinimonas; species Chitinimonas sp. JJ19. The sequence continues at coordinate 9,894 of NZ_JBAMDD010000017.1, forward strand.
GGTAGCGCAGAGAGAAGTTCTGCGCCAGCCGCACCATGGCGTCATAGGCCGAGGTATCGCCGTGCGGATGGTACTTACCCAGCACCTCACCCACCACGCGGGCCGATTTCACCGGCTTGGCCGTAGCGCCCAGGCCCATCTCGTGCATGGCATAGAGGATGCGGCGCTGCACCGGCTTCTGCCCGTCACAGACATCTGGCAGGGCACGTCCCTTTACCACCGAGACGGCATATTCCAGGTAGGCCCGCTCGGCATAGCGCCCCAGCGGCACACTGTCGGCGCCGGCAAAGTCGGTCAGGCTAGGTGGTGGCGGCAGATCATTGCTGCCGGGCTCCGCAGCGACTGGCTCGGGCAGTTCGTCTTCGGGTTCATCGAGTGGCAGGTCTGGGATATCAGTCATGGTGCTTACGGCTAAGAGGATTCGGGCGGGCGGATGATGGCACGATGCAGGGGGCCTGGACAAATGAGGGTAGCTAAAAACGGCTTTACCCGGCCAGCCTGACTATAGACAGCAGCGGATAGACAAACCTGCTATGCCGGTAGGGCCATCACCAACCGGAGTCTACCTCATGCGCCTTGCCCCCCTGCTGCTCATGCTGTCCGGCCTGACAGCCCAGGCGGCCGAGACGCTGCACATTGCCACCGCAGAGTACCTGGGCTACGCCGAATCCAGTGGCAAGGGCTACTACCTGGATCTGTTGCGCAAGATCTACCCGGCACCGGCCTACCAGCTGAAGATCCGCTTCGTACCGTATGAAAGGGCTCGCATGATGCTGGATGCCGGTTCGGCCGACATCCTGCCCAGCACCAACAACCTACAAGCCAACAAGATACTGCTGTCTGCCCAGATGACCGATATGGATGTCGTGGATGCCGCCGTACAGGGCAGCCGGTTTCCTGCCTGGCAGGGCAAGACCTCGCTGACCGGCATGCGGGTGGGCGCGCAGATAGGCTATGCCTTTACCGAATACGCGCCGGATGTACGCATGGACTACCAGGAGAAGATTTCGCTGTCCTCCATGCTGGAGATGCTGGCCGCCAACCGGCTGGATGTGGTGCTCGACTACGAGGCCGAGATGAAGCCGCTGCTGGCCAAGCTACCCAGTCAGGCCGGTATCGTGATCAAGCCGGCGGTGCTGACCAAGCCCCTGTACTTCGGCTTTGTGGGTAAGCCCCGGGGCGCGCAGCTCAAGGCCCGCTTTGATACCGAGCTGGCCAAGCTCAAGCAATCGGGTGAGCTCAAGCGGCTATTCCTGGCCTACCCCAGCAATAATCCGGATGCGTTCCCGCCTTGATGGACCGGCATGGCCAGTAGGGGACTTCCAGAAACAACAAGGCCGCCCTGTGGGCGGCCTTGTTGCGACAGCACCAAGGGATGCTTATTCCTTGGCCTTCAGTGCTTCGACCAGGTCGATGTACTTTTGCTTGGCAGCGTCTTGCTCGGTGCCGGCCAGTTCAGCCCAGGCGTTGTACTTGGCCGCGCCGACAAAGTCGAACATGGAAGGCTTGTCGCCCTTCACATCGCCTTCGCTGGCTTGCTTGAACAGGGCGTACAGCTTGAGCTTGACCGAATTGTCAGGGGCTTCGGAGAGCTTGGTGACGTCTTCGGCGGCTTGCTTGAAGTTTGCATCGATATCGGACATGGCGTGTTCCTCACTGATTCAGGGGTTCTGGTCGTGCTTGGGTCGGGGTCCATGGACCCTGTTGGAAGCTTGGCGTGCGTTTCACGCTGCGCCCGGTTCGGTATAGGCCAGTCGGCCACCGACCAGGGTATGGCGGACTCTACCACGCATCTCCATCCCGACAAACGGTGTGTGCTTGCCACTGCTGAGCAGCGTTTCCGGCATGACACGCCATGTTGCATGCGGATCATACAGGCACAGGTCAGCCGGCGCGCCCACGGCAATACGGCCAGACTCCAGGCCCAGCAATTCGGCCGGGCCACTGGTGATGCGGGCCAGCGCCTGCGCCAACGGCACCCGCTTTTGCTCGGCCCAGGCCAGCACCAGCGGCAACAGCAGCTCCAGCCCGCTGGCACCGGGCTTGGCCTCGCCAAACGGCAGCAGCTTGTCGTCGTTACCCACCGGGCTGTGGTCAGAGCAGATGGCGCTGATGGTGCCGTCCAGCAGGGCATGCTGGATGGCATCGCGGTCGGTCACCCCGCGCAGGGGCGGACTCAAACGCATATTGCTGTCGAAGTAACCGATATCGATATCGGCCAGATGCACATGGTTGATGCTGACATCGGCCGTCAGCTTGAGGCCATAGTTACGGGCGGCGGCGATCATCTCCAGGCCTTCGCGGGTGGACACCCGCTCCAGGTGCACGCTGGCGCCGCTGTCCTTCATCAGGATCACGATGGTGGAAATGGCGACCGTCTCGGCCACCGAAGGAATGGCCGGCAGGCCCAGCCGGGTAGCGACCTGGCCATCATGGGCCACCCCGCCGGACGCCAGCCGCACATCCTGCGGCCGCAGGCGCAGGGTGATGCCATAGGTGGCGGCATACTGCATGGCACGGTAGAGCACGCGGGTATCGGCCAGGGGCGCATCGGCCTGGCTGAATGAAACGCAGCCGGCATCGCGCAGCTTGGCAAACTCGGTCAGCTCCGTGCCGTCCAGGCCCCGGGTCAGCGCGCCCAGCGGCAGCACCTTGGCCAGGCCCAGGCCATCGGCCCGCTGACGCAGCATCTGCACCAGGCCGGGCTCATCCAGCGCCGGATGGGTATCGGGCATGGCGCACAGCGTGGTGACCCCACCGGCCACGGCGGCACGCAGCTCGCTCTGCAGCTTGTTCTTGTGCTCGCCCCCCGGCTCGCCCAGGCGGGCAGCCAGGTCGATCAAGCCCGGTATCACAGTCAACCCTGCCACATCCAAAGTCTGGTCGACCACATGGCCGGCCGGTGCTTCGCCTATGCCGGCGATGCGGCCATCGGCCAGGTAGAGGTCGGCGACCGTCTCATGGCCGCTGGCCGGGTCCAGCAGGCGGCCGTTCTGTATCAGGGTAATCATGCGCGGGCCTCCGACAAGATGCTCATCACGGCCATGCGTACCGCGATACCGAAAGTGACTTGATCCAGGATGACGCTCTGCTTGCCATCCGCCACGGCGGAATCAATCTCCACGCCACGGTTCATGGGGCCAGGATGCATCACGATGGCATCGGGCTGGGCCAGTGCCAGCTTCTCGCGGCTGAGGCCGTAGAACTGGTTGAACTCATTGGCCGAGGGCAGCAGGGCGCCGTTCATGCGCTCGTTCTGCAAGCGCAGGGCAATCACCACATCCACGCCCTTGAGGCCTTCCTTCAGGTCGTGGAACACCCGCACGCCCAGCTGCTCCACATCTCGCGGCAGCAGGGTCTTCGGGCCGATCACCCTGACCTCGGGGCAGCCCAGGGTGGTCAGCGCATGGATCTGCGAGCGGGCCACCCGCGAATGCAGGATATCGCCGACGATGGCCACGGTAAGGTTGCGGAAGTCGCCCTTGAAATGGCGGATGGTGTACATGTCCAGCAGGGCCTGGGTGGGGTGGGCATGGCGGCCGTCACCGGCATTCACCACGGCCACGCCCGGCCGCACGTGCTTGGCGATCAGGAAGGGCGCACCCGATTCGGCGTGCCGCACCACGAACATATCGGCGCCCATGGCTTCGAGATTGTGGATGGTATCGAGCAGGGTCTCGCCCTTGGCCGTGGAGCTGGCCTGGATATTGAGGCTGTGCACATCGGCGCTGAGTCGCTTCTGGGCGATCTCGAAGGTGGTACGGGTACGCGTGGAGTTCTCGAAGAACAGGTTGAACACGCTCTTGCCGGCCAGGTCGCTGTGCTTTTTCTCGCCGGCATCGCCCGCTGCCACATAGCCGGCAGCACGGTCCAGTATCTGGTGCAGGATGCGCGCTGGCAGCGATTCGGTGCTGAGCAGGTGTATCAGCTCGCCGTGGCTGTTGAGTTGGGGGTTATACATCGGTCGATGCCTTTCAGATGACGGTCGCTGCACTGTGTTTCTCGAATACGAAACTGCGCCGCTTGGAATAGTCGAGATGCTCGTAGAACTTGTGGGCCTCGGTACGGTGGACGCCGGAACCCAGCCTGATGCGGCCGCCGCCCAGCTGTGCCACTACCCAGTGTTCGACCTGCGCCAGCAGCTTTCGTCCCACGCCCTTGCCCTGGCACGCCGGGTCTACCGTCAGCACATAGACCTCGGCATAGCCATCGCTGGCGGTCTGGCACACCTGGGCCACATGCACCCATCCCACCACCCGGCCTTGCCAGTCCGCCACGAACACCGCATGCGGCAAGCCCTGCGCCAAGCGTGCCAGCCGGCGCTGCATGGTGGCGGCATCGGCCGGGGCGTAGTCCAGGGCCGTCAGCAACTGGCCCATGGCCGCCGCATCGTCCATCACATAGGGACGTATCAACACATCCATTCAGGCCCCCTGCTGATCAAACCACACCTGCAGGATGCGCATGGCTGCCACCTGGTCCAGCGCGGCTTTGCGCTTCTTGCCAAAGGTCTGGGCCTCGCTCAGCAGCTCCTCAGCCTCGACCGAGGTCAGGCGCTCGTCCACCAGTGCCACCGGCAGGTTGAAGCGGCCATGCAGTCGGTTGGCGAAAGTGCGTGCCAGCCGGCTCATCTCGTGTTCAGTGCCATCAAGATGGCTGGGCAGGCCCACCACCAGCTGGCTGGGCTGCCATTCGGCGATCAGCTTGGCGATGGCGGCAAACTTGTCGTCATTGCTGGCACCGGTGATGGTGGTCAGCGGCGATGCCAGGCACAGCTCGGTACTGCCGCCGGCGACGCCGATGCGGACTTCGCCAAAATCGAAAGCGAGTACGTAGCCGGCCATGGGCTCAGGCGTGGCCGGCCGTGTCGGACAGCATGGCCATGTCTATGCCCAGCAGACCCAGGGCCGCCTCATAGCGTTGCTCAGACGGCAGGCCGAAGATCACCTCGATATCGGCGTCGACTGTCAGCCAGGCATTCTGGCCCAGTTCGCTCTCCAACTGGCCGGCTTCCCAGCCGGCATAGCCCAGCGAGATGAACATGCGATCCGGCCCCCCCCCCTCGCCCATGGCCAGCAGCACGTCCTTGGAGGTGGTCAGGCCCAGTTCATCCTCCACCGCCAGGGTGGATTGCCAGTTGCCCAGCGGCTGGTGCAGCACAAAGCCCCGGTCGGTCTGGACGGGCCCGCCGAAATAGACTTCCTGCTCGGCCACGTCTTCGCGGCGCAGCTCGATGTCTACCTGCTGGAACAGGGTGCGCATATTCATGCCCAGGGGGCGATTGACGATGACACCCATGGCGCCCTGGTCGTTATGGTCGCAGACGAACACCAACGACTTGGCGAAGATGGGGTCGGCCATGGCAGGCATGGCGATAAGAAATTGGCGGCTCAGATTCATGGCTTCCATGCGGCGAATTATCGCATACCCGCACCACACTTGCCTGTGCGGCAAACAGCCCATGCTCGAAATCCCGCCCCTGCGCATTGGGCAGCGTGGCCGCTGCACCCCCAGCCTGCGCACTGCGGGCCATGTTTCACGTGAAATAACGGCAAGACACCGCTGCAAGCCGGCCGTATTCTCCCTACAATTGCATAAGACATAACATGGACAAAATACATGAAGCCTTACACCACTGCCCTGCTCTGGCTGCGCCGCGATCTGCGGCTGGATGACCAGGCCGCGCTATACCACGCACTCAAGGCCGCCGAGCAGGTGCAGCCGGTATTCGTGTTCGATCGCGCCATCCTGGATACCTTGCCCAGGCAGGATCGCCGGGTGGAATTCATCTGGGAAACCCTGGCCGCCCTCAAGGCCGAGCTGCAGGCGCTGGGCAGCGATGTACTGGTGCGCCATGCCGTGGCCGAGGAGGAAATCCCCAGGCTGGCACGGGAGCTGGGTGCCCAGGCCGTCTACACCAATGCCGATTACGAACCCGCCGCCCTGGCGCGCGATGCGAAGGTGGCCGTCGCCCTGGCGGCGGACGGCATAGATTTTCACAGCAGCAAGGACCAGGTGATCTTTGAGCGTGACGAGGTGCTGACCCAGGCGGGCCGGTTCTTCACCGTGTTCACCCCCTACAAGAATGCCTGGCTGAAAAAGCTGGATCCCTTCTACCTGCAGTCCTACCCGGTCGCCCGCTACCTGCCGTCGCTACGCCGCTGCCCGGCCGAGCCGCTGCCGGCATTGTCGCAACTGGGATTCGAGCGCAGCAATCTGCAGCAGATAGGTATCAAGACCGGCGCAGCAGGCGCCTCACAGTTGTTCGAGGATTTCCACGACCGTATCGACAACTACAAGGTGGCGCGCGACTACCCCGGCATCAAGGGAGTGTCGTATCTGTCAGTCCACCTGCGCTTTGGCACGGTATCAGTGCGGCGACTGGCCAGCCACGCCTGGCAACGCGGTACCGCCGGCAGCCTGTGCTGGCTGAACGAACTGATCTGGCGCGATTTCTACCAGCAGATACTGTGGCACCGCCCCGACGTAGTGAGCCACGCCTTCAAGCCCGAATACGATCAGCTGCCCTTCCCCAACGACCCTGCGCTATACGCCGCCTGGTGCGAGGGCCGCACCGGCTACCCCATCGTCGATGCCGCCATGCGCCAGCTCAACCAGACCGGCTTTATGCACAACCGCTTGCGCATGGTGGCCGCCAGTTTTCTGGTCAAGGATCTGCTGATCGACTGGCGTTGGGGCGAGCGCTATTTTGCCGAGAAGTTGATTGATTTCGACTTGGCCGCCAATAACGGCGGCTGGCAATGGGCCGCCAGCACCGGCTGCGATGCCCAACCCTATTTCCGCATCTTCAACCCGGTCAGCCAGTCAGAGCGCTTCGACCCCGAAGGTAAATTTATCCGCCGCTATGTGCCCGAGCTGGCCCGGCTACCCACCGACGCCCTGCACGCACCCTGGCAAGCCAAGCCCCTGGTATTGGCCGGGGCAGGCATACGGCTGGGGCAGGACTACCCGGAACCGGTGGTCGACCACGCCACCCAGCGCGCCCTGGCACTGGCGCTGTTCAAGCGGCAAGGCTAGGCCAGATCCCAGCGCATCTCATGCTGCTGGGCGACCGAAGTAGCGCCCAGCTTGCGCAGCAACTGCACCGATGGGCCATCGGCATCCAGGTTGTTGAAATACAACGGTTTATCGCTACGAGCCGCCGCGCTGGCAATCAGTGCCTGCCCCAATCCCTGGCAGCGATAGCTGGGGTGGACGGCGAACAGCGGCAGCTCGCCGCTGAGGGGATTGAGCAGCGCCAGCGCTTGCAGTTCGCCCTGGCGGTACAGGCCCACCCGCTCAAACCGCTGCGGGCTGGCGGCCAGCGCCCGCACACTGTTCTGCCAGGCGGGCTGTGCCGTTAACCAGTCCAGGCTGGCTGCAGGCCACTCATTGCTGGCATCCACCACCACGGTCATTGCCTCGGGCAGGGCCAGCGGGGGTCGGGCCTGCAGCTGCAGGCAGTCAAACTGCCGGCTCAGGGCAAAGCCCGTGGCTGCGTAGCTGCGCCGGGCGGCCGTGTTCTCTGCCAGCACTTCCAGCAAAGCCTGTTGCACCCCCTGCTCACGCCAACGTGGCACCAGCCAGGCAAACAGCTGCTGGCTCAACCTTTGGCCACGCGCTTCGGGCAGCACACCGCTGGCGGTATCGTATGCCGTGCGCCGGCCTTGCCAGTCGCCCTGGCAGATAAAGTGAAAACCGATCAAGCGCTCACCGGCAAACACCCCACCCGACAGGCCCGGTACATAGCCGCGCCGTTGCAGCATGGTGTGCAGGCCTGCCTCGTCCAGCTGCATGGGCAACAGGTAGTCGGCAAACGCCGCCGCAAACGCCTGGTAGAGCTGCGCCAGCGGCACGCCTTCCAGGCTGGCAAAGTGCCAATCCTTCATTCCTGCCCCGCCGGAGAAAAGCGCCGGTTCAGCCATACCCGTATGCCATGCCAGACCGCTTCCTTGTTGGTCTCGTTCAGCAGCTCGTGACGGCCCTTGTCGAACAGGTTCACCACTACATCGCGCAGGCCGATGCGCAGGTAGCGCTCGGACAACTGGCGGCAACCGCGCCCGCCCATGCTGACCGGATCGTGGGTGCCCGCCATCAGCATCACCGACATCTTGGCCGGCAGGGTTGAGCCGCCGGCTTCCCGGTTTTCCATATCGACAATGGCGGCGAACAGATCAGACCACAGCCTGGGACTGCAATCAAAACCACACATGGGGTCGGCAATATAGGCATCCACCACGGCTGGGTCGCGGCTCAGCCAGTCGAACGGCGTGCGTGCCGGCCGAAAGCGCAGGTTGAACGTGCCAAATACCAGCTTGCCCATGAAGGCCGAGGGCTGATCCATGCCTTGGCGGCCTTTCCAGCGGGCGATCCGGCCCATCCAGCGCGCCAGCGGCGCCTGCCTGAAACCGGTGGCCGAGAGTATCAGGCCATCTATCAGGCCCGGCCGGGTCAGCAGCAAAGAACGAGCGATAAAGGAGCCCATGCTGTGGCCCAACAGCACCACCGGCAGACCGGGATGTTGCTGGCGGGCGTAGGCGATCAGCTCCATCAGGTCGGCCACCACCCGGCGAAACCCGTCTTGATCGGCAAAATGCCCGCGTTTGCCGTTTTGTACACTGCCACCATGGCCACGATGGTCCAGCGCCCAGACATCGCAATCGTGCTCGTTCAGGAATTCGGCAAAGGCATCGTAGCGCGCAGCATGCTCGGCCATGCCGTGCGAGATCACCATGATGATGCGAGGCTCGCGCCCAGCCCAGTGGTAGCGCGCCAGGGTAGCGCCATCGCTGGCGGTAAAGGTGTCTCTTTTCATATTGATGGTCATGGCAAACAAGCTGCAGGCAAGGTGGCAAAACGCGCAGCATAAACCATGTAATGGGGGCAGGTGGCGAGCGTCAGCATTTACGCCGTAGTGCTGTCGCGGTTTTTGGTAAGCTCTCGGCTGGCCACCAGGGGGCCAATAAGATTCTTATAAATCAGAGGCTTGGATTGATAGTCTATCTCTATACCCCGATCAACCCGGGGGAGCTGCCATGAGCTGGTGGCAGGTTGTAGGCGTTGCAGGCTTGGTACTGGTGGGCATAGGCCTGACCTGGACCCGGTGGGCTACCGCCACCCTGGCGCTGATGCGCCGCCGTGCCGGTTATGTGCGGCACAGCATAGGGGTCGATGGCTTCGAGCTGGTCTACCACGAATCCGGCCGGCGCGATGCGCCACCCATGCTGCTCTTGCATGGTTTTGGGGGCGATGGCGACAACTGGGTGCGCTTTACCCCACATGTGCGCGGCGACTACCGCGTGCTGGTGCCCGATCTGCCTGGTTTTGGCCAGACCGGCTATTTGCCGGGCCAATCCTATTCGCTGGAACGGCAGATTGCCCGGCTCAAGGATTTTGTCGACATGCTGCACCTGGAGCAGGTGCATCTGGTCGGCAATTCCATGGGCGGCTATATCGCTGCCGGTTTTGCTGCCGCCTATCCCGAGCGCGTGGCCAGCCTGGGGCTATTCAATGCCGCCGGGGTGGATATGCCCAAGCGCAGCCCCTTCTACGATGCCGCACTGGCGGGCGAGAACTGGCTGCTGGTGCGTGAACCCAGCGATTTCGACCGCATCATCAAGCTGGTTTACCACAAGCAACCCTGGATACCGGGCTTTCTGCGCGACTATCTGGTAGCCCAGCGCATGACGGTAGCGGACGACCAGGACCTGGTCTTCCACGAAATCTTTACCGAACGTGTCTGGCTGGATGACCGCCTGCCCGCCATCAAGGCCCCCACCCTGATACTGTGGGGCGACGACGACAGGGTGCTGGATATCTCATCCATCAAGCTGTTCCAGGCCGGCATACACCACGCCCAGGTGGCCATCATCCCGGCCTGTGGTCATGTCCCCATGCTGGAGAAACCGGCCGCCACCGCCAGGGTGTACCGCGGTTTTCTGGCCAAGCAAGGCGACAAGGTCAGCCCTGCCATGCATATCGGCGCACCTGGCGCCAGCACGGCCTGAGGCGATCAAATCAGGGCGGGTGGCATTCAGCGCCACTCGCCTTTCAGCATCACCGCCGCCAGCAAGCCACTGGTGCCCACCAGCACCAGCACTGTCATACCCCAGCCCTGCCAGCTAGCCAGGCTCTCACCGCCAGACAGCTGCATCAAGCCCAGGGCCATCAGGGTTCCCACCACTGCCCCACCTAAGGACCAGCGCGATTGACGCTGCTGCCTGGCCAACCGCTGCCTGGCCACGGCCAATGCCTGCGCGGCAGGCAGGGATGGCAGCGGCGAGTTATACACCTGCGCCATCACAATCTGGCTGAAGCCATCGTCCGCCAGATCAAACGGCCCTGCCGTGGCGTGCAGCATGGCATCCAGGGCTTCGTCCGTCGGTATTTCCGGTTTGATCGGCGTCATATCTGCTCTCCTGCCTGCCAGGCCGCCAGCCATGTGCGCAACCTGGCTTTGCCACGCGCCACATGCGATTTCAGGGTGCCCAAAGGCAAACCCAGTACTGCAGCGGCCTCTTCATGGCTTAAATCCATTTGAAAACAATGGACTATTGCTATCCGCTCCATCTCCGGCAGCCGTCTGACGGCCTCTTCGATATCCAGCCGCAAGACATTATCCACCTCGCTGGCGGCGATGTCCCAAGTATCGGGCAAGGCCTGCTGTACCGGGTGGCTGCGCTGATGCATCAGAAACTGGTGGTAGGCAATCCGGTATAGCCAGGTGCTGAACCGGGCGCTTCCCCGAAAACCCGCAATATGCCGCCAGGCCTGCACAAAGGCCTCCTGAGCCAAGTCATCGGCCAAGGCGATATCGCCCTTGGTCAATCGGCGCAGCTGCATCCGCACCCGTGCCTGATGCAGCCGTACCAGTTCGCCAAAAGCCGGCCTGTCGCCCGCGCTTGCCCGGCCCAGCAGCGCAGATTCCGCCTCTGCCTGGGTAATGGTGGCGCCATCCACCGTCAGTCAGCCGCGTTGCCCGACTTGTTACCCTGGCGCCCTTCTATCCACAGCGCCAGCAATTGTGCCGCACCTATGCAGAACACCAAGGCGCCAATGCCGCTCAGAAAGCGCAGGCCCAACATGTAGAACATGATCGCCAGGCCCACGCCCACCCCCAATAGGGTGATGGCCTGAAACAGCGGAGAGCCTTCCTTTTCTTGCTGCCGGGGCGGATCAAGCAACTCCGGCGGTATGGGCTGGCCTCTGTCGCTCAGATACTTGATGGCCTCGACCATCTGCAGGGTGCGTTGCTGCCGAAAATGCAGCACCACAAACACCAGGACGGCGGGCAAGGCGATGGCAGCCAGGGGAACCATGGCAAGCAGCCACAGATGTTCGCTGAAGAATTGTGCATCCATGTAAGGTGTCCTCGGTGTGTGGGCATATGCACAAGCCGGCCTTGCAGCGGCTGGTAGCATTTGCCGAAAGGCGGTAAAGACCCGCCACATTGTTTACACCGACTTGGATGCAGGCATTGAGCCTACTGGATGCAGAAAACAGAAAATTATTTTGACTACGCTGATCAGGGTAGGTGCATCAGGCGTCGCCTCGGCGGAATTCCCTCACCACATGGGCTTGCCGACGGCTGACCGGTAATTTTTCGGCACAGCCATCCAGTATGGCCATCCAATGGCCTTCGCCTTCCTCATGGCCACGCTCAAAACCTTGCAACTTGTTGCGGGCAATCAGGCAATTGCGATGGATGCGCAAAAAGCGGTCGCCAAATTCAGCTTCCAGCTGGGTGAGCGATTCTTCCAGCAGAAACTCGGCTTCACGGGTCTTGAGGGTAACGTACTTCAGCTCGGCCTTCAGGAATAACACTGAATCCACCGGCACCAGCCTGACCCTGCCGCGCTCTGCCACGCTGAAATACCGCCTTGCCGTCGTGGCCAAGGAGGCCAGGGCATCGGTACTGGCATGCGGCAATTCACGCGCACGGGCCAGCGCAGCGGCCAGCCGTTCCTGCCGTATGGGTTTCAGCAGGTAATCGAGGGCATGCACTTCGAAAGCCTGTACCGCGAACTCATCGAAGGCTGTGCAGAAGATCACGGCTGGCCTGTGGTGCAGACGCCCCAGGTGGCGAGCCAGCTCCAGGCCATTCATGCCGGGCATGTTGATGTCGGTCAGCACCAGGTCTGCCGGCTGCTGCACCAGTTTTTCTATGGCTTCCGGGCCGTTTTGGGCCGTGCCGACCACTTCGTGCGGAAACTCGGCACGGCAGTCGGCCAGGATATCCTGCAGCCGGTTCAGGGCTGGTGGTTCGTCGTCCACCAGAAACACTCGGAGCGTAGCAGTCATAGTTTTGCCGTGCGGTAAGGCATAGTTACATGCACTTGATAATAGTCGTTGCCCACGGTGGTTTTCAGGCTAGCTTCAGCATCGAAGTGCAAACGCAGCCTTTCCCGGATGTTGCCCATCGCCATCTTGTTGCCGGAATGATGATCCCCACCCTCTTTGTAATAGGGGTTACGGATATCAATATGCAACTCATCTCGCGATCGAAATATATTAATGCTGATGATACCGGGTGCAATGGCAGGTTCAATACCGTGATACACGGCGTTTTCCAGCAAGGGTTGCAGCACCAGCGGTGGCACCAGCGCATCAGCCGGCATGCGCTCGCTGTGCCATTCCAGCTGCATCCGTCCTCCTAGCCGCAAACCCTCTATCCGCAAATACTGGCTGGCCAGTGCCACCTCGCGTGCCAGTGGCACCAGATCACGGTTTTCAGCCATGAAGACGCGGAACAGATCGGCCAGATCCTCCAATGCCTCTTCTGCCTTGCGCGGCTCGCTGCGTATCAGGCTCAGCACAGCGTTCAGGCTGTTGAACAGAAAATGCGGCCGTATCCGGGCTTGCAGGGCTTGCAATCTGGCCTCGGTGAGCAGTGGCGACATAGCGCGGCTGCGTAGGCGGAAGTAGCCCAAAAGCAACAGGGTCAGTGCCGAGCTGGCAACCAGTGTGCGCAGATAGCTCTGCGCGACCAGTGGGTAGAAATCGGCGAGGCCTATACGAACCAGCATACCGACAGCAGTACACAGCAGCACGCAGACGGTGACACCCATGCCATAGGGCAAACGCAGCAAGCGATCGCGCAGCAGTGCCAGGCTACCCAGTGCAAACAGCAACGTGGGCTGTAACAAGGCCGCTTGTGCGATGAATTCACGCATCGCATCGGGCACGCTGTCTGTGCTCCACAGTGCGAGGCCCAGTGCGAACAGGTTGGCCGAGAGCAGCACGCGCAGCATGACGCCGAGGTTGCGGGTATCGGGCAGCTTGTCGGGCACGGACTGGGGGAGCGGGCTATTCACAGGGCGGCTTGATTAAGTAAGTGTGTAAAGATGGATAAAGATTAATAAAGGTAGCCGAAATCTGTGGAAAACCCAGATTACGTTTACTTTTCACAGGCTTAAGCCCCCTGTACCCGGTGCATAACTGTGTACGTGCGGGCAGAACGCTTAGTGGATGCTTTTTGGGCCTGTGCAAAAGGGCCGAATTATCCCCAATCCATACCCACGTTCACGCCATCGCTCAGCCATCCGGTAGGGCAAGCCGGATGGACGGCGCAAACTGGGTGGTTTCGGGGCGATTGGCAACCGTGCTGCAGCGTGCCTGACGGCCACCAAGCACCCTGCCAGAGCGGATTTCACCCCCTTGGCCCACAGCCAAGTTCGCGACAGCAGGTGGTGGAAATCGCATTGAGGTTTTCTTTTTGCCCCGCCAGCGTATAGAACATTGTTAGAGCCGTAACGCAGCGAACTGGCCAACAAGTGTGGTTCGCAACGCGTGCAACGTGCCCCTACATTCGATACCGCAGGAGGAAACCATGGACGCCGAGACCGTCAAGCTCGTCTATTTCATCGCCGTGACTGGGCTGGTGACGCTGATACTGCTGACCGTGCTGGGCGCCATCCGGCGTACCCTCGGCAGCCAGGGCTGGCGCATCGCCGAGGCCATGAGCGAAGAACTCGACCCCAGCGCCCTGCCATCTGCCCAGGCAACCACCCCACCGCCTGCCAACTCCAGCGACGCCGCCAACTACCAGCTACCCGCCCATTTGGTGCCCAGCTCCAGCCGGCTGATCGGCATGGTGGGCCTCATCATCATGGCCGCCATGTATATCGGCATCGGCTATTTCGCCCTCTACGCCGCATTCTTCCAGGCGGAGTCGTTGAAATATATCGGTGACCTGGCCCAGTACTTTCTGGTTGGCTCGGCCCTGTTTGCGCCCTACGCCTTTAACCAGCTGTCCAGCATCATGAAATAGGCAGGCAGTAGAAACCAACACAGCAGGAGGATGGCAATGGGTTTTCAGGCAGGATTCGACACCTCGCACTACCCCGGCGACAGCCAGATGGCCTGGCTCAAGGCCAATACCAACCTGGCCTGGTGCGGTTTCTACCTGGCGCCCGCCCCCAGCCACAGCGATACCGGCTGGATGAACACCCGCGCCACCCTTGTCGCTCAAGGCTGGGGCCTAGCCCCGGTCTACCTAGGCCAACAGACCGCCGGCCCCGGCTCGCACATCATCACCGCCGCCCAAGGCAGCCTCGATGGGGCAAATGCCGCGCAACTGGCCGGGCAGGCCGGCTTTGCAAAGGGCAGCTATGTCTATCTCGACGTAGAAGACGGCTCCACCCCCACCACCGCCAGCCAGGCCTATATCAAAGCCTGGGCCCAGGCACTGGCCCAGCAAGGCTATAGCGTAGGCATCTACTGCTCACACGTTATCGCCGCCAACCTGTTTAGCCTGCTGCAGACACTGGAACTGAGCGCCACACCGCGCATCTGGGCCTATAAGGTCAGCACCACCGCCACCCACGCCTACACCGGCAGCACGGCGACCTTCCCAACCCCTGACCCCGCCGGCAGCGGCTATGCCAGCGCCAGCATCTGGCAGCGCGAACAGAACTGCACGCTTAGTTTACCGGGGGCGCCGGTGACAGCGATGACGGTGGATTTGAATACGGCGGGGGTGGGTATTTTTGGGTGATTGAATATTGAAGAAAGATATGGAACGCCATACTTGTACTTTAAATTTGAGCATGAAAATCTATTTACAAGGGTGCCAAAATTAACATAGCAAAAAAGCTTTTCTTCACAATTATTTCCGTGCTGATTTTATCAGGGTGCGCATCGATTAGAAACCTGACGATGCCAGATGAAGATAATCTTCTCAGCGGTGCTGGCTCAATCATGAAGAGTTCAACTGAGGCAGATGGCGCAATTTCGACAGAAGGCTTCGAAGAAATCGATCTCGGACTTCTTCTAAAGAATTATGGCCTAGATAAACCTGCCGAAATAGGGGCTCTCCTGCCGGCCCAAAATGAAAATTATAAATATCGAAGGAATGACTTACAAGAACGTCTAATTACTGCTTCGAATCAACGCTGCAGTGCTTATATCAGAACAATAGTGTCCTCAAAATCTCAAACCCAAATGGGATGGACAGGACTGTCAACGTTGCTGTCTGGCGCAGCAGCTGTTGTTCCCCATGCTTTGACAGCAAAAGCATTAGCTGCGGGAAGCACGGTTTCTACAGGGCTATTGAGTACATATAACGAAGTGTACTTCAATAACCTCGCTGTCACAGTTATTTCAGCAGGCATATCAAAGCAACGCGCAAGCATTTTGGCTAGCATCAATCAATTTCAATCCAGGCCGCTTTCCCAATACTCAGTTAATGCTGCCATTGCTGATGCGCTTGCATATCATGCAGCTTGCAATATAGTCTCAGGCATGGAAGCAGCAGCGAAAGCCACTAGCGGTGCCGATACTGCAGGGTTTTCACCACTTAATCGGTAAGATATTTGGCCCATTCTATTCTTGATGTTGCGTTGCTGAACCTGTTATTCAAGGAAGGAAAAGTGTATGGGACATCGCAAGTACGAAAATCCCCAGCCGGGTGTGATGGGCTTTGTGCCGAGGTCCAAACCGGTCCAACTGTTCCGTAGCGTGGACCCGGGTGGCTTGAAAAGACTGACCGAATCGATTCAGACGACTGGCGCACCGAAATTCGCCAATAAGCTCAACAAATCGGGTGAGCCGGCTGGTGAAAACTTCTTTGCGGAAAAACGTGCCTATGCCGAGAAGTTTGCCAAGAAAGGCAAACGAAGCATGACTATGCAGGTTCTGCTGCATCCCGGCACAAAGGCTGCCTTGCTGCGCAATCCTCGTTTTGCGGCTGCACACGATAGCGTGTTCCAGACACCCGATTTCAAGCATCTGGCTAGAGCCAAGAAAGGCGCCCGCGAAGGCATTCTGGTCAAGAGCGAGCGGATAGGCAAAGGTATTGCGAGTTCGGTGAATTACGGTTTTAGGGAGGGGCCGGCTTACGATGCCTTCAATCGCTCCATCAAGCGCATTTATCTACTGCCGCCGGTAGGAAGCAAAGAGCGCAAGCAGTTGGTGTTTGCCCACCAAAGCCCACTGAATGCGATTTTGGCAAAGCGGCGGGCTGCCAGAGCTAAATTCAAAGCAACACAGGACAAGTAGCGAGACCCGCCATCCTTCCTCAAGCCAGTAATGTACAACCTTCCCTGCTATATATAGCTGGCTTGGGGGGGCGTGAAGCTTAATTTCGATGGTCGACATCGACGATGATGAAACGGTAGTCCTTGCCTAGTTGTTTATCCAGATAACTGACCATCATGGGCTGTAATTCATCGCAGGGTGGGCAGCGGCTGCCCTTGAAATATAGCACGGTATAAGTTGCGGAACGCGGCTTGAGTTTCAGCTGATCGAGATCCTGCATCAAGCTTGTGGTGATATGTCGTGTTTCGTGCTTACCTTTGAATAGCTCATCATTTTCAACCATGGATCTGATGAAATCTGACGCATAAATTAGTTCTGACTTTGTGGAGTAAACCTTGACGTAGGGAATGCCATAGGCTGGTTTACCAGAAAAAGTTTTTGTGGCAATAATATGTTTTGCCAGGACAATTGTTTTTGAAATACTGGCGCGTTCGTTAGCAATTGACTGTGAACTGAGGCCGATAAGCGCAGCTGTGATTAAAAGTTTATGGCACGTATTCATGGCTTATTCATAGTCTGCTGCGCTTGGGTTGCCAGCTGTTGTTTTAGTTTCGCATTTTCACTCATCGCGTCCTTCAACTGCAATACTGCCGATGGCAGAGGCTCGGCTACAGTACGCTCGAATGAAAACGCGGTCGATTTCTGACCATTTTCGTTGGAGATTTCTTCAAGCGCAACCGCCTTGATCCCTGCCATAGCGCCATTTCTGGCCGCTTCTTGCAGGGCTCCCAGCGAAGTTGCGATCATCTGTGGCGTCGTCGTACTCCGCAGCGATAGCTGCACGGTACAATTCTGCTCACGGCAGATCCATTGACTATCTGTTATAGAAGCGCCCAGTATCGTGCCATACACAGCTGCGCTGATCGCAGGTGGCAGTGCTGTCCGTTGTGCAGGTGCTGGTACCGGGGCGTCGGCTACCGGCGCAGGGGGGGGTGAGGCCTTGGGGTCTGAAAACAATTTTGGTGAGGCATTTGTATCAAGGGTAGCGATCCCACTATTATCAGCTGGCGGAACATCAGCCTCTGCTTCCGGTTTGCTACCCTGTGTAAAAAAAAACAGTCCTGCTGCAGATAATAAACCACCAAAACTGATCAAAAATAATTTGCGCATGTGTAACCTGCTATTGCAAATGGAACCACCCTTACGGGTGGCTGCCGTGATTAGAATTCGGTGCAACCATCTTTATTACAAGCAACACACCCGTATTTATCGCACTCCAGTATCGGGCATGGAGGGTTGCATTTGATTTCACCAGGGCTGGGTGAAACAGGGGGTGCGGCAAATACAGACAATGATCCTGCCATCATCATGACCATGACGAAAGCGTGTATTTTTTGCATTAATTTCTCCTGGGCTTGTTTATATTATGCCGCTAGCACAAATAGATACTACCGGTGCACCAGTGTATGAAACTTGATTAGCCTAGCCTAGGCGTAGCACGATTCTAATCGTAACTGTTGTATTAAGGTCGACTGAGCGCTGATGCCAGCCACAGGATAGCGGGGCTGTCTGTCTTTGACTGACTGGGTTAATGCTGCAGGCAGTGCTGTGCCCAACTAAGCGCCGCCAACAAGGCAGCCCTTCACCCTTGAACCCCACCCACCCCCATGCTCTAATCCCCCAAAGAAACATAGCAAATCAAGGGGGAAGCAGTGTCTCTGGCCGTACTTTACAGCCGCGCACTCAACGGGGTGGCCGCGCCCGAAGTGGTGGTGGAAGCCCATCTGGCGAACGGATTGCCGTCTTTCACTATCGTCGGCCTGCCCGATGCCGAGGTGAAGGAGGCCCGCGACCGGGTGCGGGCGGCCATACAGACGGCGCGCTATGAATTTCCGGCCCGTCGCATTACCGTCAACCTGGCGCCGGCGGATTTGCCCAAGGTGTCACTTTCCATTTTATTTGCGACTTTTCCAAATTAAGTGCGATGTTTTTCTCACTATTTGCGACTGTGTTCACGAACATTGGTCAAGGCATTCCTCATCAGCATTGCGGGCGCTGGTGCTCGTTGACCGCCATGCCGGTAGTGACTGACCGCTCAAATGGTGTGCGCTGATGACCCGTGCAAAGTGGCCGCAAGTGGATCAGTCAGTGAGCGGCGACATTCGACCCAAAGTGGCCAAGGCGTCGCTCAACAACGTTCGATTGCTTCTCGGCCTAAGCTGACGCTCAGTGAAAGAGCCCTAGTGACTGCTTCCGTCCCATTGCAGACACTCTTCGCTCAAGTGCAACATCACTATCTTACTTGGCGAGTGGAACAATCGTTCATGGCGCTCCTTGAACGCGAGCTCCTCTGGTACGTTGCCGCCGAGTACGTGCTTCACCTCATTTCTTGACCCACTCCAGAGCAGCTTGATCAGTCCCCCTTGCTGTACCGATGCCAAAAGACACAATGCGAACGAATGTCGAGTTTTCCTAAGCAATCACCCATTTGGGCTATGACAATTCATACCCCAACGCGCTACGCTTACGGTCGGATAATGACCAGAGCCGATCTGGGCAAGCCGCGACGCTTCTCACCAATTCACTAGAATGATCAATATGCCGCAAAGCAGTGCGAGGTCTCCATGCAGCAGTGAGAAAATCCCTACCTGTGAATCAGGTTAGCCATCATATGGCGTAACTTATCACATCAAATAAACCTTCTACTTAACGTTATGCATTAAGGTGGCCCTGTGTCTATTTCATCAGTTTCAAACACGATTGCAAGATTGCAAAAAGAGCTGTCAGATATTGCGGTAAAGGTAAGTCAAGAGGTCAAAAAAGAAATGGCCTTGCACGCCCGCATAAATCATATCCAACGATCTATAACAAGTAGCACATCAGCAAGCTCTCTCTCCAGTAAGCTTTCAGAGATTGAGCGAAAGCAAAAAGAGATAGCATCCATCTCTGCAGTCAAAGCAACACTTGCTAAAAAAGAATCCGAGAAAAACTCTGCCTTGCTCAAGGCGAGGCAAGATTTGGCGAAAGAGGAAGGAAAAGAAAGGAATCGTATTGCTGCGGCGAAAGAGCGTGAGCTGAAAAAAGAAATTGATCTGGAGAGGCAGCGTCAACGGGCCCAACTTGAGTTTCAGCGGAATTTAAATGCCGAGTTGTCTGCTACATCCGCGCTGTCAAAGAAAATTGAATCAACGGTTCCGTTTGGTCAAGGGCCAGAAATCGAGTATGACTTGTTCATTTCTCACGCCTCCGAAGATAAAGAGGAACTTGTTAGACCTCTAGCAGTTGCTCTGGAGGGTTTGGGTGTAAAGGTATGGTACGACGAGTTTACGTTAAAAGTTGGTGATAGCTTACGCAAAAGTATAGATAGTGGTCTATCAAACTCTCGTTTTGGGACGGTGGTGCTTTCTTCTTCATTTTTTGCAAAAAACTGGACTCAGTACGAATTAGACGGAATGACAGCTAAAGAGATGGAAGGGAGAAAAATGATCCTTCCAATATGGCATAAAGTAACTAAGAGTGAGGTTATAAAGTTTAGCCCAACTTTGGCGGACAAGGTTGCTCTTAACTCTTCAGTTCATAGCACTGAAGAGATAGCGCAGCTCCTTGCTGACGTTGTGCTTGGATGAATTATGCATAACCTTGTGGTCAAGGCTGGCCACAGTGTTCCGGTCAAGGTGAGTTCGCCTCCCGGAGTCCACCGACTGCCACCGCTGCAAAGCGGTTAACCCCCGGACTCTAAAGCCGAGTGCTACTGAATCCGGGGGGACGTCGCGCCGTCAAAACTTTACTGAAGCGTAGATGAAATATCTATAGCTATAGGGCCCAAGTCCACTTAACTAAGCAGAGCTGGCGTCAGAGAATGCTGCTACGCCAAAAACCATGTAATTGAAACCTAGCTTCTTTGATGGTTCCGATCGGTGTTGTAATACGTGGCCATCACTATTCCATACATAGTGGTCCCATCCCCATGCAGCACCGTCATCCGTCTGTACGACCACATAGGAACCGTGACGCAAACGTGCGGAGGTGCTTCCCTGACTAAAATCTAAGCCCATGTCAAAGCAATGAACTTGGATATTATTTCGGCGCTTTAAAGTCATATCAACCGCAGCAGCAGCTAAGCTTGTAAGTGGCTTAAGCGCTGGCTGGGCAGTATTTAGAAGAGCGAGACCGCTTTTAAATGCTGGGGTATCGAGCGTAGCTAGAATAACCTCATCTAAGTTGCTCTTCACATTCACAGTGCGGCCCTTGAATGAGATGCCATCTTGACCGACGTTTATTCCCATGAAAATAGGCGTACCGGCAATACTAGGCCCTGAGTTATCACGCGCTTCAAATCGTCTGGCAAATGTAAGTTCTTCGGTTTCTCCGGCGACTTGGTTCTTACCCGAAAATTCGCAGAGAATCGAATGAGTACCAATCCCGGGGTAGCTTGCTACGTGAAACTTGTCAAAGGTGATTTTGATGCGCTTGCCAATCAATTG
Organism: Chitinimonas sp. JJ19; assembly: GCF_036961565.1. Classification (NCBI taxonomy): domain Bacteria; kingdom Pseudomonadati; phylum Pseudomonadota; class Betaproteobacteria; order Neisseriales; family Chitinibacteraceae; genus Chitinimonas; species Chitinimonas sp. JJ19. The sequence goes on from NZ_JBAMDD010000017.1 coordinate 30,854, forward strand.
TGGATCGGCATGCACGTCACTTAGGCCTGAAACATCACGAAGTTTCTCATTTCCGGGAGGGATAAAACCAATCACCATCCCCGTTTGGGCGAAGGGAGAGGGGCTCGAGAACGGAAAGCTTTGCCCTGCTACGGCACCAGAAGTGAATGCCTTCGCTCCCTCAATGTCTCCTATGTCGGCCAAATATTGGGCGATCTGATCTGGAGGGAGTGCACCTAGTGAATTGGCTGGATCGTAAATTGTCATTTTTCCTCCGTTGCGGTTAGGTTGTCTGACGTACTCTCGGTCGAACAGCCTGCAGTACTTGTTGGTAAAGTTGGCTACGTTGCTGCTGAGCGAGCTCCAGGGTAATAGCAACAGCATATGGAGCCTTCTCTTTTTCAAAACCTACTTTAGAGGTTGCTTGTACGTAAATAGATAGTGTGCCATCGGGATTTTTGATCAGTTTTTTGCCGCTGTGGATCACATGAATTACTGTCCCACGCCCACCGGCTGCCGTGGATGGTTGCGCTCGGCCCTCGGTGCTGACTCCGTCCCAGTAGCTACTGCTACCGTCAGGACCACACAATTTCAGAACAACACCACGCGGATCGGAAGTAGTGTGCGTCGTAGGACAAGTCCACGCCAAGGTGATGGTGATGGTGCGAACCTCCCTGTTGTTAACCATAGAGGCCGGAATAGGAAGCTTGTACCCATGCCTCTGCCCTGCCTGAATGCAATCCTCGCCAATGAGGGTGATTCGGTTGGCCTCGCCATTGGCAACACGTGTCAGATCTGCTTGGCCAAATCCAAGAAACCGTGTGATAGTTTCCCGCCGCCGAGCGTGCATACCTGGACCTCGCGGCTGGTAGGTTGCATCTAGAAGCTCCCCAATCGCCCCCCAACGACAGCCGTGCACCAACAGCGCCTTTAGCATCGGTACTCGCGTCTGCAAATCTCGCCATTTGACTTTATCGGCGGCAAAGGCCTCGTCCAGTGCCGTGGCCACGTAGTGGCTGGAGCGCGTAATTAGCGCGGCCGCATTACTGGTCCCCGCAGTTCGTATATAGCGCCGGAGCTCACCTATAGGTGAGGGTGCTGCTACTTTTTGCCCGTAATGAGCCGACGCGCGGGGATGAGCCTGTACGCCGCCATTCTGAACATTCGAATATCCGGCTACATAACGGCCACCAGGTTCAATCAAGTCAGGTTTGACGCTACGATTCACACCCAAGCCAACTGCTGACGCCAGATTAGTCATCAAGTGCGTGGGATAAGGATCCGTAGCTGCCGCTGTCGGTGGTGCGCCATCCGAGTGAACAGCTCCTACCGTAAGCGAGTTTATGGACTCTGCAGGACTCAGGATGCCACGTGTCCCCTTAGCCTGTTCGATGGCAGCAAGAAGATAAGCCTCTTTTTTCTCGGCAGGTTCTGCTTGGAAAGCAGCGGCATTAATATAATCCGGAAGTGGAAAGCCTGAGGTAATATTGCCGGCACTTACTACAAAGAGAAGCCGATGGGCGTGACTGAAATGATCTAAAAGAGTCGCCCAGGGTGATGGACGTCGAATGAAGGGAGCATAGTCGTCGCATATTGAGTGGTTTACAACAACGACGTTTGCTAAATCAGGATCCTGCTTGGGGTCAGCTTCCACAATTTTGCGGAGAGCACGATAGATCACACCGATCGGCAGCTTGCCTTCAGGAGTGACTTCGCGGCTTAAATCCTTGCTTGCCCCAAGAACGGGGATGGCAACGATTTTCTGCCCGAGTGGCAGTTCTCCGGTCAGCTGCATGTCGCCGTTAAGGATCAATGATGCCATTGCAGTACCGTGGAATCTAGCCATAACAGGCACGTTTTCACCTGTTACATCGACTTCTACGATATGTACTCTACCTAGGAGGGCCTCATGCTCTGTGACGGGGTACCCGTCTAGCATAGCGGCCAAACAAGGTCCCGAAGGTGCTGCAAGAGAGGGGCTGCCCTGTATTTGACTTTGATCGGTTTCGATTGGTGACTCATATGCCGATTGCGGGCGGATTGTCATAACGTCGTTCAACGACGCGATACCGTCTTCGCCTGATACCAGGCTACGTGCGACCTCCGCTGGTACCCTTACTAGGGCGCCTTGATATCGGATTTCCTCTAGATCGACTAGGTCTAGTAACGCTCCGCCCACTTCCTCAAGCATTTCCTTGAGGGTCTCGATAGAACGGTCCCTACGATCTCGTTCTGTGCGATACCAAAGATCTATTTCTACCAATACATCCCGGTCGGGTTCGTCTGCCAGTACAGAGTCGACATACCTGGCTAAAGCCGGATCGACCCTATCCTCAAAAGACCAGGGACGTAATACATGGAGATAGTCAAAGAGATCCCAAAGTCCACGGAGCTCGTTCGGTGCCGGCCAGCCCTTTGAATATTGCTTCCATTGAGTCAGTAGTCGAGTCAGTGCGCGCTCTGACGGCATTGTGAGATAAAGCAATTTCGGAGGGGGGAGTTCCGAACTGTCCTCGGCCGCCTCGCTGTCGTCGTCTTCAGCCGACTCACCAATACCTTCTGTGAGAAGCCATTCGAGCCCAAGGGCCTGAGCTGCAACATTGAACTTTTGGACTGGGCCAATAAGCTCAAATACGAGACATCTTTCGGGTATTACCGCTCGAGGATCTGAAGCAACGTCGATACCTTTAGCCAAATCATCCAGTGCACTTGCTGTATTTTGGAAGACTTCTCCTAGACGCTGTGCTTGGCGCTCATACGGAATCCGTCGAGGGAAGTGAGGTTTACGTCCCTTGAACTTTTCGCCGGTGCTTGTTTTTTTCAGGCGTACTAGTGGATATTCCTTCGCCATTTTTTTCCTCCCCGCTTGTGTCGATAGCAGGGAGCTTACCGCGTTTCATAACAAGACGAATAGCCTCAGCTGGACTGAGCTTGTCATGTGACAAGACGATTTTGCGACGAACATCAAGAGTGAACGCTTCGACAGCAGACATATTCTCGCCAGACATGTAGCTGGCAAATTGCTCTGGAGAGATTCCAGCAGGTCCGGAGAGCGATTTCTCGAATCGTCTGAACCAAGTAGTCAGTTGTTTGTGGTCTGGTTGATCAATTTCTAGCTTCAGCTCGAATCGACGCCACACTGCTCGGTCCAAGAGCTCAGGGTGATTGGTTGCACATACTATTAGTGTATGGCTCGGCAAGCGGTCCATTTGCATCAGCAACGAGGACACGACCCGTTTGATCTCGCCTGTCTCTTGTGCATCGCTCCGCTCTTTGCCAACGGCATCAAACTCATCAAAGAAGAGCACACAAGGATTTAGCGTTGCGTACTCTATGAGCTTACGCAATCGATTCGATGTTTCTCCAAGAAAGCTATCGACGATGGCATCGTATCGTAGCGACAGCAACGGTAATCCTAGTTCGCATGCGAAGACTTCGGCCAAGCTCGTCTTACCGTTGCCGGGAGGACCTACTAGAAGGACAGTATGTCTTGGCTCTAGCGAGTGTGATCGTAGGAGTCCGGCATTTGAGAACTCATGTAGAAGTTCTTCCACCTGCTCGACCACTTCGACTTTCAGTACAAGTTCCGACAGTCGGCGTCGGGCTGGAATCGAGTAGACTAAATCAGCGATGCGATCAGGGAGCTGGGAAGAGTCAGCTTGCCCACGCAGTCGAGCCGGTCCATCGACCTCCGGTAACTGCGTTTGGACGGGTTGGGTTGCGCGTAGTGCTAATCGCTTCGACTCTTCCATGATCGCATTCATGGTTTTCTGCAGAGCCTGCCTGTCGCCTCGAATAGTTGCCATTTGTTGCTTCCCTCTTGATCCCTGTTGGCCAGCTCTCAACCATCATCTGCCGACTTGCAACGCCGCCTCGTAGGCATCAACGAGCTTCAAGACGCTCTCGCAAATTTGCCGGATGCGCTCCAATTCGTGAGCTTCTACTGCTACCTGCTGTTCGGCGCCAGGAAGTGCAACGATTCTGGGTGTTTCAGTTTGATTCTGTGTTGCACGATTCAGGGCTTCTCGGTATTCAGTCCTTTGAGCATCAAGTGCTCGCCCTGTGCTGCTGAATCTCCACAAGGAAACTCTATCTACCTCAAACTCCTTGGCTGCCTTAGCGATGGAAATGCCGCGCTGTTTGATGAAAGCATTTAAGCGCGTTTGAAGTTCGACATCCGGAACGACTTTAGGCATTGGGAGCGATGAGATATTGTAGCAAATGCCATGGTAATCTGCAACGAAAAAAACTACAACAGAAACATTTCGGTTGCTCTTCTTGTTGCATATAAATGTACCCATTTTCACGCTAACGAAGCCCTGCCAAGCAGGCATGACGAATGTCAATTCGTGTCATTTATGCGTTAAAGTGTACGTTCGTACACCGGATTTTGCTAGGTATGAACCGCCCCGACTTCCGTGGAGGCTATTTGGTTTAAGTCCGCAACGGCGTGACAGCTTTGCAAGCGTGGCCGAGTTGGAAATGGCGAGCGACCTGTACGTGGCGCATCACGACATCGACCCCAAACCATTCATCTGGACGGCCAGTGCCACCGACATCCTGGCCAAGGCCGCCTTGGCAACGGCCACGGGATAAATACAGAACAGGGCGGTGCACTGCACTAGAGGATGGTGAGCGTACACGGTCTGCTTCATGAGCAGTGTCGCCTGTTGGCTGCAAAATATGGCAATTCGGAAGTAGTCCTTCTACGGGCTGGAGCAGCTGATCGCGGAATGGCCATATCTGACGTCACGGTTCCGCTAAGACTCTTGCGCTACAATTGTGGAGGGCGCCACGTTCTCTTTAGGGCGAATACGATTCAGCATATCTCTTGCTGCTCCCCCTTGCCTGAGCCACACAAAGGCCGTCCAAAGGTAGGCAATCCAAATCAGCGTAATAAACCCGAAGCCTATTCTCTGCCATAGCATGGTTTGCTCCAGATAGCGATTGAGGTTTGCTGCTCTGAGTAACTCGCAAATGACTTCCGCATCTTCCGTCGCGAACGCATTCTTCGGTAAAGCCTTTCCATCTATACATTGTGATCGTGAGATACCCATTCCAAACCCGATGGGTCGAGCGTAATCTGAAGATAGACTAAAGGGGGTGCCACTTTTTTTAACCAGCAGTAGCGCTTCATTCCACCCCGCTAGGCCCGTAAACGCTAACGTCGTTGCGAGAAGTGCAAGGACCAAGCCAAGTCGGCAGACTAGATGCCAGTTCTTTGGAAGTTCTTCCTCCTCTTTGAGCCCAACCTTTTCGATGTCAAAGTAACGACCACAGGTAGCTATCGCACCCACGTCTTCATTGTGCATGCGAGCCCAAGCGATCAATGCTTGCGCCTGCTTCAAGGTGCGTGCTCGAACACCAGTGATAAATCGAAATTGCATCAGCACTGACTGCTCGTGGAAGAAGTCACTGACCGGCGAGTCCTTGTGTTCCTTATCGCCATGAAAAATCTGCCACAACCTCGCCAATAGGCTGTAGTTGGATGCGGTTCGGTGCCACACTAGGAAGGCCAATATGTACATTGCCAATAGGCCGAGTATGGGTAATGCTCCGCTCAGGCTCGTTAAAGCTTCAATACCACCCTCAACGTTCGCGGAATCAACCATTTTTTCTCCTAAGTAATTTATACGGCATGGCCTAATGCCTAGGCTGTTTCCAAAGTGTAAAAAATGGGGCGCCATCCGAATAGTTGGTAAATGCAATCAATGTTAATTCGCCTTATAGTCCGGATGGGCTTTGTTGCAGCGCAACTGCAGGCTGTAGCAATTCCAGTTGCTATCAACTAAGGCAGGCCACCGCCTCCAACAGGAGGTGCTGGTCCTGAGCGCTAGACTCAAGCAGTGTAAATAGTGCTACGTCGCCATTGGCCGCGCCAACTATGGCCACGGCCTCACCATACGCGCCATGGCTACTGATGCGACACAGCGCCAAGCTCCGATGCTCTTGCTTGGCCACATTGCACCCCAGCCAGCAGCTCACGAGAAGCCTGCCTCGCTCATCACGCCTAACCGGCATTGTTACGACGGGCTTTTTTTCGGCTCCCCAGCGCACCAGATCGATCGCGAGATCGTCATCAATACTCCAAAGTCGCCAAAGACCTTTCCTAACGAACACAGGCAGTTTTTCCCCACCGTCACCTGTCTCGGCAACATCCACCAGGCCGAGGTCTACCGACCGGACTCGATTTGACCCAGACGGCGTACCAACGCTTTCTGCATGCCCGCCGGCAGCCAGCCTCTGCTGCCCTTCGGTTGGCGCTGCCTTGGCCTCATCGCAGCGCCAGATCCATTTATCAGCCAAGTCCGGAAATCGCTGCTGCGTCGCGATCGGCCGCCGGCCAGGTGTGAGCACACGCCCTGGGTCTTCGTTTACTTGGGTGGCGGAGCTTCCTTTGCGCGCGTGGCGATGCTGAGGCGCCTGACTATGGGTACCGTTAGTGCTGGCGGCACGCTGGCGTGCCGTGCTGAAACGTAGGGACTGAAATGGGAAAGCATGGGAGCACGACAGCAGCCGGGAGACGATAAAGGTGCGCTGGGCATCCGGCCCATGCGACAGCCACTTGCCCTCGGCATGTAGGTCTGTCGTGCCCTCGAAAGGGAACCGCGTGATCGGATAGATCGGCGCACGTTGGCCGCTGGCGCGCGCGCAACTAGCGCCGATCAGCTTTGCCGCGGCCCAGGCCTCGCTCGACAGTGCCAAGCGCCCGACATCCGACGCGGACCATCCACTGATGCCTTCGGCCAGATCGAGGTGCAGATACCCGCTGCGCGGGTGGTAGACCGAGTCAGCGAACAGCATCTGCTTGGTCACGCCCGGCTGAACTACGCAAGCCAAGAGGTTGCTCGAGGAGCCGAAGTAGAAGCGGATCAGCTCCCAACAGGGAACAATCAGTTGGCGGTCGTCAGCCAACCGGATCAATACACAATACGACCCCGTGTGCATCCGGTGCGCGGCATGCTGCTGCAGCGGCAGGTAATGCCCCCGCTCGCTCGGTGTTCCCGCCTTAATGGTCTGCACGTTGTCGCGACTCACGTCCAGGTCGTCGAATACCTCCACCTCGGCCGAGGAGGCATCCTCCCCAATCAGAATGCCTTTGCGCCACGTGCTGCCGACGTGCACGGCCGGGAGAAAGCCGACAGGTAGATGCACCTTACGCTGGTTAGCGCTGGCGGCCTGTTGCTGGGCTCGCAGTGCGCCAAATGGTCCATCTGGGACCGGGGACAGCATGACCTGCACCGATGGTTGGGACTGACGCCTGGACAGATCGGGATAGCCCAGCTCACCAAACCAGTCCACACGCCAGGTCGCGTCGCCCAAATCGAGCAGCTGGATATGTTGCTGATGCATTCAGAGCCATTCAACTCGTCGAGCCGCAAGCGCGGCAACGACGGGAAGATATGCGGATCAGCTCGATAGCGCATCCCTCATATAGGTGATACCTACAGTACCTTTGCCCGTGGCAATTCATGCCAATTTGTCGTCCAGGAAGGACTTTTCCTGCTTTGTCGCATCTTCCAGGCTTCGCCGGTACCGCTACTGGCCAAGCGTATGGCACCGCGACCGAACTCTCGATTGATCAAGTCCATGGTGGACATCAGTCGTACTCTCCTGGAAAGGGCAACCTCATCATCAAATAGCGTGGCTTGTCTCATGGTTCGCGGACACAGGTCCATCAACATAACGCCCGCCTTCATGAAAGCATAGCCCTCACGGTATATCCGCTTCAGGGCATAAACCGCTTGTAATCCCTAGTCATTCACGTTCCGGCGAGCGTGCATCCGTGGCAATCGCGTCCATCACGCTAGTGATTCCATCCACCAGATCAGGATGGTGCCGGCTTAAGTAGTCCGAGATTGCCGCGTTGCGTATCAGCCGATTTATGTACCCCTTCGCGATAACCAGCGACAGCATGGTGTCGCCGATATCCTCTTCTGCTAGCAGATAATCTTGATGGAGCTTTTCCATTTCTCGCTCCATGCGCGCGATGTCCTCCGGCCGAAGGTCGGTACTGGGTTTAGTCTTTTTGTCCACGAGTTGCTCAGGTCGGGTCGTCGCGAGCACCATCTCGGCATAAGGTTTCGTAAAACGGTTGGCCGCAATCATCATTTCAGCGGCCTCTATCTGACGCATGGGCTTCATCTTGCGCAGGATGGCGAAGATCGCGTGCCCAACCATGCGGGTTTTCAATAGTTCAACGACCTCGGGGGCGATGTTGTCCAGCAGCCGCTCTCGCTCCCGAATTCTTTCGACGTTGACATTGAGCACCTGTGCAATACGTGCAACCGGCACACCTCGATTGATCGCTGCCAGAATCATCTTGTGCTCCTGGATGGCGCTGATCCGGTTGACCTGGCGGTTATAAGTGAAGCCTTCGTCGTCGCATGAGACAAGGCAGATGACCTCATCAATGCCGAGTAGCTTGAGTGCGTGCAGTCGCAAATGACCATCAAGCAGGATGTAGAACGTTTCGCCCTTTGCCCCCTTACGCTCAGGGTAAACGGCGAGGGGCTCCACGATACCAATTTCTCTCACGGAGCTGAGGATGGCCTGGAATTTCTGCGACTTTGGCGCTTCCTTGTTCAGCAAACGGGTCGGTAGAATTTGGGCGACAGGGAGCGTGATTGCCCGTAGTTCAAACGAATGCTGCACGGTGGCCATCGGGTGACTCCCCCTTGATCAGATCGCAAAGCGGTTTAGGGATATCGTTCAGCCCTTCTGCACGAAGCAAGGTTCTGAAATGCTCATCGGCGATGAGGCGCCGAAATGCCGTAGTGATGAAGGCAAGCCGCTGGTGATTGACATCCGCTTTCTTGACCATCATGCGCTGGCGTCGAACTTCGGTCTGATATGCCTGTAGCAAGGACTTATGACTGGTCTTTTCACCTCTGTGTCGCCACTTACCGAAACCTCTGCCCAGCTTCTGCCGCGTCACGACAAGGCGACGGATTCGCATCAACTGGTCCCCCTTCAGGGTGCCATTCTGATACGCGAGCATCATGGCCTCCTGTACCTCGGCGTCACCCAGCTTGGCGATGGTGGAAGCCATATCGATCGAGAGCCATCCATTCTCTACCGCTGCAATCAGGCGGATTTCCCCTTGCTTCAGCAGCGTCAAAATGCAGTAGATGTAGCCGGGGTCCAGCCCCACCTTCTTGGCAATCTGTTGCACCGAGTAGCCACGCTCCTCTAAGGCGCGAACTGCTTCCAAGAGGTCAGAGTTCGAGTGCTTGCGACGAGCTAGATTCTCTACCAGGCTGATCAGGTAGCGGTCACTCTCGCTGGCCTCAACAATCATGCAAGGAATGGCCGATTCCCCTAACGCTTTGAACGCCTCATAACGCCCTTGACCGCAGACGAGTTGATACCACTTCCCATCTTCGTCAACCCCAGACTCCACAACAGTCACGGGGCGCTTGAGCCCAAGGGTTGCGATATTCTCGACCAGCTTAGCGAAGGTCTTCCGGTTCCGGGTTCGCGGATTAAGAATTCGGATGCGACCCAGCGGAATCTGCTGAATCGCAATGTGTTGAATGGCGGGATGTGGCGTGGACGCATCCGGTGACTGCTTCATGACCATACCTCTTGAAGAGGGACACGCGATGCCAAGCTATGTAGCGCATCCAGGTTTTCGTAGCGATACGCGTCTAGTCCGGCCTCGTTGTGGTCGGCCAGCCGAAGCTTAGGGTGGAGTAAGTCAATCACTGGGAGGAGGTAGTAATCGAGTGCCTCATCCCCATCTGGATTCATCCGGACGACGACGGTAATGTCTGGTAGCAAACCGGAATCGAATCGTATGACCCATCGCCGTGAGCCGGCCTTGGTATGAAAGCAGCGGCAAAGATTGATGGAGACCGTGAACTCTTCGTTGATCGTCAGTAGATCGGTCTGGTCATTGACGTCTACCCAGCCACCTAATGCTTCGATTTGACGCAAGGTCTCGGTAACCAGCTCTGGATATCGGGCACGAAGCCGACGATTCACTTCGAGATAGTGATAGTCACGATTGGGCTGGTAGCCGATCAGTGCATAACAACGCAGGATGCTACCGAACCGGCTGGTGTATGCGCTGCTTGAGGGGCACTGTTCACTCTCATCGATAATCATTCCAGACAGGCTGCCGCGCTCTTGCAGCAATCCACGCAGCGCAACCAGCATCTCTTCATCCGACAAGCGAACGGAACGCGCCAGGATGATCTGCTGTGCCTGTTCAAACACACCGCGCTCAACGATCGGTGCGAATACCCCGTCGGCGCGTATCCAGGCCTCCTTCGGGTTTTGTACATACTGCTGCTTCAGTTTGAACGAGGTTCGGTTCCAGACATTGTTCCCGATGTACTTTTCATTGATTAACACCTGATGCACACAGCCACGTGTCCACAGCTGGTCGCGGTCGGTCAGGAAGCCTCGCCGATTGAGTGAGGCCGCAATCTGCTTTTCCGTCAGCCCCGCAGAAACGAACAGCTCATAGATGTGGCGAATCACCTCCTGCTCTTCCTCCGGCCCAGGCACGAGAATGACACGGTCCGTCTGAATGGACTTGTGCTCGCCACGTGCGAGCAGTGTCTTGGGCTGGCCGGCGTGGTCAATCAGCTGGCGGCGCAGACCAAAGCCAGCTGGTCCTCCCTGGCGGTGCCCAAGTTGAATTTGCCGTGTCTGGCCAGCGAACACTTTGACACTGAGCTCACGACTGTACTCCCCGGCCATGGTGCGTTTGACGCTCTTGATGATGCTTGAGACCGGGCTGCCATCGTTCTCGAATTGCTCGGCGCAGTAATGCACTGCGACGCCGGCGTGTTTGCACCGGATTTCATAGCCCGCACTTTCGTCAGGATCCTGGAAGCGCCCCCAGCGGCTGACGTCGTAGACCAGCACTGCAGAAAAATCGGCAGTGCCGCTTTCAGCATCCTTGAGTAGTTGCTGCAGGGCGTTTCGCCCCTCAAGGCGTAGGCCACTCTTTCCCTCATCTGCATAGACGTGGACGATCTCCACGCCACGTGAGGCAGCATAGTGCTCAATAGCGCTTAGCTGATTTTCCGTTGAGTACTGCTGGTGCTCGGTCGACATACGTACATAGGCGGCCGCCCGCAGGCCTTTCATTCCACGCCCTAACGACGACTCAGTCTGTTTTGGCTGGGGGGTGATCATTATTCTTCCTTCCTACGTTTGCTCCACACGCAATCCGGGCGATGGTCATTGATATGTCAATGTAGGTAGGTGAAAGGGAAAAATGTTACCGAAGAAGGGCAAGAATTTACCGAGTAGCCATCAAGTCGACGAAGCGCGCAAGGATTACGCAGCAGTTATCGCGTTGGCGCTGGACAGAGAGCTAAGGGGATCAAACCGAACAGTGAAGACTTTGATGCGCTGGACCGGGGCAAGCGAGCGGACTGCCAAGAATTGGCTAAGCGCGAAGCGAGGGCCTAGCGGTCCGCACCTGGTCGCGCTGGCTCAACAGTCTGATGAAGTGGTACGAGCATTCTGGATTTTGGCAGGTCGGCCAGAGAATCGGGGGGACTCAGCTAGAGCAGATCTCCGAGCCTTACTGGTCAGCGCACTTGCGCTACTGGACTAGCTGACCTGCCGACGGCGATCCGGCACGCTCACCACTTTTTTGCGTTGATCTCCTTCATCACTTCGACTTCGAGATCCCGTTCGGCCAGCAGTTTCTTCAGTCGGGCATTCTCTTGTTCGAGCTGGCGTAGGCGCCGTAATTCGTCGGTGACCATGCCACCATACTTCTGCCGCCAAGTGTAGATGGACGCCTCGCTGACACCGTAGGCCTTGCCGACGGCTGCAACACTGGTTCGCTCTGACTCGCGCAGCATCGCAACGATCTGTTCTTCCGTAAACCTGCTCTTCCTCATGGCACCTTCTCCGGTTGCATGAGGCCAGTCTCTCCAGTTTCTGCTGGTCCGAAAGTCCCCGGGCAGGTCAACCCAATGATCTGCTCTTCTGTATACCGCTTCTTCATGTCCAATCTCCTTCTCTCTGGGATTGGACTCTAAATCACTGTGCTACTCAAATCCGGGGGGACGTCGGATCCAGCAAGCATGTGGAAGTTCGCGTCAGCGGACTCGCTCGCTAGACATTTGGAAAGCCAAGCCTGGCTGGCTGATCAGCTTGCCACACAGCACGCCGGTGTAGTCCTCGTCGTCACCCACCATGGGCCGCTCCGGCTCAGCGTTGACGAGGACTACACCGCCGACTTGGTCTCAGCGGTCTACTGCAGCGAATTCGATGGTTAGGTCGAGCAGGCCGATCTGTGGATACATGACCATGTGCACAAGGCCCGTGACTATCGGATCGGTGATGGGAGAGTGGTCACCAACCCACGTGGCTACCAGTTTGCGAATAGCCACATGGAAAGTGAGCGGTTCGATGCCGGCTTGGTAGTCGAAGTGTAACGATTCATCTTCTTGGACTTTGACGGCGTCTTGCACGGTCATGACCATTTGAAAAGGTACTTACAGGCGATTATCGCCATAAAGGATCAGTCGACCAAGCAATGGGAAATCCCATTTGTACAGGACTTACTCCTGCATACATGCTAAACAGGCTCAACAGGCCATCTCTCAATGCATTGTTCCCATCAATAGCATTCGTCATTATTCTTATTGCTGCCAACCGTGGATAAAGCAGTGCCGCATTAGAAAAATGCGCCGGATGACGAGGATGGGATTTCGGTGGAAAGGGGAAAAGTCGGTCCCAGAGCCGGGAATGGTGAGCACAGGCGTTCCGAAGGTGAGTCAATGTATGCAGCCATGACTCAAAGACAGGCGGTGAAAGGGCAAAGGTCGTTGCTATCGCGCTTTTCCCATGAGTTAACTCTTTGTAAAGAAGTGACCACTTTCCAAAAGAAAGGCATTCAGCAATCGCCCAAGAGGGTGGAAGTATTGGAGCGGTATATTTTGAAAAATAATGCTGTATAAATTTTTCTTTAGATTTATGAACATCTCGCGAAACATCCCCGAACCACTTCGCTTGATCATCGGTTTTTTTAAATATATTTCTTGAAAAATCAATATACCAATGTGGACCAAATAGTCGATTTAATTCATAAATAATGGCAGTACGCGCCGCAACCTCGATCCGATCAATTTGATCCATAATCAGGCATCGCAAAGCCCTATCAAATAGATAAAGGTCATAAACCTGATCAAACGTTACGCCTGGATTGAAAATTCTGGTTCCGTGAGCAAAGGCAGCAGGAGCTGGCTGCATAAGGGCCAGTCCATAACCTCGGAACCTGAAGTAGCCGATAGATCGAAGAACCCGTTCTGCATGAGCTGCATCTGGAACGACCAGCCCTTTAGCCTGAAGGCGCAGTATCAAAGCGGGGATTTCTAAGGCGACCTTGGTATACTTCATTCTTGGCCTATTAAATGAGAAACCCGCCATTTTTACACTGCCCCCTTTCGGAGGCGCGTGGCGGCGGGTGTTGTTGGAGCGGAGTATCAACGCCGAACTCGAGACCCGCAACGCCGAGGACGGGATCACGGTTTACAGGAGTACGATTAAACGGATAACTGGAGCACCAGATCGATCCTAACTCATTGATATTAATAGACCATGCAGCAACATATATTGCAGCTATCATCCGTTCTGTGTAACCATACCCATCACTTGAAGCCTGTTTGAGGCAGCAGGATAGGAGGAGGTCATGAATTCTGGCGGCAGAAAAGTTTCAAAAAGCATGTCGGCTCGTAGAAAGATGTTGCGGGACGGGTTGTGGCCGGGGCTTGATGAAAGCAAGCTCTGGCTTCGCTCACAACGCGTGGGCTTCACCACCATTCCTCGTACGATGGCGTTAGTCGGGAGGATACTAGATCAGCTTTCAGATAAAGGCTTCCCCCTTAGTAGTACGTATCTTACTCTGTGGTGTTGGGTCTTCGACGAAGCCTTTGTCGAGATACGAAACCCCAAGGAGTTCGCGTTCGAGTCCGGCTTCAGCGGCCCTCGAGGTGAGGCAACGTGGAGAGGCCGTATGCGAAGACTGGCGGAACTAGGCTTCATTGATGCCAAACCAGGGCTTGCTGGTGAGTTCCAGTATGTGCTCATCTTCAATCCTATAAAAGTTATCGATCTACAGTATGCAGACAAGAACAAGGATCATGCATATAAAGCTCTGCTAAGCAGGTTGGCTGAGATCGGTGCAGATGACTTGGATGAGATTGCAGTGGCTAGCGACTAGGCCGGCTACTATTGGGTGTTCAGTTGCTGCAATAGAATGCTGCACATCGCCGGTCGACACCGTAGGACGCAGCATGATTCCAGTGGAGCAGGATAAAGAGCTCATCGATCGCGCGTGTTGGAAGCTCAGGCGGCTCAGCGGCGATGGTTCGCCGGTGTGGGGTGCCTCCTCGTGAGCCTCCGAACCTGAAAATCGTTCCCCTCCAACCCCCGCCGCTGCAGGTAATCCTGAGCACTTCGCCACTCCTCCGCCGACATCGGATAGTGACGATGACTCCGACAGCGATCCAGCGCTTCCTCCAGCCAAAGTGGTAAGTCGCTTCGGTATGAGTCCAAGTACGAAGGTCGCAACGATGCAGCTGTTGCTGCAGACACAAACCGATCTGGCCAGTCCTCCAGCACCCAAGCAAGCAGGCGTAGAAGGTACACCCGATCACATAATCGGAGTTGGTCGATGTTGTAGGTAGGGCATTCGCCTGCCGGCGCGAGAGGGAGCAACCCAAGTTGTGGCGCCACCACAGCAGCAATATTGAGCATGCGGTTACGTCCAATCAGTGCCCTCAATAGGTACCGTAACCCCTTAAAAAGGGACATGCTCATCACGGGTCGACCGGTCGGATCTAAGGTCCACGTGCAGGACAAGGCACTCTCGACCTGTGCTTGAAACACCCAAAATCCATCCTCCAGGGGCCGCTCGGCCAAGCGCTTGCCCGCCCGCTGCCAATCATAGCCGCAGCGTAGACAGTGCGTGACGCGGCGATCCTCGCTGAGCCGAGCCGAACCCTCATCTCGCGAAACCTGCACGATGCACCTCCCGCACCCAGGACAGGCATCGAGCAGTAGACGCTGGTGCTTCACGCATGTGACCAAATAGCTCACGCGCCATTGCCGCCTAAAGTACGGTACCGGGTCTTCTTCAAGGCACTGCGGACAGATGGACAAGCCGTGGGCCGTTCGATTCTTTCCGCGGCCACCGAGGCGTAAGATGCCTGCAGGGTTGCATACCCCGCCATCGAATAGAGAACCCTCAAGCGAGCGCAAGCTCGTGTCCCAGACCGCCTCGTAAGGTTGCCGCGCCAACACAGCCAGCCGCTGCAAATCTTCGACCCCCACTCGCAGATCGCCGTCGCCACCCCACGGCACACCAGGGTGATGCCAGAAGCGCTTGGTTAGCGTGTGAGCCTTGATACCGTTCCGCCAGGCCAAGCGAAATACCCAAGAGCTGAGTAGCTCATCCGGCAAGGGCGGCTCTGTCACCAGGAGTCGACCGCTCAGCGCCTTCAGTGGCTCATAGGGTTGGGCGGTAGTGACCGCGTAACGAGGGGGCTGTCCAGCCGAGCGTTTCGAGGTAGTCACGGCCCAGCATCTCCTCAGTGATCTCCTCAACGCCAGTCCGAATCGCGTGTACCGCCAGCATTCGCAACAGATCCAGCATGTCGCCCAGCAGACCATCCGACTCGGCCAGAATGGCCATGGCTTTACGCATCTTCCAAAGCCCCGAGGGCTTTGCCAGGCAAAGCTCATCTTCGAACGTGGCCAGTAGGGCCTTGAGCTCGTCGTCGTATTGCCACCGCTTGAGATGCCGGGGAGGGAATCGGTTGGCGAACTGGGGATCCTGCTGAAGCACGTTCAACATCTCCGGCGTGCCGCTGAGCACGAAGGGGATCTGGAGTTCGTTGCACATATATTTAATGGCATTGAGCAAGTTACGCATCTTCTGCGGCCCACCAAACGCATGGTGGAACTCGTCAAGAATGATCATCTTGATTCCAAGCTCGCTCACCAGGCGTTTCAGTTTGCTGAATTTGGTCTCCGGCGCTTCTCTGCTGCTGGTCTGTGTGAAAAGCCGATTGAGCAGTTCGGTATAAAGCCGAGACTCGCTCAAGTTGCCCGGGCATTGGGCAATCAGCACAGGAAGCTTGGCCGACTCGCCGTCCTGCACCTCTTCCGGACAGTGCTGGGCCACAAACTGCTGAATAAGGGCGCTCTTACCGTTGTTCGAGTCACCGATGAGCGCCATGTTGGGCATACGATGCGAGCGAGGGTGGGCCATCAGTTCGTTGAGGCTACGGAGTATCTGCGTCGCCTTCGGATAGTTGATCCAGATTGAGCTCTCCAGACGATAAATCCGTTCAGCACCCTCAGCGGTCAACTCCTCTGCGTCGATTGTGCTATCGCTCATGACCGCGTCACCACAAACCGTTGAGGCGCGGCCTCTTCATCATCACCCTGAGCGATCGCTTCAACCGGGGCGTAGCTAGGTTTATCCAGTCCGGACTGCTGAACCTTCTTTTTCCGGGTACGGATTTTCTCGGCCTCGATGCGCGCCTGGTTAGTGGTTGCAATCGCCCGCTGCTCAACCCGGCGCATTTCGGCGCGCGCTGCGAAGATGGCATTCTCATCGACGGCATTCTTGCCTTGCGCCTTCAGGTAGGCCTTGATTGCCCTAAGCTCCCACACGCTGATCGCATCGAACTGCGGGTTACGATAGGGAATCCGGAAGTACCTCAGGAGCCGTGGATCCCAGAACCATATGCAAGAAATGTCCCGAGGGTCCCGCCGTACGATGAACTTCTGCTTTGCCCGTACGCTTGAAGGATCACGAGCCTCAACCCAGGGGCGCAGAACGT
This sequence comes from Chitinimonas sp. JJ19, assembly GCF_036961565.1. Classification (NCBI taxonomy): domain Bacteria; kingdom Pseudomonadati; phylum Pseudomonadota; class Betaproteobacteria; order Neisseriales; family Chitinibacteraceae; genus Chitinimonas; species Chitinimonas sp. JJ19. The sequence continues at coordinate 47,659 of NZ_JBAMDD010000017.1, forward strand.
CTGCCTGGTAGTGAATGCTGTCAATCTCAATACCAGTACGCTGGACCGTTCGCTCTTCCAATGGCATAAAATCCAGCCTGAACTTCTCGACCGCTTCGGCGGTTTCCGGTACCGGCGGCAATCCAATGCCAGGCGCGTCGTCGCTCCCGAAGATGCTATCCCGGTATCGCTTTATCGGGGGCATATCGAGCGCCGAATGCACCTGATTGTGGTAAGCCACGACTAGGTTCGCAAACCAGCGCTCGAACTCTTGCAGCGTCAGGGCCGCTTTCTCGTGAGGTTTGTAACCTTTGAGGTCCGTCGAACGAGACTTGGTCGTACCAGGCAGGGCGTGAATTTCGGACATCAGCGTGCCGATGAGCCGCTCGATATGCCCGCCATAATTCGGCGTCCGGGGCGGCCGGTATTCAAGGTCGATACCGTACTCCTGGCATGCCCGGGTCAGCGCGTCGCTGCGGAACTCCTTGCCGTTATCCAGGTGGATTTTCCGGGGAATGCCACGACACGGGTAGTCCGTATCCAAGCCATGGTCGCGCAAGTGCTGGTCCTTTGGAAGGACCGCCATGGCGATACACATAGCGGTCGTCATCATGCTGGGTGGATCGAACGAGATGTAGTAGCCGGCGACCATCCGCGAGTGAACATCGATCGCTACGGTAATGTACGGCCGCGGAAGCGTCTCCCGGCCAGCCTCATCGACCAGCATCAGGTCGACCTTGGTATGGTCGATCTGCAAGACCGCATAGGGATAGTCTGCGCCAGGGAAAGCACCCACCACCTGCTTAATCCGGCGCTTGCCGGACTTGCCCTCACGGGCGCTGATGCGATCAACCATGGAGATCCCTTGCACGCGCCGATAGAAGGTACTGAAGGAAGGGGCTGAAACGCCGGCCTCGCGGCACAAGCGCTCCAATTCCCGGTATGCATGCGTGACTTTCGCGTTCTGCGTGGTCAGGAAGTACTGCTTGAGCACCTTGAGCACCAAGATCTCCGATTGGTTGCCGGTCCGAGGTGACGCGCGATCCTTCCGCGACCTGCGGACAAGCGACGAGATCGTGCCTTGCTGCTCGTACCTCTGTATCCATCGGAATAGCGTGGCGCGGTCGACGCCGGCTTGCTTCGCAGCCGAGCTGACTTTTTCCTCTCGGCCCTTCGACACCGAGAGCAACGGCGCGATCACACGGTAGCGAGACAAGGCCTGTTCCCAAGCAGTCTCGGAAATCTCGGCCAGGTCCTCACAGGGCACGCCGTCGGCCGGTACTGCGACCTTGTCCATCCAAGCCTTTGTGACAGTGCGGCCAGCTCCGTTGCCCACGTCAAGGAGGTCGATGCGACCATCGAGGCGGTAACCGGCCACGCAGTAGCGCCCACCCTCCGCATCTAGCATGCTACCAATTCGCAGAAGCTCAGCCATGGGCTGGCCTCTGCAGCGAGCTTGCCATCGTCAGGGGCTGTTCGAGGTCTGCCATGAGCCGACCGTGCGCGACCAGGTTCCATACAAAAGGAATCAACTCGGCCTGTTCCGCTGCCGTCCCTGCAGTAGCTTCAAGGAGCTGTCGCGGCGTCACCGTCTTGCCGGCAGGCACCAAGCTCAACAACACGCCTTGGCGCGTGGCCAGAGCCGTGGTGCCGCCGATCTGCATGCGAGCATCGGTGAAACCTAGAAGGAACCTTGCGTTCCTCAAAAGGGGCGTTTGGATGTCGACGTCGCGCACGATCCGGAAGTCGTACCCCTTGGCTCGGCACCATTTGAGCGCAGCCTTGAACCGAGGGCGCAGTTCTAGCCAATCGGCGCGCAGCACCGCTTGTGGCTTAACCTCGTACATAACGGGCCGCCGACCCATCGCCGGAGAAAAGTGCACCAGGGTGTCAGGCGTATACCGGGAGGACCGGCCAGCGCCATCACGCCAGTTTAACGTGACGGGTTGGGGCTCGTAGGTGACGACGTCGGCGTCGAACTCTAGCAATTGATAGAAGTCGCGTTCGAGGCCGGACTCAAAAGGGCGAGAAGTGGTAGCTTTAGAAGTCGCAACCTTGCCGCTGGTATAGGCGTAGCGAAGGCCGATCTTGCGACGATGAAGGCTTGCGGAAACCTGAATACTGGCGCGCGTAAGCATGCGATGAAACGTCCCCTGGCAGATCTACCGACTCCTGGCGATCCGCTCGTTTATGAGCTGAAGTAGCCTAACCACCAAGGTTGAGCTCGCCCATCCTCCAAATAGGGGAAAAGTCGCTAGCTATGCGTCTTGAGGCACGTAGATTTCGCCCATTTCCGACGAACGGTTCTGAGCAACATACTGTCATCATGAGAATGTAAACCAGCTCGTACAGGCCCGACATCGCGAGGACGTACGCCAGGCCAAGCAGAAAGGCACTCATGGTTTTACGGCTTCACACCAAAGATGGCCTCGAAATGATCAAGCACTAGCCTGTAGACCTTGCCATCGTCCAATGTAATCGCTGTGGGTACGGAGTTGGGCACCGGTGCCGGGAAGGCCAAGGCCAGACGAGCAAAGGCAAAGGGATCGGCGTCACACGAAGCTGGCGAAGCTTGGCCGTTCAGGATCAGCGATTTCCAGCTAGCAGCTTTGTCATCGGCGCAGAGCACACCCTTGAGCTTGGACTGAGCATCCGGGTTGTTATCGAACCGCAACGAGGTTGGCACGATGTAGACCGTGGCATCCAGCTGCTTGACGCGCTTTTGAAGCGCACCTTCAAGCTTGCGGCAGGAGGGGCAGTCGAAGGCCGTGAAAAGCAGCACTTGTCGCTTGCCGGTCCCGAAGGTATAGGTTGGGAACTGATCCTTCGACAGACTACCGAGCCACTGCCGATAGAGCTGCCGCTGCTCGTCCGACGACAGGTCCTGACCGCGCTTGGGACCGGACAGGTAGGTATATCCGGTTTCCGAGTTGCCCAGCACAGTCATACGGTCATCAACGTAGGCACGTGGTGTGATGTGTTCGGTGCCGGGAAAATACACCGCATACACCCCTGAGATGGGTGAGGTGCGGACAGCCGAAGGCTTATCTACTAGCTGCGCCCGCAGGCTCTTGAGGATGTCGGCCTCTTTGGCAGCCAGGGCACTGGTTGCGAGTAGCGCGCTCATCATTGCCAAGACCGCGCGATTTGCCAGAACAGCTACTTTGCATTGCGTCATCGTATCTCCGGAGCGGTATGGAAGTAGAACGTGACCGGTAGCTCAGTGATGTCTTCCTCCCAGGCATCCACGAAACGACGAATCTGCTGGATCGCTACCGCATCGTTGCCGATTCGGTCGGCATAGAGGCGCATCGTCATTTGCACTGCCGCTTGCAATGCCAGTAGCGGATCGAGATCGGCGCTGGCCATCTCAGTCAGACCACGCTGCGCGTGATCCAAGAAGATGCGTGCAGCCGAATCCACTTCATGCTGAATGCTGTTGTCGATGGGCATCTCTGGGCTATCGTAGGTTACGTATTGCGATTACATGGTATACGCATTGCGACATCGTTAATAGCCGGCTACCCACGGAAAGTTACGCCCAACGACATATATCGGTGCGCATAACGTGACAGCCAGCAAACGGGAAGTGCCTGCTACGCCCATAGTGGGATCAGAACTAGCCTTGCTCGTGGGAAAGGCGATTGCTTCACGCAGGAAAGCACTCGGCCCTGGCTACAGCCAAGAGTGGCTCGGTGAACAGGTTGGTTTGTCGAAGCAGACGATCAGCAGAATGGAGAATGGTCGGATTGCGCCGACAATCTTCCGCTTGCACGACATTTCCAGTGCGCTGCAATGCACGATGGGGGAGTTACTGGATGGCGTGGTGCAGGCCGGCTCAGACCATGCTCAGGCAGTGATCCGTCTGATCGACGGTTTGCCGGAAGCGCAGCGTGAACCTGTTCTGCGTGTGGTGAGGGAGGTAGTGGCTTCGCTGAAGCAGGTGTAGGCAGTCCGCCTGAGGACCAATGACAGCAGTTAGGTGTTAGCAGACCCTCACGGGTCTGAGCGTGAAAGTCCGCTATTGCTAATGAAGCGAACCGGAGGACGAGTTGATTGGGCACCGAATCACCCATTTGGGCTATGACAGGCAACACCCCAGCACGCTAGGATGGCGACGATGTCATGTACACAGCGAGCCCAGCAAGCGGTGATGCTTTTCACAGACTCATTAGGACCGCTAAGATAGGGCAGAACCGTGCATACCAATGTAGTACAAGGGGGATTCCCTCCGCTGCTACGCAGCTCCGGCTGCCAGTTACTTCAAACCTTAGAACTCATGCCATCCCTCTCCGCATCTAACAGTTTGTTTGAACTCGCGTTCGGCGTGAATGCTGTGTTACCCGCATTGCTCGTAGGTTTCCATGCAGTCAAGGAGAAAGCTGCAGAATCGCTGCTAAAGAAGTTGAAGGAAGTCAAACCAGGTTTTGAAATCCGTGAGCGCGACATTCCCGACTTCATCGATTTTTACTTTAAGTCGAGCAGAGGTCTTAGGCATGCGAAGTACGTTACGTACATCACGGCATTTGTTTCTCTATCCCTATGTGCAGCATCATTGGCTGCACTCTGCTGGTCAGCGGAAAATCCAAACTTTGACGTTCCTTCGAAGCATCTTTATGCATTCGTAGGACTCACTTTGGTCGCCGCGCCGATTTTCTACTGGTTAAGGGATCGCTATCTCCAGTGGTTGTATTCGACTATGGTGATCTACGGCACCAACAATGAGGCAGAAGCACTTGTGTTTGCTGACTGCGTGAACCTATACCTCACACACAAGAAGGAATGGGGGCCGCATGAGCAAAAAATGAATGCGTTTAAGGCCGAGCTACCGTTTTTAATATGGGAGATGAGGCTTATGCGCGCTAAAATGCGGCTAATGTCGCTGTGGCACCGATTATGTTCTAACTTACCGTTCAAGCGGACCCGCTAAAGCGGGCCGCTTAACTTTACGTTGAAGTCTGGAGCAGTTGCCACATCAGCCATTTAATCCTGGGGTTTTGAACGGCTGCTTAGACCGAAAAGCAGCCCTTCAATTTTTTTGATGTGATCGGTGCTTCTTGATTGTGCTCTTTAGAAGGAATTCTTTGGTCAAGCATCTCGCAACTCGTCGGGTCAAAACTTTGTTGTTGTACCTACTTGCAAGGGGTAGAGCGGGGCACTCTGAGGTGACCTCCAGTGGGGGATTTGAAATGACCAACCGTGAAGGTATTACGCTGCAAGTTATTAAAGCGGATTGGAAAACACGTTTTGGGGTTGGATCAGCCGAATGTCGGCAATTGGACTAAGACATTATCGGCGACAACACCTGAGAATATCGGGGAGAGAGCATGTGGCATGACAACGAAACAACCACGGACTACTTGAATTTCGGCGTCGTTGCGGATGCCTGCGCAAAGCTTCTGCAGCAGGCCAACGGCCAGCCCATTTCCATTGGCGTATCCGGCGGCTGGGGTGTTGGGAAATCCTCATTGGTACGCATGGTCGCTTCACGGCTGAACGTCGACGCAGACCCCGACAAGAATACGTACGTGGTGGTCACCTTCAATCCTTGGCTTTACCAGGACTTCGAGGGCGCACGTAGTGCTCTTCTTCAAATGGTCGGTGATGAGGTGTTGCGCCGAGCTTCCTCCGACGAGGGGCTGTTGAAGAAAGCCAAAAGGCTTCTTCAACGTATCAATCTGCTGCGAATCGTTCAACTCGGAGGCGAGGCGGCAGCAACGATCGCCACAGGCATTCCTATTGGCTTGATTGGACGCACGCTCGCAAAGTTTGGCTTTGGCGAAGAACAGGGGGAGGCCGCTGACGACAAGGCCGAGAAGGATGAGGATTGGGGCTTACTGAAGCCTGCAGAGCCGGTCTCTCTGCCAGGCGAAATTCAGGCATTTCGAGATGCGCTTGAGGAGCTTCTGAAAGAGCTGAAGATTACCCTTGTCGTGTTCGTGGATGACCTTGACCGCTGTCTCCCGCAGACGGCCATTTCGACACTTGAATCCATTCGCCTGCTGTTATTCCTGAAACGCAGCGCGTTTGTTGTTGCGGCCGACAACGAGTTTATCCGGGGAGCTGTGCGAGTGCACTTTGCGGGGACGGGCATCAGTGATGAGGTTGCGACGAACTACTTCGACAAGCTTATACAGGTCCCGCTGCATGTGCCAAGGCTAGGTGTGAATGAAGCAAAGGCCTACTTGGCGTTGTTACTGCTGGAGCGGGCCGTAACTGACGGTCAGTTCGTCGATGGTCAGTTCACTCGTGCGGTTCAGGCCGTCTCTGAACGCCTCAAGACCAGTTGGCGCGGTGATGCGGTGACGCTGGAATTTTTGAAGGGCCTCATCAATCCTCAGAACGCTCACTTGGTCGAGCTGATGGAATTGGCTGAGGGGTTGGCACCGCTGCTCACGAGTTCGAGCAAGGTAAACGCCAATCCGCGCCTGATGAAGCGGTTCCTCAACACCGTCTTTCTCCGGTCAGCCCTAGCCAAGCCTCAGGGGATTGAATTGGACCTCAAGGCCTTGGCCAAATGGCACCTCTTGGAGCGCTGCGACGAAGCCTTGGCAAACGCGCTTGCAGGCCGCGTCACTTCCGCGACGGAAGGACGTGTCGATGCGATTCGAGTGGCTGAGCACGCGGCCCGAGAAGGTGTGGCCTTACCAGAGCCATTCAAGGATGAGTTTTTCCATAAGGAATGGCTTGGACTAGAGCCTGCACTTGGCGAAATGGACTTGCGCCCATTGCTCCACCTGAGCAGGGACTCCGCGATGCGGGACTTCGGTGACGACAGCTTGACGACCGAAGGCCGTGCCTTGCGGGATGCGCTGATGGTTGCGACCAGCGCAAATGAGCCGCTGACACAGGCAATTCGAGCAGCTGGAGTGAGTCAGGCTGACGCTGTAATGGCCAAGGTGTGGCAGCTGAAGTCACCAAAGCGAAACTGGCGACAAACCGAAGATGTTGTGTCTTTGCTGGAAATCTCCAAGATCTTTCCTGACCTTGGTGCAAAGGCCACCGCTTTGCTGGCCCAGGCGCCCATCAAGGAGGTCGGTCCAGGGCTCGTCCCTCTCCTGTATGAGCAGACGTGGGCTCGCCCTGTGCTCGATCAGTGGCATGCCTCCGGTGATGCTTCCAGACCGGTCAAGCAAGCCATTGAACAAGCCAGAAAAGGAGTGCGCTGATGGGAACGTCGACGTCAAGCAAAGGTGGAGGCTCCCGCTCTTCCTTTGATCCTGAGTGGCTGTCGCCGCCCGAAGGCGGCAATGGCGGAGATAGCCCTGCACCTGGTGATGGCGAAGGCCCTCCTCCGGCTGATGCCAACGACGCCAACGCTGACGGGCAGGGCGACGCGGCTGGTGGTGGAGAAGGTGATGTGGCTGAGCCTGCACTAGCACCTGACCGCCGCTTTGCTCCAGCTCGTTCTGGCATGTCGGCATTCCTTGGTGGCGGGGGGCGCGAAGCTCTGCGCAGTGCGACCAAGAGCATGGTCAGCAAGGGAATGGGCGGCCCGCGACGAGCAGCGGCCACCATGAGAGCGACGGCTCAGGGGGCCGGCCAACTGGGTCAATTTCTTGCGTCCGCACGGGATGCCACAGACCCACGAGTTGTCGACTGGGTCCAGCGGGTTCGCGCCCAGTACCTTTCAGCAAACGACCTCGTCCTGGAGGTGGTCAAAGAAGTTCTTCCGAACACAGGAAGTGTCGACGAAGAATCCATTCGGAACGCTGCGGCAGAAGCGCTTGGTCGGCTGTACGAGGTAGCCCCTGAAGTCGATATCTTCAACCTGACAGATGCACAAATCGGGGACCTCATCGGATACATCGTCGCCAACGACCTATGTAATCGCGTTGACCTGCAACTAGGTCAAACATACGAGAAGCTTAAGTTCGACGCGCGGCAAATCCAGCTGTATCGGAACGACATCAAGGAATATGTCAACGCGCAAGTCAAGGTGGTGCTTGACCGACAAGGACCACGCGGGATTGACCATCAACGACTTGCCAGTGAAGTCCTGGCCTCAACCCTTGAGGTATTTGTCGAATGAAAGTTCTATGTACAACACCTGACTTCTTGCCTGCGCGCCTCGATGCCGGAGAAATCGCATTTACCTACTTCAAGAGCGCCCGACGCCCCGGCGTTGGCACCATAGCGAAAGGATGGCGAGGTTCGTTGAAGCGGCGCGGGTTCGCCCCGAGCGCTCAGGTCTGGGACTTCGTTCAGTTCTGCCTAGCAGTTTGTGCAGCCGACTTGGCCTGTCTTCGAAGTACGAGTGCGGATGGCTGGACGCGAGTAGTTGAGCTCACTGTCGGCCTGCATGAGCCACTGCGCTGGCTGCCCTTCCAAGAAAAGCTTGAAGCACTTCTCAAGGTTCTCACTGGCGACTACTGGAAGCTCCATTTCGTAGCTGGCGGAGCAGCGCCACCGGATGGCAGGCCCGTCGCGACTGCGCACGACTGCGTGTCCCTGCTATCAGGCGGCCTCGATAGCCTCATCGGAGGGATAGACCTCGTTGCACAAGGGCGCCACCCGATGTTTGTGTCGCAGCTGGCACATGAGGACTCGCAGCGTCAGAGGAATTACGCAGCGCAGCTTGGCGGTGTGGGGTCTCACTGGCAGTGGAGTCATGGCATCAGCTTTAGCGGCCAGCGTGAGACTTCAACGCGCGCTCGGTCTCTGGCTTTTTACGCGTTCGCGGTGTTGGCTGCCTCGCGGGTCGCCAGCAATCCTGTCCAAGTGTTTGTTCCAGAGAATGGATTCATTTGCATCAATCCGCCTTTGGTGCCAGGACGCGTCTCTAGTTTGAGCACCCGGACCACGCACCCGCAGTTCATAGCAATGTTGCAGAGCGTGTTGAACGGATTAGATATGCCTGTTCGGCTTGAGCTTCCCTATCAGTTCAAAACCAAGGGCCAGATGCTCAACGAATGTCTCAACCAGCCTCTGCTTCAGCAGTTGGCAGCGGACTCCACGAGTTGCGGCCGTTTTCGCACCTACAACCGAAAGCACTGCGGCCGGTGTGTTCCTTGCATGATTCGCAAAGCCGCATTTATCGCCTGGGACCCTGCGCGCGATACAACCGAGTATGTACACCGCTCGTTGGCCGACGCGAACAAGGCTAGCGGACCTGACGACGCGATGGCTGCAGCCCTTGCCGTACTCACGGCCCGGCAGAAGGGCTTGGACCGATTCCTGGGGGCCTCTCTGGCATTTGCCGAGCCCGCTGCCAGGTTGGCATACAGAAACGTACTTGCTAATGGTCTGAATGAGCTTGAAACTTTGCTACAGAGGGATGGCGTACTGTGATGGATTTCCACTGCCACCTTGACCTCTATCCGAACGCTCGCGAGGTATTCAAGGAAGCTGCGCAAAAGAATGAATTCACATGGCTGGTGACTACCAGCCCAAAGGCCTTTGTTGCGACTGCGCGTGTGCTTACCGGCGCAGCGAATGTACTTGTCACCCCAGGACTTCATCCAGAGATTGCGCACGAGCGTGCTGGCGAGCTCGACCTTCTGTTGACGCAAATGGGCGATGTCGCAGCCGTTGGCGAAGTGGGCCTTGATGGCTCGTCTCGCTACCGCAAGAGCTACGATGTTCAACGCGGCGTATTTGAGGCCATCATTGAGCGTAGCTCGTCACTGGGCGGTCGAATACTCAGCATTCATTCACGCCAAGCTGTAAATGACGTATTAGCTGTTTTGGATCGCCATTCTGGATTTGGGACCGCAGTCATGCACTGGTTCACAGGGACTGTGAAGGAGTTGCGAGCAGCGGAAGAGCGAGGGTGCTGGTTCAGCATCGGGCCAGCAGCATTTGCATCGAGTAGTGGCCGGGGTTTGGCGGCGAAGCTACCGCTGCACTTTGTTGTTCCCGAAAGTGATGGACCGTTTGCGCAGGTGGATGGCAAACCAGTTCCACCCTGGAGCGCTGACCTCACCGCCTGGCACCTTGGACAAGCATGGGGTGTTTCCACGCAGGAAGCAGCAAATTTGCTGAGCGAAAACTCTCACCGTCTCTTGGCTTTAATGAAGCAGTGCTAATTTGCAGGGCTTTGTTGCATTGTTATGGCTCGCCGATTTTGACCGCCAACGAAGACGGGGTTGACCGAGAAGCGGTCAGAATGACTACTGAGAAGGATGGCAAGCTGGCTCTGGCCGGTTTGAACCGCTTGACCAAGGCTGAGCTTGAAGTGGCCGTCCGAGCCAAGATGAGGTCAAGCTACCTCTCCAGCCTGGATTGGCGGGATGTCCCTGCCAACGGCACATCCGCAGGCTACAAAGGCAGCTTCTTCAACATCATGTTGGAGTTCCCTCGTGAGGCTAGTGAGCCCGAGCGCGTGACGGTAGCCCTTGAGTACCAGCCTACAAGCAAAGTGCTTCGTGTTGTGACGATGACATAGCCCTTGCAAGCCCTCCGCCGTTGGAAGCAGAAGTTGGTGGTCTTCAGAGACGTCCTCACGATGGGTGTATACCTACCCTGTACCAACTTCAGCTTTGGGTCGGCAGCAGGCGTTAAGTCTTGCGCCTTGAGTTTCTGCTTTGGCCGAAGGCAGCCAGAATCGTTAATTTACCCCCGTAAACATGGCGATTCGTATCAGGTGGCAGAGCTGTATGCAATTGAGCGGTCAAGTGCTATGCAATTGGCTGGCTAAGTTCATGCAATTCCACAACAATCCTCTCACCTGTCGGCACAGCCATTATGGCCGTGCCAACAGGCAATTTACCGGCGAGTATTACGCCATCCGATTAATCTTGGATCCGATCTTGCTAAGCGCGGTCACCAGACGGTTTCTCGGTGCGCAATCGTTGTAGTGTACTGAGATCAGTTCAATCACGCTGCTGATGGCGTGTAGCTTCATCGCCTTGTCACTCAAAGAGCGAGGGGTATGACCAGAGTATGTCTTGCGGAACTGACCTTTAGGTACGTCCAAGTCCGGGTATTCCAGCCTCATCCATGATTCAAGCACATCCTGACACTGCCCGATCCATCGCTTTGCCACCTTCGGAAGCTGTGCGTTGTTCAAATCCGCTAGATGGGCACCGAGTTGAACATGCACTTCGTGCGGCAATGCCTGCGCTGGACGCCATAGGGATCTCACACCGGCGCGATATGCACCATAGGCGGCGGCGCCACGCCAAACGATGCCTTCTGGCCAAGGCGTCGGTCGAATCCGAACGGGCTTCCCGCTTGCTCGCTTAGCAGGGCTGATGAAATCGGAGCCGTAGTGCCCCGAGTCATACGCATATTGCTCGATTTTGAGCTTGGCAGATGCCTGCAGGAACACGCTCTGAAGATGTTTAAATAGCACCTCATCGGGGGTGAAGAGGTAGGGAGCGGAGTGACCCGAAGCCCATGGACCTTCCCAGTCAGGCTTGAGCATTTTCAAGCCTGCTTGTTCAACCCATTGTGCCCGCTCCGCTGTGATGTACTTTGGATTGGGCTCGTCCATGTATACCCATGCGCCACTCTCTGGGTGGCGCCAGATTGATGCACGCTCTCTTCCTGGCAACTCACCGAACATACTAAGTATCGCGTTCGTCTGTTTGGAGGCTTGCGCAGGCCGTAAATCCGTTTCCCACATGAACACGAGGGCACGGGCAGTCTCAAGCAGCACCTCCTGTGCCCTGTGTTGTTGCCCATGGATGTCCACGACCCGCTCAAGGTGATCGGGGGCATCAAGGCTGAACCTACTCAAATAGAGGTCATGCAGTAGCTCTCTCGGCCTACCCATTTGTTCCAACGTCATGGGCATCGGAATACATAACGTTTCACGGCCGGTACCAACGCCGGGGTCACGCCAGTACGCGGTGATGTAAAGAACTGGTGCAGTCGAGCTAAGGTGTTTCTGGGCGTGACGGTAGTTTTGGAAGCCAGACTGGCTGGCGGCTTCGTCCAGGGCTTGGGTATGCGTAATACCGCTGGCTTTGGCGATCGCTTTTGCTAGGCGTTTGATCCCGGCAATGGTCGAGGGAGATGTAGAGGAAAGGGGGACGATAGATTGCATGGGATCTCCAACCGCGCCGCTGCGTCGCCCGACTACCGCCGCCACGGTCAAAGGTCGCCATGGATAGAGAGGTTTGCTACGAGACAGTGCCGTTTCCAGCTTTTCAACGTCGGGCAGAAGGCGCCTGTCCATGCGCCAGTAGTGATGATATGGCAAATGGACGGGGTGTGCCACAATGACTTGCGCTATCAGGTGAGCGCTAAGGCTCGGAGAAACTGGCGCTTGGAAATCTATGCGACAAACAACCGCTCGTCAGCGCATCGTTTATTACCTCCCCAAAAAGGTTGTTTCCTAAAGGGTTTTCTGGATAATGAAGGCGGGGCCTTGTCCGCCTGAGTTTCGAGCGACTCAACCAAGACTGCTGTGCAAACGCCAACTTCTTCGTGCCAATTACCATGCGAGATCGCCTGGGCGTGGGTTACGTAAGCGCTCGAGTGACCTACGCTGACACAGGAGAAGTCGCATGTCTTTCGCTTTTTCAAATCTCGCTTATTCCGTTCGCCAGAGCAGCATAGCTGCTGGCGTACCGGTGTCGCTGAGCCATTCGCAACAGTTGATTGCCGCTGCACTTGGCTATCGAACCCTTGCTAGTTACCAAGCTGCGCAGACTGACGCTAAGGAATCCAGTGTCTTCACTGATATCCGTCATGTTGTGCTGGACGACGACGCTATTACGCTGCGAGCAAGTGAACTCAAAGTTATCCCTAACGTTCGCCAACTATGTGAATTCATTCAGTTAGCCTTTGATGAACGAGAGCCCCACATACGGGTTCATACCTCGCAATCCGACTTCGAGGACTATTTGCGGGAGATCGTAGACCAGGTAGTCATTGATAACGATGACGTGAACAGCGCAATGGCTAATGCTAACTACGATGGCATCGAAGGAGTCGACTTCGATTTCGAGGTCGAGTTTGAGCAACTGCCTGTTGGCGAGAGGCTAACAGCTGACCTGTCTGGGCGGATTGGTCTAGGCGTCGATACGGAGCGTCCCTACTCGGGCGATACCGTGAACTTTGACGGTATCTTGAGTATGGAGTGCCTAGGCTTTCGGTGCCTCGGATCGATAGAGTTCGAAGTCACAAGTGCTGAGCTTGATTACAATTGGGGTGACGACGATGACGAGGAACGCGTTCCACCCATTCGCAGTACGTCCCAAGCGTACGCAGAGCTGCTAGGTATCGAGTTGAGCGAGGTTGGTAACCTCGCTGATATTGAACCTGAGCCACTAGAAGGACATAGCGGTGAAATGATCTATGGTTTCATCCTAGATTTCACTGGATTTGCTTCGCCCCAAGTTGCGCAGAAAATTTTAAGGCGCCATTCATCGCTGCGTATCGAAGTCGGAGCTGACTTCTTTGAAGACATCCGTGATCACGACTAGCTCCGCTGCGAGCCCATCGAGGCGCATCACCATGAAGGTGATGCGCCTCTTTCAGCGCGTTCCCTAGTTGGAGATACTAGAATCGGATATAGTCGGCGTGATTACATACTTTTGCAGGTTGCATACCCTGCGCAGCATCATGTACGGTCATTTTCTGCAGCTCTTCGTGATCAATGGATATATCCCAGCATCCGTAAAAGGCGCCGTATGAGTTTCTCCCGTGTATTGCCTTTCCGCTATTTGGTGCTTCTGACCATTTCAATCAGTAGCATCATAGTTGCAGTATTCCTTCGTGGCTGCAGGGGAAATGCTTTCCGTGAAAAGGGCACCATATTGATGGGCTACAAATGGCGTGCTGCGGCTGAGCACTTCTTCTCTGGTCTCGGCGTACCTTTGTTCACCGGGTTCATATTTATTTTTAGCACTATCACGTTATGCTGCGCGAGCTACTGGATCTGCCAGCGGATAGGTAGACCACTCGCAAGGCATCCTAGTGAGATCATGACTTTGCAAGATTTAGGCAAAACTGTTGCCTGTTTTTCGATCGTCTACATTATTGCTGCATTTGTATGGGAACTAAGCCAGGCTAGTTCCAGAAACGGTACCGTTCAGCTTGAACAGCTATCAGCTGATCTCCTGGGCGCCCTATTTGCTTGGTGTCTCGCATCAACAGCGTATGGCCAACGAGAGCTTGTCAGTGATCGGAACACGCACTGAAGAACGCTCTTCTATTTAGCGGACTGTACGAGCGGCTAGTACAAGCAGTGATCTTGCGAGGCTCTGCCAAATTGAATTGAGACGCCAAACGCAGACCCGTTGCCGTGGCCTTCCTGGAAAAAATGAAGGTATACCTATTGAATTGAGTAGCCCAGCATATGCCCCTTGTTGCGATCGACAATGAAACCGGATTGCGTATCATCAGCGTTAGGTTTGATCAATCTGACTGGTTAGACCTCAAGGCCAAGAACGGCGAATCCCACCATATCCAGCATCCTTGCTGTCGTGCCCGCACTATCCTCAAGACTTCCGTATTGGGCACGAATTTCTTCGCCCACCGGCCGAACGAAGCTTGCTGGCGAGGTGGCCGGATTCCTGCTCACATGTTGTTCGCCAGGGCAATTATTGCAAGAGCGGTGATCGACGCAGGTTGGGAGGTCGACGTCGAATGCTACGGTCTTAACGCGGGCGATGTTAAGTGGGAAGTTGATGTTGTCGCCGAGTCTCCACATGGCGTGCCTGCGCAGAAGATAGCTTTCGTCATCGATGGTAAAGGCCTCTTCTATACCGCCGACGGTAAGGCGAGCGCGCTGCGGGAAGCCGGGTTTAGCGAGGTCGTATTCCTGACCTTCAACTCCCAGGTGCCTAACTTGCGACATAGCATCGTCGCCCACCTCGAGTTCCGGAAAGAAGAGCTAGCGATTTACGCCGAACTGCCGATCTTCCATTTCAAAGGGAAGTGGCGCCCGAATCATTCAGCAATCCAGCCACCATTGGATCTAGCGGTCTTCGCACAGAAGGTGCTCGCTGGTGAGGTGAAATGGCGGGTGCCTAACAATCTGCAACCACCGCACTGGTCATGCATACCTCTCGCGCAAGCACCTGTACCTACTAGGCAGTCGCCGCGCTCCGCAGTGCCCATGGCGTCACACAGTTCTTCCGGAGCGTCGCCGTTGTTCGAGGATGTTGAGCGCCGGAGTGACATGGCTGTGAGGGCACTTGCTAAGTACCGGGGTGTTTGGCCGCAGCAGGATTGGAGCGATTTGCTGTCAGCTGCACAGCGAGCGAGAAGTCAGGATGTGCCCATCGACACCTTCATCAGTGAGTATGCTGCGTCGAAGCGTCGCGATCGACAGACTTGCCTGCGCTTCCTTCGGGATTGCGGGCTCGTAGACAAATAGCAGATCAGACCCTGCAGCATCGGCATGCAGGCCTCTCAACAACGCCGTTTCATGTCGGTTGGCTTCAGTCAAATTTTTGGAAAGGCGACTCCTAGAGCGCTTTCTGAGGGATTTAATCTGTTGCTCATGACTAACTGCTTTCTAGGAGCGCTGCCATGCATGCAACGATGCAAATCCATTCTCTGAACATCACGATTGAGTTCCATGTAGACCGCGCGCAAGCGCCCATTCTTGTCCCCGGACCCATGGGGATGCAGTTCTTGCAGGAGGGTTCGAAGCGGTTGCCTTGCATCATATGTGCCCCAAGTGACATCCCGCTTGGCAGCTATACGATCAATGTATCACCAACGGAGATCTATCAAGTTTACCTGCGCTTGCCAAGGCAAGCCGGTGACTGCACATGGCAATACATCGGGGAGGCCTGGCGCTTGCCATAGGTCGCCTCTGGTCTGTACCACGCCGCCTGCCGCCCGGTTCGCCGGGCTGATGGCGCGGACTTCGATCCTCTTGGTTTGCAGAAGTGTTCCGAGTAGGACCAAAGCTCTCAAATCCACCGAGACTTTGGCACAATACGCGACGCCTTTAGCCAGCACGACACTGCGCAATTGCTCAGATCGCTTGCTACGAGGCAGCGCGCAGTGCTCCTGATACATGGTCCGAAGGTTGATGACGGCGGTATTGAATCGCCCCGACCTATGTGGCGGCTATTGGGTTTAAGTCAGCCTCGAGAACTTCTTCCAGTTACTGGATCGCCGCGCCGAAGCCTGCTACGGTCAAACAATCGGCGGTCTCGCTGACTCGGCTTATATTTTGAAGACGTGCCCCTAGTCATCAGGCGGCTAATGTTAGCGGTTGCGGGGAGAAATTCGAGCTTACGTTGCGCTCAACATCTCGCAAGCATGAGCGGTCGCAAATAATGAGGAAAATGAAGGGAAATTCCCTTGTCGATCAAGAATAGAAGGCTGAGCTGCTCACAAGGGCCAAATCCAGGCGCGCTGGATGGTCTGCGTAAAGGCTTGCTAGCTCGAGTTATTCTCCATGTCAGTCGCAATTAACATGGAAAGTCGCAAATATTTTGGAAATCGACACAAGGAAAGTGGCCGGTTCGACCTGCCCATTGCGCTGGGTATTTTGGCGGCCAGCGGGCAGATACCGGCAGACAAACTGGCTGAGTATGAGTTTGCCGGCGAACTGGCGCTAACGGGCGAGTTACGGCCGGTGCGCGGTGCACTGGCGATGTCGCTGGCGGCCAGCACGGCGGGGCGGCGTTTTGTGTTGCCGCAGGCCAATGCCGATGAAGCGGCTTTGATAGGTGATAGCACGGTGTTTGGCGCGGCCAGCCTGCTGGCCGTGTGCGCTCACCTGGGCGGCCATACCCTGCTGCCACGCCACCCTGTACCGGCCCATCTGCAGCTGGCGCACTATCCTGATCTCGCCGATGTCAAAGGCCAACAGCCCGCCAAGCGGGCTTTGGAGATTGCGGCGGCCGGGGGGCATTCGCTGCTGATGGTGGGGCCGCCTGGCACCGGCAAATCCATGCTGGCTTCACGCCTGCCTGGCCTCTTGCCACCCATGGACGAGGCCTCGGCGCTGGAAGCGGCGGCGCTGCAGTCGCTGGGGTCGCAGGGCTTCCAGGCAGAGCGGTTTGGTCAACGCCCTTACAGGGCACCGCACCATACGGCCTCGGCCGTGGCCCTGGTTGGCGGGGGGTCTGACCCTCGCCCTGGCGAGATTTCCCTGTCGCACAATGGCGTGTTGTTCCTGGATGAGCTGCCAGAGTTCGACCGCAAGGTGCTGGAGGTGCTGCGCGAGCCACTGGAAAACCGCCGTATTGTGATCTCCCGGGCCGCCCGGCAGGCGGAGTTCCCTGCTGCCTTTCAACTGGTCGCCGCTATGAACCCTTGCCCTTGTGGCTATCGGGGTCATCCATCCGGGCGTTGCCGCTGCACGCCAGACCAGGTGAGCCGTTATGCCGGCAAGCTGTCCGGCCCGTTCCTGGATCGTATCGACCTGATCATCGAAGTCCCCGCCGTCAGCCAATCGGAACTGAGCGCGCCAGCCGCTGGCGAGGACAGTGCGCGGGTGCGCGAGCGGGTTGGGCGGGCGCATGCGAGGCAGCACGCCCGCCAGGGTAGAGACAATGCCCGGCTGGGTAGCCGCGAGCTGGACGCCGTGGCCAAGCTCGATGGCGAAGGCCAGCAGTTGCTGAACCTGGCCATGCAAAGGCTGGATCTCTCCGCCCGCGCCTACCACCGCATACTGCGGGTGGCCCGCACCATTGCCGATCTGGCCGGCTGCGAGCTGATTGCGGCCGGCCACCTGGCCGAGGCGATCCAGTATCGCCGGGCCATCTAGGGGGTGACTGCCATGATTGACCCCATGCAAACCACCCTGCCTGCGCTCTCCCCCGAGCTGCTGGCCGCCGCCTTGGGCGCAGCCGCCGGGCAGGCGGTGCCGCTGTATCAGCCACGGATGTGGATACCGCAGTTCCCCGATTATCAGCAGGATGCCTGGTCGGTGCGGCAGGTGCCCATGCTGACCATGAAGGGTTACTGGGGCAGCCCCTACTTGGTCGCCAACACCACCATGCTGATGCGCCATGGCCGCGAGAGCTGGATGTCGGTGACACCGTCCGAGCTGGAAAGCCAGGAGCTGGGTTGCCGGCTGGCCCGGGGCCATACCGTGGTACTGGGTTTCGGCATGGGCATCGCGGCCTGCAACGCTGCGCTCAACCCAGCGGTGAGCAAGGTCACTGTCGTCGAATACGACCCGATTGTGCTTGATCTGGCGGAAACGGCCGGCATCATCGCCCAACTACCGGCCGATATTGCAGCCAAGATCACCCTGCTGCAGGGCGATGCCCACCACTGGCAACCAGACGAGGCGGTCGATACCCTGCTGGCCGATTACTGGTTCCCCTTCTATGACCCCGAGCGGCTGGCCGAGATGCGCGCTGTGCAAACACGTGTGGCGGCGAAGCAGGTGTTTTTCTGGGGGCAGGAGCTGAACCTGGCCTGGCTGATACACCAACGTCATGGCGAAGTCTGCGTGCTGGACGATGCTGCCCTGGCCGAGCTGATTACTACCGATACCGGCCTGCCCTTGCTATGGCCGCGTGGCGAAGACTACGGGACGGCCATCGTCGCCGCCGCTCGGCACTGGTTGCCCCTGGCCGTAAGGCAAGGCATGCGCTGGCCGTTGCCGACCAGAACCAGCGCTTAGTTGGGCGCATACCGGCACAGCATCATCTGCACCGCCTCCTCCAGCTGGTCGGCCAGATAACTTGCGTCCAGCGCCGGCAGGCCCAGTTGCAGCCGGATCAGTGATTCCCCCTGCAGCATGGCCAGAAACAGGTCGGCGGCCAGCCGTGGCTGGGGAATGCGCAGCACACCGGCGGCATCCACCTGCGCCAGGTATTGGGCCACCATGCTGATGGCCTTGTCTGGACCTTCCTGAAAAAACGCCATGCTGGCCTCGGGTTGTTGGCCCAGCGTGGCTTCCATCATGCGGAAATGCGCCCGCACGCTTTCGTGCCGCACCAGACCCAGAAACTGTCGGGCGATGCTGCGCAGGCTTTCGGCAGGCTGGCGCGGATCCAGCTGCTGGGTGGGCGCCTGCTCGAATGCGCCGTCGGTACGAGCGCCAACCACCGCCTCAAACAAGGCCTGCTTGGAGGGGAAGTAGCTGTAGATGGTCATCTTGGAGACGCCAGACGCTTGCGCGATGGCGTCCAGGCTGGCGCGTTCGTAGCCTTGGGCCAGGAAGTGCACGCGGGCGGCTTCGAGCAGGCGACGCATGCGTTCGGGGTCGCGCGGGCGGCCGCGCTGACGGCGTTCTGTGGTGTTTTTCATTTATTTACTTTACCGGATAGTAAATACTACTTGCATTGGTTTACTCGTCAGTATAAAAAATAGCGCCTGGCCGGCCAAGCACCGGCGCGGCACCCGCCTGCCCAAGCGGAATCCAAACCGAACGAGGCGAACTTCGCCTACAGGAGCTATTCATGCTGCGTACTACCCTGATTGCGGCGCTGCTTGCGCCTTTCCCGCTCACCACACTGGCCCAGACCGAACCCTGGTCTGTTGGCATAGGCGTGGGCGGAGGCCAGGCGATATACCACGATCAAGACAACAAGCCGATGCCAATGCCGTTGCTGCGCTACCGTGGTGAGCATGTGTTTGTGGAAGGCGACACCGTGGGCGTTACAGTATTCAACACGGCCAAACTGAGTGGGGCGCTGCTGCTGCGGAGCGAGATGCAGGAATTCAATCCTGCCGATGCCAAGCAGCTTGCCTTTGCCAGGCTGGAAAAGCGCCGCGCCAGTCCGCTGGCTGGGATGCAGCTCAGTTATCGGCCAGGGCAGTTCGATAGCCTGGCATTCACGGTCTATGGCGACATCAGCCAGCACCACCGCAGTGTGATCCCGGCGATAGGCTGGCAACACCGGTTTGCGGCATCGGGGCCGGATACCCAGTATTTCAGCAGCGCTGAACTGCGTTTCCATGGCAAGAAGTACAACCGCTATTACTACGGCATCAGCGCGGCCGAATCGGCCCGTAGCGGCTTGGCGGCCCATGCGCCTGCTGCCAGCGAGCAGTTTGAATACGCGCTGGGGGTCAACCACCGCATCAGCCCATCCTGGTCGCTGACCGCCATCGCCAGCGTGCGCAAAATCGGCCGCGAACTCGATGACAGCCCCATGGTGGCGCGTCGCCGGGTAGCCAGCCTGCTAGTGGGGGCCAGCTACCAGCTGGACTAACCACCCTCCACCACAGCAGGTTTCTGCTAGGGCTGCTTGAACGGCCGCGCGCGGCAAGCCGGGCAATAGAGGTAGACCGGCTCGCCTTCACCCAGGCGCACGCTGCCCTGGCGCAATTGGCTGATCTGCCATAGGCCTACCCGGCCGTCCTTGAAACGTACTTCGCCACTGGCATAGCAGGGCGACCAGTCCAACTGGTGCAGGGCGTCCTGCTTGTCGACCTCGCCCGCCTGGGTAAGAAACTGCCGAACTTGCCGCACGCTGAGCTTGAAGTCATCGCAGCGTACGGCGGGGTTGGTCTCCTGGGCGGATTTCATGCCGTTTTGCTGGATGATCACCTGCTTGATGGCGGGCAACCCGCTGGGGCAGAGCCGGGGTTCGAATTCGCTGCCGGCGCTGCAGCCATCATTGGCCTGGGCCAGGCTGGCGGCCAGCCCCAGCGCAGCGGCTATCCACCAGCGGCCTACCATGCGGCGGTACTCGCTTCGCTAGGGTTCTTGCGCGACACATCGGGGTGGCGGAACACCTCGGTCGTTGCAATGCCCAGCGTTTGCGACAATTCGGCCACCAGCCATTTCAGCGAGTCGTTCTGTGCCGCTGTCACCGCCACATAGCTGCCGTTGGCCTGGGCCTCGCCCACCAGCTCGATACCGATGGAATCCTGGTTGGCGGGAAAACGTGCCGGCGCCTGCTTGGCCATCTCGCGCTTGTTCTCGGCAGTGGGGGAGAACGTCTTGAGCGCCTTGATCTCGACCGGCGTACAGCGGTTCTCCAGCAAACAACGGGCTTTGAGCTTGCCCACATGCCAGGTCTGCTGGCTGAGCGAGGCGGTCTGGTAAATCGTGCCCTCTTTCTCAATCAGGAAGTGGGCGCCGTTGGCCGATGGGTTCTTGTAACTGCTCAGCGATGACTGGGCGGTGCTGCCACCGGTCTGATGCACGATGATCCCGCTCACCAGCTTCATCTGGCCGCGTTCGATACTGGTGGCGCGCGCGGCGTGTACGCGTGGATTGACCACCATGCCCTCCTTGTCGATCAACAGCATGATTTTCCTTATATTGGCTGAGGCACCTGGCACGGGGGTGGCAGGCAGCAAACTATGCATGTGTCATGGCCTGGCCGCAAGTGGTGCTTTTGCCGTTGGCCCACACCCAATCAGCCCCGGCAAGGCAGGGCTGGTTGGGCGACACACCTTGGCTACGCTTGCTGATACGGCGGTGCTATCCATTCGAAGCTGGGCGCACCATGGCTTGCCCCCGCAGTGTCGTCCAGGGGCAGGGTCATCATCTCCTGGGCAATGGGGGTCATGCCGTGCATGCCGTTGACGATGGCGTCGTACAGTACGGCGGGGTGGCCATTGAAGGCCTGTTCCAGCTGGCTCAGCATCAGGGAATACTGGCGGTTGAACTGCTGGTTGAGCGTAGCCAGGCGCGAGCCAGCGGCATAGTCGCCGTGGCGGGGATTGCGCTTGATGGGATACACAGCCTGGTAATCGACCGCAAAGGCCTCGCCCGTGGGCGGCTCATGCGGCTTGTCGCCGGGGCGGTAGCGGCGACCTAGGGCCACTTCGTTGAAGCGGAAGTAATGGGCGACTTCTTCTGCCTGGTCAAAGTAATGCTCGTCGCCATCAAAAATACTGTCGTCGCCCCCCTCCCCTTGCTTGATGATCACCTCCAGCGCCGCTTTGGCCTGGGCCAGGCTGGTGATGATGATGGGCTTGCCACCGCCGCCCCAGTAATACTGCTCGCTGATCTGCCGCCCAGGGTCGCCATTGAAGACGGCGGATTCCGGGTAGGCGGCGCAGAGGGCGTCCAGCGCGCCGATGATGCGCTGGTAGAACTCGCCCAGGGTGATACCGGGTACGCTGATCTTGGGCTGTGCCATCAGCCGCTGGGGTTGGCGGGCCAGGCTGGTGGGCAGCTCTATCTGCAAAAAGGTCTGGATGGCCTGGGGCGAGAAGGCCTCGAGGTTGATGTCGAACTCCCTGTCCTTGAAGCCATGGCCTTCAAACTCCAGCCGCAGGGGGTAGCTGGGCAGGGTGTCCTGGTTCAGGCAGATCTTGCCACCCAGGCTGGACATCAGGTTGCCCACCAGCACCATGTGCAGCATTTCTTCCATCATGACGCTGCGTATCAGGCCTGCCGCCACCCGGTTGGCCTCGCGCTTGATGCTGAGCAAGGCGGTTAGATAGGGCGGGATGGTTGAGAGCTCCAGCTCCATGGCGGTTTGCAGCAGTGGATAGAGCCGGGACTTATGTTGTTCCAGAGTCATGTTGGGCATCCTCAGGGCTGGCCGGTGGCATGGTTCAGGTGGTCGCCTAGGCGCAGGGCAAGCGCCGCCAGCGTCAGCGTGGGGTTGACCGCACCGGTAGAAGGAAAGGTGGCGTTGGAGCAGACATAGAGGTTGTCCACACCGTGTACCCGCATATGGCGGTCGGTCACGCCCTCGCTGTCGTCATCGCTCATCCGCAGGGTGCAGGCGGCATGGTCGGCCCGCCACGAGATGGTGGGCTTGGCATTCATGGTGGCGCCCATAGCCTCGAACAGTCGCTGCACATGGCCCTGGATCTCCTGCATGCGGGGGTCGAACCCAGCGGCCTGGCCAAAATCGACCAGGGTTTCCTGCATGCCCAGGTGGTTGAGCTTGTCGATATTGGCAATGCGGTTCTGTGGCTCGCTGAAAATCTCGACCATGCCATGCAGCTGTATCTGGCGCGGGCCGGCCACATAGCGGTCCATGTCCAAGCGGCTGACACCGGCCTGCATCTTGCTGAGCAGGTTGACGGTGGGCGAGCCGGGCGGGTTGATCAGGATGAACTTGCCCTTGGCCTGTTCGGCCGGGCTGTCGAAGTGACGCGAGCAGAGGGTGGGGAAGTTCATCTCTGGCTGCAGCTTGAGCGGATTGCCAGGCGCGCTGCCACTGAAGATGAAATAAGGATGGGTCACGATATTGCGGCCGACCAGATCGTGGTCGTTACCTATGCCTAGCTGCCAGTGATCGGAGCGCGAGCGCAGCAGCAGCTTGGTCGATTCCAGCGTACCGGCGGCCACGATGATGCGGTCGGCCTCCACCACCACCTGCTGGCCCGTCTCCCTGTCCAGGTAGACCACCCCGCCTGCCTGCTGCCGGCTACGCATGCTGATCTCCTGGACGATGCTGTTGAGCCGTATCTGCAGGCCCGGGAAGTTGCCCCAGTTCTGCATATCGTCGAGGAAGTTGTTGGCCGAGTAGCGGGCGCCGAAGGGGCAGTACTTGCAGGTGCCCGTGGTCTGGCAGGGGGCATGGCGCGAGGTGGTGTCGGTGATGCCATGGCGGGCGATGGGCAGGTGCGAATAAGCCATGCCCAGGGCGGCCATGGCCTCGGCGGCGGGCTGGTCTTCCAGGGTGTAGGGGAAAGCCGGGAAAGGGTAGTCGCAATGGCGCGGCACGGTGGGGTCGTTCGAATCGCCCGACACCCCGATGTAATGCTCGGCCTGGCTGTAGTAGGGCTCCAGGTCAGCATAGCTGATGGGCCAGTCCAGGCTGTGGCCGGTGTTGGTACGCAGGGCGAAGTCCTCGGGCTTGAGCCGGAACGACCAGCCACCCCAGTGTATGGTGGAGCCACCATAGGTCAGCGCGCGCGATCCATCCAGCGGTACGGCGGTCGTGCCGGCGCTCAGGTTCTCGCCAGGCTGGTCGCGGTCGGGGTAAGGCAGGTCGTAGTACTGGGTATAAGGCAGCTTGCCGGAGACGACATAGTCCTGCCAGATGGCGGCGTCCTGCATCTTGACCTTGCGGCCGGCCTCCAGCATCAGGATGCTGGCATTGGGGTTCTTGGCCAGCAGCCGCTGGGCCAGGGCGGCCGCAGCCACACCCGAACCGATAATCAGGGTTTCAACCTTCATGGTCGGCCTCCAGGGTGCGGTAGGGAGCGGCCTGGCCGGGGATATTGGCACCGCCGATAAAGCCGCAGTAGTTGATGGCGCCAAATGCCTTGAAGCCACCCAACGACAACTGCAGCGCCATGAATTCGTTGGCGACCTTCTGCCGGGTCACGGCCAGCGCCGTCTCGGGTGGGGCCTTGTTGGCATCGGTATCGGTAAACAGAAAGGCATAGGCCCCGTCCTCGCCATGCTGCTCTATCAGCCCCCGCAGGGTCGCGGCAGCAAACAGGTAGTAGTCGCGATAGACCGGCCGCAGGTTGATGCGGTTGAGCATGAAGCTATACAGCTGCGAGCGGAACGGCTCGGGGTCGGGCATGTTCTGCCAGTACTTGCCGATATGGCAGAACAACGCCCACATGGCGGCATAGGTGGCATCGTCCAGCGCGGGCAACTCGGCGCTGAGCGGATGCTTGGCGGGTGTCTGGTACATGAGCTTACTCCTGGCCAGTATGGATGGCGGTTAGCGCATGGGCGCCAAATCAACTCAAATCAATTCAAATGATGATGAGCACCTGTGAAGCACCCGCTACACACCATGCAACGTGGACTTGCGTCGCGGCGACGAGGGCGGGGGTATGGACTCAATCCGGGGAGCGCCGCGGGTTCAGACTGCTCCAACGTCCAGCACCAGGGTTCCCCTGGTGCCTGCCCAAGTCGTCACACCCATCCACGCGGTGTATGCATCACAGGCTCGACTATCAGGGGCGGGTGAACCCGGCGAACGCCTGGTTCAGCACATAGGCGATGCGCGCACCGCCACGGGCCAGTTGCAGCGGGATATCCTTGCCCGCCTGCTCCTGGTAGGCCGCGTCCAGCGTCACCTGGGTGCCTGCCGTATTGGCCGGGCACTGAAAACCGCCCAGGCCGCCGTAGACATCCTGGATGGCAAGCTGGTGTGCTTCCTGTATCCAGCTTTGCACGGTGCCGGACTGCCAACCCTTGATCTGGTCGCGATAGGCGGTCCGCAGTCCCTCGGCATAGCGCTGCTCGCTGCTGCCACGCAGGCTGGCCCGCACCAGGCCGGTATCCCAGGCCGCATGCAGGTTGGTATTGCGGCCATTCAGCAGTACCGATATCTGGTTGCCGCCGCGATCGTGGTTGTCGGCCGAGTGCAGGGGCTGGTGTATATCGCCCACCATATGCACGACCAACCGTAGAGCCAGTGTGCGGTCGTCCTTGGTGGCATCGCTGTCGGACAGCACCCGGTCAAAGCTGGCGATCTTGTTGGAAGCACAGTTGCCGTTGGGGCAGGTGTCCACACTGGGGTCCGGGCAGACCGGTACATCGTCGAAATGCCAAGCCGACGAGCCTGGAAACTGGTTGCCCAGGGTGGGCCGGTTCTGGTCCATCCACACGGCCGCTGCCGCCAGATCGTCCGAACCCAGGTAGTAGCGCACGGCGGCGCGGGCTTGTGGGGTAAGTAGTTCGTAGGCGACTAGGCCGGTGATGCGATGGCCTTCGGGGCCCCAGGCATGGGCAGTGAGCGGGAAGGTAAAGACAGACAGGCCAAGACTGACGGACAGCAGGGTACGTTGCACCTTCATGGCGCTTCCTCCTAGACGATGTTTTTTGGTATGGGGCTGCTTATGGACGCGCCCTAGTGTGTTTCTAGCAAAGTCCGGCCGGAACACAAGCGCAGCAGGCCCGCCTGGCGCCAGATACCCGATCTAGCTAAACGCTGGCAGCGGCTTGGCAGGGGCAGAAATGACAACGCCCCAGCGGAGGGCCGGGGCGTCGTTGTCATGCCTGCTGCTTGCGTCCTGGGCCAAGGGTGGCCTGGGGAGGTCAGCAGCACACGGAGGAGACAGGGCGTCTCCCCACGCTAGGTCAGAACATGAAGGTGCTGTTGATGCCGACGTGCGAGCCGTCCACCTTGTAATTGTTGCGGCTGTTCTCCAGCTCGTACTCTTCCTTCACATAGCGCAGGTTCAGCCCGATGGACGGCGTAAAGAAATAACCGGCCTCGATCACGGCACCGGTGGTGTCCTTGAAGTCGAGATCGAAGCCACTACCCACATCGTAGGAGTAGTTGGGGTTGAAGACGCGACGCAGGCCCAGGCCCACGCGGAACTTGTCGTTGATGTTGTAGAAGCCGATCAGTTCAACCGGGAAGCGGTTGAAGGTGGCGCTACCGTTCTTGGCGAACACGCCAGCAACCTGATAGTTACCGGTCAGCTGGGCCGAGAACGTGCTGTTCTGTGGCCGCCAGGTAATACCGGCGCCCATGTTGACATTGCCACCGGCACGGATGCTCTGGTCGTGGCCGTTGTCGAACTGGATCTGGTCTATCTTGTCGCCACCTGCAGTCAGGCCGGCGGTCATGGTGAAGCGCAGGGCCTTGTGGGGCACCGATACTTCGGCCATGGCACCCATGGCGGCGGAAATCAACAAGCCCTGCACTGCAAGGCGCATAAATGGACGGCGCATAACCGTACTCCCTTGTGTTTTTATGGAAAGCAGGCCGGGCACAGGGTTGCTGTGCCTAGCCTTTGGAAAAGCAATGGATGGAAATCGAAGCGATCAGGCGCCCTGCACTAAGAGCCTGTTCAAAGGGCGCACTAGACGGCTGGGCAAGGCCAGCCTGGGAACTAACTCAGAACAGCACGGCGCCGGTCACACCGACATGGTTGCCATCAAATTTGACGCCGTCGATCTCGTATTCCTCGGCGACATAGCGCAAGGTCAGCAGCAGGTCTGCTACCGGTTCCCAGCCCAGTTCGGCCACCAGGCCCGGCTTGCTATCCACATCAGTGCGCTGAAAGCCGTTGTTGTGGTCTATCGTGAACTTGGCCTTGGCGGCGTAACGCAGGCCACCACCGACATACAGATTGTTGTCGAAGTGATAGTGGCCCAGGAACTCAATCGGGTAGCGCTTGAAGTCTACCCGGCCATTCGTGGCGCTGGCATTGTCGGTGTGGTAGTTGGCCGTCAGCTGCAGCGACCAGGGGCTGTTCTCGCGGCGCCAGTAGGCACCCACGCCCAGGTTGACCTTGTCACCAGCACGGATGGAGGAATTGGAACCGTCGTTGTAGTTGGCGACGTAGATGGTATCGCCACCTGCCGTAATGCCGCCGGTCATCATCAGGCGCAGCGAAGGATGCGGTACGCGGGCGCCATCGGCCAGGGCAGTCAAGGGGGCGCTCAGCAGCAGGCCGGCACAGGCCAGCGTCAAACCACGGGTAATCATAGATTTCCTAGGCTTATCAGTAATTTTATAAAGGGCGACATTGTATCAATCTGGCAAAGAAAAGTCGGCCCCGCAAATTTAAATGCTTGCCCTGCTGTGGCATAGGCGCCTAGAATCTGCCCCGCTGCGGGCGTCGTATAATGGTAATACCCTAGCTTCCCAAGCTAGAGCCGTGGGTTCGATTCCCATCGCCCGCTCCAGATTCCAGGCCGTTTCCCGGCCACAGACAAGGCCAGCCGAACAGGTTGGCCTTGTTGCTTTCTGCCCTGTTGTAGCCCAAATTATTCATGTTGCATATATGCCATAGTCGTGGCGTAAGGCGGGCCATCACACCGCCAGCCTAGCAACTGCTTGGCACGCTACACTGTGATTTTTCCCGCTCTGGGCACACACATCATGACCGAACGCACACTGCGCCGCGTTGCCATCCTGGGCGGCAGCCGCATCCCCTTCTGCCGCTCCAATACCCAGTATCAGGATCTCTCCAACCTCGACATGCTGACCGCTGCCCTCAATGGCCTGGCGGATCGCTACCAGCTGGCCGGGTTGGAAATCGACGAGGTGGGGGCGGGTGCGGTGATATCGCATTCCAAGGACTGGAATCTGGCGCGTGAAGCGGTGCTGTCGAGCAAGCTGTCGCCGCTGACCACTGCCTACACTGTGCAGATGGCTTGCGGCACCAGCCTGCAGGCAGCCGTGCAACTGGGCGCCAAGATCGCCACAGGCCAGATAGACAGCGCCATCGCTGCTGGCACCGATACCACCTCGGACGCCCCTATCGTGTTTGGCGCCCGTTTTGCCAAGCGGCTGATCAAGCTGGCCAATGCCAAAAGCCTGGGTGAGCGCTTTGCGGCCTTCAAGGGCTTTCGACCGGGCGAGCTCAAGCCGGCGTCACCCAATGCCGGTGAGCCGCGCACCCGCATGTCCATGGGACAGCATTGCGAGATCATGGCCAAGCAATGGGGCATCAGCCGCGAGGCGCAGGACAGGCTGGCCTGGGAAAGCCACCAGAAAGGCGCCCGCGCCTTGGCCGAGGGGTTTTTCGACGACCTGATCGTGCCCTGTGCCGGGGTGAGCCGTGACAACCATCTGCGGCCCGACAGCACGCTGGAAAAACTGGCCTCCCTCAAGCCCGCCTTCGACAAGGAATCCGGCAAGGGCACGCTGACGGCGGGCAACAGTACGCCGCTGACCGATGGCGCCTCCAGCGTGCTGCTGGCGTCCGAGGACTGGGCTGCCAAGCGCGGCCTGCCGGTGCAGGCCTACCTGACGTTTGCCAAGACCGCCTCGGTTGACTTCGTGGCGGGTGAAGGCCTGCTGATGGCCCCCACCATCGCGGTGGCGCGCCTGCTGAAGGATGCCGGCCTGACGCTGCAGGACTTTGACTTCTATGAGATACACGAAGCCTTTGCCGCCCAGGTGCTATGCACCCTGCGCGCCTGGGAGTCGGACCAGTACTGCCGCGAGCGCCTGGGCCTACCTGGGGCGCTGGGCAGCATAGACCCGGCCAAACTCAATGTAAACGGCAGCTCGCTGGCCTTTGGTCACCCGTTTGCCGCCACCGGCGGACGGGTGCTGGCGACACTGGCCAAGCTGCTGCACCAGCGTGGCAGCGGCCGTGGGCTGATCTCCATCTGCACGGCGGGCGGCATGGGTATCGCCGCCATACTCGAGAAACCGTGACCTCCGCCATGCAGACCCTGCTGATCGCCAATCCCAAGGGCGGTGCCGGTAAATCCACCCTCGCCACCAACCTGG
Source organism: Chitinimonas sp. JJ19 (assembly GCF_036961565.1). Taxonomy (NCBI): domain Bacteria; kingdom Pseudomonadati; phylum Pseudomonadota; class Betaproteobacteria; order Neisseriales; family Chitinibacteraceae; genus Chitinimonas; species Chitinimonas sp. JJ19. The sequence goes on from NZ_JBAMDD010000017.1 coordinate 76,539, forward strand.
CCACTTACTACGCTTGGCGCGGTAAAACGGTGGCACTGGGCGACCTGGATAGGCAGCAGTCGTCGGCCCACTGGCTGGGCCTGCGCTCAGCCAGCTTCCCGGCCATTGCCCGGTGGGAAGGTGACGGGGACGAACTGGCTAAGCCACCCAAGGGAACCGAGATCGCCATACTGGATACCCCCGCCGGGCTGCGCGGCAAGCGGCTGGAGGCGGCACTCAAGTGCAGCGACCATATCCTGGTGCCGGTACAGCCTTCCAGTTTCGATATGTGGGCCAGCCAGGACTTCTTCGCCCGCCTGGCCGAGGAAAAGCAGGTGCGCAAAGGCAAGGTAAAGGTCGGTGTGGTGGGCATGCGGGTGAAGACCGGCACCCGTGCCAGCCAGCAGCTGGTCGATTTCCTGGCCCAGTTCGACCTGCCGGTGCTGAGCAGCCTGCGCGATACCCAGTACTATCTGCAGACCCTGCCCCGTGGCTTGGGCCTGTTTGACCTGCCCGCCCCCCGCGTGGCCCGTGATCTGGAACAATGGCAACCGATATTGGATTGGCTGGAACACCGATGAAGCAAAAAGTCCCGGTGAACGTGATCACCGGTTTTCTGGGCGTGGGCAAGACCACGGCCATACGGCGCCTGCTGGCCGACAAGCCACCACAGGAATACTGGGCTGTGCTGGTGAACGAGTTTGGCGAAGTCGGTATCGATGGCGCGGCCATCAGCGCGGCCAGCGACGAACTCAATGTGGTCGAGGTGCCTGGTGGCTGCATCTGCTGTACCACCAGCCCCATGCTGCGGGTCAGCCTGACCCGGCTGCTGCGTGATCGCCGCCCTGACCGGCTGATCATCGAACCCAGCGGCCTGGGACACCCGGCCGGCATCATTGATGTACTGCGTGATCCCTTTCTTGCCGCCGCGCTGGAAATCCGTGCCACCGTCACGCTGGTGGACCCACGCCAGCTGGACGATAGCCGCTACACCACCCACGAAACCTGGCGCGACCAGATCAGCCTGGCCGAAGTGCTGATCGCCAACAAATGCGACCGCGCCGACGCCGCCCAGGTGGATCGCTTCCTGGCCATGGCCCAGGCCATGTTCCCTCCCAAGCTGGCCGTCATCACCACCCGAGATGGCGTGTTCGACCAAGCGCTGCTGGACCTGGCAGCCGAGGTGCCGACATCTGGTCAAGCCACCGGCCCGGCGCTGGGCCATGCCATGTTTGCGCCGACACGCCGCAGCCAGCCCGCGCTATCGCACGATGCAGCGCCGCCGCAGGGTGTCAGCAGCAAGGACCATAGCGAGCCGGGGCAGACCAGCCGGGGCTGGGTGTGGCCGGCGGCGCAGCGCTTCTCGGCCGAGCGACTGGCCATGCTGTTCCAGCGCTTGCACGACCACGCCACCCTGGGCCTGCCGCCGCTCTCCCGCGCCAAGGGGGTATTTCATACCGATCACGGCTGGCTGCTGTTCAACTGGGTGGGGGGCGAAACCAGCGCCGTGGAAATCGCCTGGCGCCGGGATAGCCGGGCGGAACTGATCGCCCAGGCTGATAGTGCCGACTGGCAGCGGCTGGAGACAGCCCTGGCGGACTGTCTCCTGGCAGACACCGCTTCCTAGTGCGGTAAGCAAACCCCGCGTAGCAGCGCTTAGTTCGACCAGCTACGGTAGTGGCGGGCGTTCATCAGCAAAGCCGTTGCCTTGGCGGTTGCCGACCAACAGCGCCATGGCTAGCCAATCCAGGTCGTGGAAGGGGCTCATGCCGCCACCATCGCTTCCTGCTCGGCCGCTGCCAACCGGCCCTGCACGATGTCCTCCACATTGAGCACCACCAGGCCGTGTTGCTCGGCATACCGTATTACCTCATCACCGCGCAGCATCTCGCCATCGTCACGGGTCAGCTCGCACAGCAAGGCAGCCGGGCGCAGGCCCGCCATACTGGCCAGATCGACCGAGCCTTCGGTATGGCCCCGCCGTGCCAGTACGCCACCGGCCTGGGCGCGGATGGGGAACAGGTGGCCGGGGCTGACCAGAGCGGCCGGGTCGCCGCTCAAGGCGGCCAGGGTGGTGGTGATACGGTCGCGCGCCGATACCCCCGTGCTCACCCCCTCGCGCGCCTCGATCGAGACGGTAAAGGCGGTGCCGTAGCGACTGCCGCCGTTACGTACCGGCATGGCGGGCAGCGCTAGCTGCCTGAGCTGGGCATCGGGCAGGCAGAGACAGACGATGCCGCTGCAATCGCGTATCAACTGGGCCATCACCGGCACGGTGATCAACTCGGCTGCCACGATCAGGTCGGCCTCGTTCTCCCGGTTCTCGTCATCGCGCAACACCACGGGCTCGCCCCGGCGTAATGCGGCGAGGGCTGCGGCTAGGCGGCTTTGCGGGGTAGTGTGGGCAAAATAGTGCTGGAACAAACTCATAAAACGCTCCTTGTCGGATAGTGGCAAGTAAGCGTTCAGGGCGCAGCACAGCACCCAGGCTGTGCCCAGGTACTGGCCAATGGGAAGCGCGTGCCGCTGCCACGGGGGCAGGACACGACCTCTCGTCTTCTCTCATCCGGACTATGACCGTCGGCTCCGGCCTTGAACCGGATCTGCTGACCCTGCGCGCTTTTCCCCAAGGGGCAAAGACAGTGCAGGCGCTCGCGGGCTTGGTGTGATGGACTACACCCTACCGCCGGTGGGGAATTTCACCCCGCCCTGAAGACGCACCGCCCAGGTTGGGCGGCGCCAGCATGGTAGCAGGCTTACACGCAGAGCCGCTAGGCTCGCAGGGAATGCCATGAAGGGCGTTGTTGAGCAGCCCATTCGGCATGATCACCAGCGCCAGCGTAATATCGTTCTCGCGCTCCACGTGAAACCATTTGCCCCGGCACCGGGCTGTCCACCAAGACCTACGACACAGCGGGACAAAAAAACAGCCGCCTGGGCGGCGGCTGAAGCGTCTGTTACGGACGGTCTTTCGAAAGAGGCGGTCAGTGCGCGACCGCTTTAAGCATGTCTTCCACTACCTTCTTGGCATCGCCGAACACCATCATGGTCTTGTCAAGATAGAACAATTCATTGTCGAGTCCAGCATAACCTGCACTCATGGAGCGTTTCACCACGATCACCGTGCGGGCCTTGTGGGCTTCCAGTATGGGCATGCCATAAATGGGGCTCTGCTTGTCTTTCAAGGCGGCGGGGTTGACCACGTCGTTGGCACCTATCACCAGTACCACATCGGTGTTGGAGAAGTCTGAGTTGATCTCTTCCATCTCCTGCACCTGCTCGTAGGGCACTTCGGCTTCGGCCAGCAGCACATTCATATGGCCGGGCATGCGGCCTGCCACTGGGTGGATGGCATAGCGCACCTTCACGCCTTTTTCGGTCAGGGCGTTGGCGTATTCCTGCAGTGCATGCTGGGCACGCGATACCGCCAGGCCATAGCCGGGTACGATCACCACCGAGTCGGCATTGCTCATCATAAAGGCCGCATCGTCAGCGCTGCCCGACTTGTAGGCCTTTTGCACTGCATCGCCCGCCGCACCGGCCGCCTCATCCCCCCCCATGCCACCACCAAAGATCACGTTCACCAGCGAACGGTTCATGGCCTTGCACATGATGTAGCTGAGGATGGCGCCAGAGGACCCCACCAGCGAGCCGGCGATGATCAGCACCGAGTTGTTGAGGGTAAAGCCGATGCCGGCTGCCGCCCAGCCCGAGTAGCTGTTGAGCATGGACACCACCACCGGCATGTCGCCGCCGCCTATGGGGGCGATCAGGAAATAGCCGAGCACCACCGAGAAGGCCGTCATCACCCAGAAGGAAGTCAGCGACTCGGTAATGAAGTAGTGTCCGCCAAAGCCCAACATGCCCAGCGCCAGGCCGATCTGCACCGGCTTGACCCAGCCGCCCTTGAGCGGCTTGGCTGCCAGCTTGGCGCTGAGCTTGCCCCAGGCCACCACCGAGGCGGTGAAGGTGATGCCGCCGATAAAGCAGCCGATGAACAGCTCCACCCGTTGCACCGTGCTGTGGTGCTGGTCGCCGTTGTGTACGGCAGCCAAGGCGATCAGCACGGCGGCCAGGCCCACCAGCGAGTGCATCAGCGCCACGGTCTCGGGCATCTGCGTCATGGGCACGGTCTTGGCGCGATACAGGCCTACAGCCGCGCCGGCCACCATGGCCAGGATGATGAGCGCAAAGTTGGGGCTGGGGGCAATCACCAGGGTGACCAGCACGGCCAGGCCCATGCCCACCATGCCGTAGCGGTTGCCGGCGATGGCGCCGGTGGGGCTGGACAGGCCTTTCAGCGTGAGGATGAAGAGGACGGCGGCGACCAGATAGATCCAGTCTGCGTATTGCGCGATCAGGTTCATGGGGCTCGCCTCACTTCTTCTTTTTCTTGAACATTTCCAGCATCCGCGAAGTCACCGCGAAGCCGCCGAAAATATTCACACTGGCCAGAAAGACCGACACCGCACCCAGCACCGAAGTGAGGGTGATGGCCTGGCCACCGATATCGACCGTCTGCAGCACGGCCCCCACCACAATGATGGACGACAGGGCATTGGTCACTGCCATCAAGGGGGTATGCAAGGCGGGGGTGACGCTCCACACCACGTGATAACCGATGAAGATGGCCAGCACGAAAATGGTGAAGGTGGCCACAAAGGGGGTTTGCACCAGCTGCTCCACCGGCAGGCTGGCAGCCGCCTGGGCGGCCTGGGTCGCGGCGTGCGCGACGTTTTCTGTGCTACTCATGGAAAGCTCCCTGAATGCTGTGTCATCAAAGCGGGCTTCAGCCCTTGCCGAACAGGACGTCACCCGCATGGGTAACCAGGCTGGCGGCCACAATGTCGTCTTCGCGGTTCACCACATAGCCTTTTTCCTTGTCCAGGATCAGGCCGGCGAAGTTGAGCAGGTTGCGGGCATACAGGGCGGAGGCATCGGCTGCCACCAGGCCTGCCAGGTTGCCGTAGCCCACCAGCTTGACGCCGTTGTCGGTGGTGACCACCTCATTGAGCCGCGACAACGGGCAGTTGCCGCCGTTCTCCACGGCCAAGTCCACCAGCACCGCACCGTATTTCATGCCGGCCACCGTCTCGGGCTTGATCAGTACAGGCGCGGGGCGGCCCGGTATCAAGGCGGTGGTGATGACGATATCGGCATTGCGGGCATGTTTATCGACCAGGGCAGCCTGCCGCTGCTTGTAATCGTCCGACATCTCGCGGGCATAGCCGCCGGCCGTCTCGGCCTGCTTCTTTTCCTCTTCGTTCAAGGGCACTTCCACAAACTTGCCGCCCAGCGATTCCACCTGTTCCTTGGCGACCGGCCGCACATCAAAAGCCTCTACCACGGCACCCAGGCGCTTGGCCGTGGCGATGGCCTGCAGGCCCGCCACACCAGCACCCAGTATCAACACCCGCGCCGGCTTTACCGTACCGGCGGCGGTCATCATCATGGGGAAGAAACGGGGGTAGTACTCGGCTGCCAGCAGCACGGCCTTGTAGCCGGCGATATTGGCCTGCGACGACAGCACGTCCATGGCTTGCGCCCGGGTGGTGCGGGGCACCAGCTCCATGGCGTAGACATCGAGCTTGCGGGCGGCGTAATCGGCCAGCAGCGGGTTGCGGTAGGGGTCGCACAGGGCGATGACGGCAGCGCCGTCCTTCAATGCCGGCAACTCCTCTGCCGACGGCGCGCGGACCTTGAAGACCACGTCGGCCCCCGCTACCGTGGCCGCGTAATCGGCCGCGATGCTGGCACCCGCCTCGGCATAGGCCGTATCGGGGACGGCCGATGCCACGCCGGCGCCGCTTTGCACGGCAACGGCATGGCCCATGGCCACGTATTTCTTCACCGTCTCGGGGGTGGCCGCCACGCGGGTCTCGCGCAGGGCTGTTTCCCTGGGTATGGCTATTTTCATTGCTACACCTCGCCTTGTTTCATTTCCAAATCAAAGGCGTGCAACCCCGTGGGGTACGGCCTTGGATTTGGCAACGAAGCCCGCCTGCACGGGACAACCACCGCTGCCGCACCATTTGCCCCTAGGGCAGTACATGGCGCGGATACTCAATCGCGGATGGCAGCTGGGCTGCACCCGTCTCAATGTAGTTTGCGAACTGGCTTGCTGCAGCCCGATCATGCTGCGGGCTGTCGAACCCGGCTGGGTTCGGTGTCGCCGCGGATGGCGGCGAGGTGTAGGGGCCGGCGTATGGCCGACCCGGTCGCTTGCACACGGACGTGTCGTATCACGCCGCGCGTTTCAAACAAGCGTTTGAACGGTTGCCTTATTCAAGCACGGTTTTAGGGCATTGGGAAGATGTTGCAGCACACAATGGCAGATAGGCCACAGTGTGGTGGCGGTCTGGCATCAGCGCACCCTACCCTAGCACCCCAAGGTTACTTGCCTATGCAGAAGCGGCTGAATATCTCGCCCAGCAGGTCGTCGGCGCTGAATTCGCCGGTAATGCTGGCCAGGGCATTCTGGGCCAGGCGCAGTTCCTCGGCGAACAGTTCCACCTGCTGCCAGACCAGGGCTGCGGTTTCGAGATGGCTGGCGGCGCGGCGGATGGCATCGAGGTGGCGTTCGCGGGCTAGGAATACGCCGGCGTCGGTGCCGCCCCAGCCCACCATGTCCAGCAGGGTGCGCTTGAGTTCATCCAGGCCCAGGCCGGCCTTGGCCGACAGGCGCAGCACGGCATGGCCGTCTTCCTCGGCATGGCCCACCGCCTCGCCGGTCAGATCGACCTTGTTGAACACATGCACACGGGGCAGGCGCTCGGGCAGGCGACCCAGGATATCGCGATCGTGCTCGGTAATGCCCTCGCGGCTGTCTATCAGCAGCAGGGCCAGGTCGGCTTTCTCCACCGCTGCCCAGGTGCGGGCGATGCCTATCTGTTCCACCGTGTCGTCGGTCTGGCGCAGGCCGGCGGTGTCGATGATATGCATGGGCACGCCATCGAGTTGTATCAGCTCGCGCACGGTATCGCGGGTGGTGCCGGCAATATCGGTGACGATGGCCACATCCTCGCCGGCCAGGGCGTTCATCAGACTGGATTTGCCCACATTGGGCTGGCCTATCAACACCACATGCATGCCCTCGCGCAGCAGGCTGCCCTGGCGGGCGGTGCCGAACACCTTTTGCAGCTGGCCGTGCAGGCTGGCCAGCTTGCCACGGGCGTCGGCGGCCTCCAGAAAGTCGATGTCTTCCTCGGGGAAGTCCAGCGTGGCCTCTACCAGCATGCGCAGGTTGATCAACTGCTCCACCAGGGTGTGGATCTCACCGGAGAACGCCCCGGCCAGCGAGCGCAGGGCCGAGCGGGCAGCGGCTTCGGAGCCGGCGTCGATCAGGTCGGCTACACTTTCGGCCTGGGCCAGGTCCAGCTTGTCGTTGAGGAAGGCACGGCGGGTGAATTCGCCCGGCTCGGCCAGACGGGCGCCCAGTTCCAGGCAGCGGCGCAGCAGCATCTGCATCACCACCGGGCCACCGTGGCCTTGCAGCTCCAGCACATCTTCGCCGGTAAACGAATGCGGGCCGGGGAAGAACAGCGCCAGGCCCTGGTCTATCAGCTCGCCATCACTGCTGCGGAAATCCGCATAGTGGGCATGCCGCGGCTTGAGCGGCTTGCCGGCCAGGGTGAAGCCCAGTTCGGCCAGGCCGCTACCGGATATCCGTACCACGCCTACGCCTCCCCTACCAGGAGCGGTGGCGATGGCGGCGATGGTGTCGCGACGGGGGGGCTGGGTCATGATGGGCATCCTGATGGCACAAACAATTATGCCGCCCATGGGGCGGCATAATCGATCTTTCTCACAAGCTGGCCGGGCTTACTTGCCCTTGGCCTTGCTGGCCTTGGCCGGTTTGGCCGGCGTGGTCTTGACCGTGCTGTCCTCACGTTCGATCTTGCGGGTGATATACCACTGCTGACCGATGGAGAACACGTTGTTGATCACATAGTAGAGCACCAGACCGGCCGGGAACCAGATGAACATCACACCGAACACCACCGGCATGATCTTCATCATGCGATCCTGCATCGGGTCGCCGCTGGGCGGGTTGAAGCGGGTCTGTATCCACATGGTCAAAATCATCAGGATGGGCAGAACCCAGTACGGGTCAGCCACCGACAGATCATGTATCCACAGCATCCACGGCGCCTGGCGCAGTTCCACCACGGCCTGCAGCATGTAGAACAGACCCATGAAGATAGGCATCTGGATCAGGATGGGCAGGCAACCGGACAGCGGGTTGGCCTTCTCGCTCTTGTACAGCTCCATCACGGCCTGCTGGAACTTCATACGGTCGTCGCCGTATTGTTCCTTCAGCTTCTGCATGCGCGGGGCCAGCTTCTTCATCTTGGCCATGGAGCGGTACTGGGTCACGGCCAGCGGGTACAGGGCCAGCTTGATCAGCAGCGTGAACAGCACGATGGACCAACCCCAGTTGCCTATGCCGGGTATCTGCATACCACTGATGCTGGCACCGCCGTGTATCAGATCAAGCAGCGCGAACATGGGCTGGGCGATGATCTTGAAGATGCCGTAGTCCTTGACCAGATCCAGGCCCGGTGCAGCGGCTTGCAGGGCGCGGGTCTCCTGCGGGCCAGCATACAGCGGCACGCTGACGCGATAGTTGGCGCCGGCAGCGATGGTGGGCTGGTTCACCTGCACGGCCGATTGATACAGCTCGCCCGGCTTCTTGGTGACCTGCACGGTACAGGCCGACTTGGCGCACAGATTGTTGCCGCCATTGGGCGACATCAGCCAGGCACTGACAAAGTAATGCTGCACCATGGCCACCCAGCCATCGGCCGGCTTGGCCACGTATTCGGCCTTGTCCTTGTCGATATCGCTGAAGGTGACCTTCTGGAACTTCTTCTCTTCGGTGTAGACCGCCGGGCCGGTAAAGGCCGCGCCGCCGGTAAAGAAGCCGCCGGTACCACGCGGGTCCTTGCCGTCACGTACCAGGCTGTAATAAGCGCTCAGGTTGAGCGGGGCCTGGGTACCGTTGATGATTTCGTAGGCCACGTCGATCACATAGCTATCGCGCTTGAAGGTATAGATCTTGGCGACCTTGATACCGTTGACCTCGGGCGCATCCAGCCGTACCGACACGCTGTTCTGGCCAGGCTGCAGGCTGACGGCCGTATCCTTGCTGCTGAACAGAGTGCGATGGGTGGGCAGGTTGAGGCCATTGCTGATCAGGCCGGTGTGCGCCACATAGGTATGTTCCGGGCCTTCCTGGAACAGCACGAAGGGCACCTTGGCGTTGTCGTGCTGGCCGTGCTCAATCAGCGTGAGCTTGCGCAGGTCGCCGCCCATGGTGTCGATCTCGGCATCGAGCAGATCAGTCTTGACCTTGATGCGGCCGGCGCGGGTGAGCGCACCCTCTGCAGCGGCGGTGGCGGTACCCGTAGTTGCGGCAGCGGCGGGCGTACCAGTGGCGGCAGCCTGTTGCTGGGCAGCGATCTGGGCGGGCGTCGGCTTGGGTGCGAACCAGTGTTGCCAGCCGTACAGGATGGCAAAGGAAAGCACCACGAAAGCTATGAGACGTTTGGTATCCATGCTTGGAATCTCGTCGTGGGAATCAGGGCACGGGGTCGTGCCCGTGGCCACCCCAGGGGTGGCAGCGGCAAAGCCGGCGGATTGTAAGCCATCCACCCCGCGCCGCGCCATGGCGGTTTAGCGCCTGGATGGCGTACTCGGAGCAGTGCGGGGTATAGCGGCAACGCGGGCCGATGAGTGGCCGCAAGGTATAGCGGTAGGCGTAGATCAGCCCGATCAGGAGTCGCGACATGGCGCAAACCGATCGAACAGGCGCAACAAAGCTGCCCGAGCAGCCGGGGCTTCGCTACGGTGAAAGCTGCGTTTGGCACGCACAATCAGATCCAGTCCGGCCAGTTTGTCGGCTTCGCGTCTAAACAGCTCGCGCGCTGTGCGCTTGATGAAGTTGCGGCCTACCGCCCGGCGCTCGGTCTTTTTGGAGACCACCACGCCGAGCCGTGCCTTGCCCAGTTCATTGGGCTTGATCCAGACCTGGAAGAAGGCATTGGCCTGGATACGGCGCAAACTAAAAACGGATGAAAACTCATCCGTTTTTAACAGGCGTTGCTGCCTGGTGAAGCGTTGCGTCAAACGCTACGCTCAGACCGACAGGCTGTGACGGCCCTTGGCGCGGCGTGCGGCCAGCACGGCGCGACCACCACGGGTACGGCTGCGAACCAGGAAACCGTGGGTACGCTTGCGACGAATAACGGAAGGTTGGTAAGTACGTTTCATGGCAATGCCCCTGAGACTTGTTCGTGTCGTGTGAAGAAACGTGCGATTAGACGGAAAAAAGCCTTAGTTGTCAATACCCTTTATTTTCCACAGCCTGTGGATAAGCCTGTTGAAAATGACTAGAATACGTGGCCGATTAACCCTGTTGTCTGCCAAGACGACAGTGCAACGGCCACCCGCCCCTTAGGGGCAGCCGCACCGGTATGCCGTTTGCATAACCTATCGGCCGTGCCGCACGATTTCCAATAAAAACATGACCTTACCCGCCGAAGACTTTTGGCCGAGCTGTCTTGCCCGGTTCGCCGAAGAATTGTCTGCGCAGCAGTTCAACACGTGGATCAAGCCGCTGGCCTGCTCTGTGGAGAACGAGGCGGTGTCGCTGTACGCGCCCAACCAGTTCTCGCTTCAATTCGTCAAAGATCGCTTCCTCGTCCGTATCGAAAAATACGCCGCCGAATACTTTGGCGAGCTGGCCCACACGATAGAACTGACGGTAGGCAAGGCCCAGACCGCGCGCCCGGCCGCCGCCACGACCAGCAGCAACAGCGCCGGCCGCAACGAAACCGCAGCGCCCCAAGCCCAGGCCACCACCGCCAAGCCCACCCCGCTGCGGTCGCTGGCCATGGCCAACGAGACTACCCGTCTCAACCCCAATTTCACTTTCGAGACCCTGGTGACCGGTAAGGCCAACCAGCTGGCCCGTGCTGCCGCCATCCAGATAGGCGAAAACCCCGGCACGGCCTACAACCCCCTGTTTGTCTATGGTGGAGTGGGCCTGGGCAAGACTCACCTGATACAGGCCATCGGCAACTTGGTGCACCAGCACCGGCCCGACGCCAAGATCCGTTACATCCACGCCGAGCGCTATGTGGCCGACGTGGTACGGGCCTATCAGCATAAATCCTTCGACGAATTCAAGCGCTACTACCACTCGCTTGATCTGCTGCTGATCGATGATATCCAGTTCTTCTCGGGCAAGAACCGCACGCAGGAAGAGTTCTTCTATGCGTTCAACGCCCTGATCGAAGGCCATCGCCAGGTCATCATCACCTCGGATCGCTACCCCAAGGAGATCGAGGGCATAGAAGACCGGCTGATCTCGCGCTTTGGCTGGGGCCTGACCGTGGCCATCGAACCGCCCGAGCTGGAAATGCGGGTGGCGATTCTGCACAAGAAGGCCGAATCGGAAGGCTTCAAGCTGGAATCCAGCGTCTCCTTCTTTATCGCCAAGCATATCCGCTCCAATGTGCGCGAGCTGGAAGGCGCGCTCAAGCGGGTGCTGGCTTATTCGCGCTTCACCGGCGAGCAGATCACCCTGGAAGTCGCCAAGGAAGCCCTCAAGGACATCCTGGCCTCGGGCAACAAACTGATCTCGGTGGAGAACATCCAGAAGACGGTGGCCGACTTCTACAAGATCAAGGTGGCGGACATGCACTCCAAGAAGCGCACCCGCGATATCGCCCGCCCCCGCCAGATAGCCATGGCGCTGGCCAAGGACCTGACCCAGATGAGTCTGCCGGCCATAGGCGAAGCGTTTGGTGGCCGCGATCACACCACCGTGCTGCATGCCTGCAAGACCATTGCAGCGTTGCGCCAGGGCGACGCCACCATGAACCACGATTACAACGTTTTGGCGCAGATACTGCGCAACTGAACACAACGGGATAACAATGCATCAAATGTGGATAAGCTGGTGTACCGAGTTGAGGCAAAATTCGGGACACAATTCATACACAACAGCGTAGCAGAGCTGTCCACAAGGCAAAAAAGCGGCAAGTTGTTGAAAAGTAAGCGCAAGCAGACTTATCCACAGAAAACGGTCGCTCTTATTTATCTATCTTCAGGAACTACTCTATTATGTTGCTGATACAAGCAGAACGCGATTCCCTCCTCAAACCGCTGACTACCGTCACCGGCATCGTCGAACGTCGCCACACCCTGCCCATCCTGTCCAACGTGCTGATTGCCAAGCAAGACGGCCAGCTGACCTTCTTGGCAACTGACCTGGAAATCCAGATCACCACCCAGCACGCCAGCCAAGAAGGGGGTGACTTCCAGTTCACCGTATCAGCCAAGAAGTTCCAGGACATACTGCGAGCCATGCCGGATGGTTCTACTGTCAGCCTGGACCAGGATGACAGCCGCCTTACGGTGAAAGCTGGCAAGAGCCGCTTCAACCTGCAGACCCTGCCAGCACCGGATTTCCCCAAGCTCGCCATCGACACCAACGTCAAGAGCGTCATCAAGCTGCCGCAAAGCCAGCTCAAGCAGCTGATTGCGCGCGTGCAGTACGCCATGGCGCATCAGGACATCCGCTACTACCTCAACGGCCTGTTCATGCTGACCGAGGGCAACTCGTTCAAGCTGGTAGCCACCGACGGCCATCGCCTGGCGTTTGTCTCCAGCGATCTGGAAAACGCGGTCGAACGCAATGAAGTCATCCTGCCGCGCAAGACCATCGTGGAGCTGTACAAGCTGCTGGCCGATATCGACGACGATGTCACCATCGAGATTGCGCAGAACCAAGTGAAGTTTGCCTTTGGCAATATCGTCATCCACAGCAAGGTGGTGGACGGCAAGTTCCCCGACTACAACCGCGTGGTACCAACAGGCAACGACAAGCTGGTACCGCTGAACCGCGCCCAGTTGCTGGCATCACTGCAACGCGCCGCCATCCTCTCGAACGAGAAGTTCCGTGGTGTACGGCTGGTATTGAGCGACGGTACGCTCAAGATCATCTGCAACAACAGCGAGCAGGAAGAAGCCACCGAAGAGCTGGAGATCCCTTACCAGGGCGACCCCCTCGATATCGGTTTCAACATTGGCTACCTGCTTGATGTATTGACCAATCTGGACCACGAAGCCCTGGTATTTGCCTTTGGCGACCATGCCACCAGCAGTACCCTGGTGACCGTGCCGGAAGAGCCCAACTTCAAGTACGTTGTAATGCCCATGCGCATTTAAGTGCGCTTAGCATGGCCAAGCCGGCTATCATGGCCGGCTTTGGTGTTTTTATCAGTACAGCGGCAGGCCGCCGCAAACCGTAGCAAACACGGTTGCTGGCCACAGCCGATAGCGCCAGGTGGATAGGTAGATGAGCGATCAGGAATACGGTGCAGACAGTATCAAGATGTTGAAAGGCCTGGAGGCTGTACGTAAGCGCCCCGGCATGTACATTGGCGATACACAGGACGGTACAGGCTTGCATCACATGGTGTTCGAAGTGCTGGACAACGCCATTGACGAAGCTTTGGCAGGCCACTGCAACGACATCAAGGTCATCATCCACCCCGATAATTCCATCTCGGTGGAAGACAACGGCCGTGGCATACCCACCGCCGTCAAGGAAGACGACGAGTTCAAGCGCTCTGCTGCCGAAATCGTCATGACCGAGCTGCACGCCGGCGGCAAGTTCGACCAGAACAGCTACAAGGTATCGGGTGGTCTGCATGGTGTAGGCGTCTCGGTGGTCAACGCCTTGTCGGACTGGCTGCGCCTGACCATACGCCGCGACGGCAAGGTCCACAGCATGGAGTTCCGCCGGGGTGAACGGGTAGAACCGCTGAAGGAAGTCGGCAAGACCGAACATCGCGGTACCGAAGTCCACTTCCTGGCCAGCACCGAAACTTTTGGCAACGTCGAATTCCATTACGAGATCCTGGCCAAGCGCATCCGTGAGTTGAGCTTCCTCAACAACGGGGTGGGCATCGTGCTGATCGACCGCCGTAACGGCAAAGAGGAAAACTTCTCCTACTCCGGTGGCGTGAAGGGCTTTGTCGAATACATGAACCGCAACAAAACCGCCCTGCATCCCAAGGTCTTCTACGGCTTTGGCGAGAAGGACGGCATGAGCGTGGAAGTGGCCATGCAGTGGAACGATTCCTACCAGGAATCCGTCCAGTGCTTCACCAACAACATCCCCCAGCGCGACGGCGGCAGCCATATGACCGCACTGCGCCAGGTGATGACTCGCACGCTCAACACCTACATCGAAAAAAGCGAAGTCGCCAAGAAAGCCAAGATCGAAACGGCCGGCGACGATATGCGCGAAGGCCTGACCTGCGTATTGAGCGTCAAGCTGCCTGACCCCAAGTTCAGCAGCCAGACCAAGGACAAGCTGGTTTCCAGTGAAATCGGCCCAGTGGTGAACGAAGTCGTCGCCGATGCACTGAATGACTTCCTGCAGGAAAACCCACTCGACGCCAAAACCATTGTCGGCAAGATCATCGACGCTGCCCGCGCCCGTGATGCCGCCCGCCGTGCCCGCGAACTGACCCGCCGCAAAGGCGTGATGGACGGCCTGGGCCTGCCCGGCAAGCTGGCCGACTGCCAGGAAAAAGACCCCGCCCTGTCAGAAATCTACCTGGTGGAGGGTGATTCGGCCGGTGGATCAGCCAAGCAAGGCCGCGACCGCAAGTTCCAAGCCATCCTGCCGCTGCGCGGCAAGGTGCTGAACGTGGAACGCGCCCGCTTCGACAAGCTGATCTCGTCCGAACAGATCGCCACCCTGATCACCGCCCTGGGCTGCGGCATAGGCAAGGACGATTTCTCGCTGGAAAAACTGCGCTACCACCGCATCATCATCATGACCGATGCCGACGTGGACGGCGCCCACATCCGTACCCTGCTGCTGACCTTCCTCTACCGCCAGCTGCCCGAACTGGTAGAGCGCGGCTACATCTACATCGCCCAGCCACCGCTGTACAAGGTGAAGCACGGCAAGAACGAGCAATACCAGAAGGACGACCAGGAACTGAACCAGTACCTGCTCAAGCTGGCCCTGAGCGGCGCCCAGCTGATTCCCCGCAAGGAAGCCGACCCGCTGGAAGGCGCCGCACTGGACGCCATCGCCCGCCAATACCTGCTGGCCCAGGCCGTGATCGAGCGTGAAAAGCGTTTGATCGACCCCACCGTGCTCTACGCCCTGCTCAAATCGCCCGCGCTCGACATGAGCAGCGAAGCTGCCGCCACCGAATCGGCCAAGCAACTGATGGCCGCCATAGGTGACAGCGCCTTTGTGCTGGAACCGGTACACGACGACAAGAACGACGCCTTCATCCTGCGCCTCAAGAAAATCGTCCACGGCAATATCAGCATGCAGTACCTGGACCACGATTTCCTGCACTCCGGCGACTACCTGCAGCTACGCCGCACGGCAGACCTGCTGACCGGCCTGTTGGACGCCGACGCCGTGGTACGCCGTGGCGACCACGAAAAGCAGATCACCGAGTTTGGCGAAGCGCTGGAATGGCTGCTGAACGAAGTACGCCGCAATATGACCGTACAGCGCTACAAAGGCCTGGGCGAAATGAACCCAGACCAGCTGTGGGAAACCACCATGGACCCCACCGTGCGCCGCCTGATGAAGGTGCAGATAGAAGACGCCATGGCGGCGGACGATATCTTCACTACCCTGATGGGTGACAATGTGGAGCCGCGCAGGGCGTTTATTGAGCAGAATGCTTTGATTGCGCGGAATATTGATGTTTAAGTGCGGCTGTACCGTAACACGCTTAGCGCAAAGTTCGTGATACCGTTTCAGCAAAAGGGCAAATAGCTGTTTTTATTGGGCTAATTTTATTGCCAGCGCGCAGTGGCTGTTTATAGACTAGGCTAGTTATTTTATTAGCCTTTTCTTATCGGCGTAGCCGAAGAGGAGCTAATACATTGAGCTATGATCTGATGGTCTTTGCGTCGGAGGCTGCTCCGAAAGACAGAGAAGCGTTCTTGGCGTGGTACGACGAACAATCTGAGTGGGAGGAAGCACATTCCTACGATAACCCAGAAGTCTCAACGCCAGCGCTTCGAGCTTGGTTTCTGGAAATGATTCAGGCGTATCCTGCGATGAATGGGCCTTTTTCTTCGACCGACCAGCAAGAAGATGAAGTATCAGTCACGGATTACAGCGTCGGATGTTCAGTTATTTATTCGGCATTCCAATGGCCTCAGGCGGAACAAGCATATGTGGCTATGTTCAGCTTGGCAGGCAAGCATGGCGTTGGCTTCTTCAACGTGAGTTCTGATAAGGCGGAGGTCTG
Source organism: Chitinimonas sp. JJ19 (assembly GCF_036961565.1). Taxonomy (NCBI): domain Bacteria; kingdom Pseudomonadati; phylum Pseudomonadota; class Betaproteobacteria; order Neisseriales; family Chitinibacteraceae; genus Chitinimonas; species Chitinimonas sp. JJ19. The sequence continues at coordinate 92,828 of NZ_JBAMDD010000017.1, forward strand.
GCTGCCCGATGGCAAAGGTGGGTTGTCGCTGGCGCATTCTGACTGATGAAACACGGTGTTCTTGGCTTAAGAGAAGCTTGAACTAAGAAAGCCGTTCGAAGTACCTCCACTCGTAGGTACTACAGCGCCCAAGCTGGGGAGCTGTTGATAGGCAAGCCCAACGAAATTATGAATATAGGGATTACATTTCTGATGCCAGGAAGGATTGGCATCAAGCGATAGTGGTTTATTCCTAATAGACCTCATTTACGCACTAAATTTTAATCTAACACATTGCATACATCATGTTGATTACTTCATATAGAGTTCAATATAAGCAATCTGTCATTACGCATATCGTTGTACTGGCCTTAGGCGGTTTTATGCTATTTGATTCCCCTGCAGAGATGGTTATACTAGTTATCTCTACTGGGTTAATTTATATCTTAATTACATGTTTTAAAGAATGGGAATTAATCAAGACATTGCATTGGAGGCCGGAGGAAGATGAGCTTGAATACACGGTGAACCAGTGCTGGAATGGATATAGACGTGAACGATGGAAGATGCGATTCAGTAGTATTCGGGTCGTTACAATCTATCGGAGACGGCAATTTCTTGGTGATACCGAGCTCCATATGTCGCTCAAGGACGTACGTGGGCGGAAGAAGCGGATAAATCTGACGGGATTCCCCCATCCGGAGATCAAGGCGCTTGTCGATCAAATCAATATCGCAGTCCCGAATGTTATCCTACGTAGGATGAGTCTCCTTGACCATGACGCTTATCGCGGAACTGCATGAAGGAGAATGGAGTATTGTCCTACATGCCGAGCTGCTGAATAGTCTCCTGGGGTGGCGATATGATGGGCAACGCGTAGCGTTAGCGCTTTCTATTAATTTTTTAGGGGTTTAAAAAGATCAGTGCAGCAAGCCTAGCGTAATTGCTGTGTTGCAGGACGTTGATTCAGCTCCCCATATGCTAGACTAGCTTCCTATCGACATTTTACGAAATAACAGCAATGTCTCCTCTATTTCGCTATCCCATCGGAGGTGCAACGGATTTCTAGGTACTTAACCTGGAGATTCCAATGCAACAGAACTACCAACCTCCCCCGGCCTTTGAAGGCTGCTTCGGTTGCCTTGTAGCGCGCCCAAACCATACTTTCTTTCACTTGGCTAAGCCTGATCTGGCGAGCCTGGCACGGGAAGTGGCGTTTTGGACTGTGCATAATTGCATCAGCTATAACCCTTGCACTGTCATTCGTGCCTGGACACCGAGCGGTAAATCGCTGGATGTGCTTGCACTGGCAGCGTTTGGCAGGCGTTTGCGTAAACTCGAGAAGCGCCCTGCCTGTTGGCCAGTGTTTCGTCGTGGAGCCATACCTGGTACGGGAAAGAGTAGAGGCTGGTGCGGTTTTCGATATCCCAAAACTCAGGCTGAGCGGAAAGCGCATGCCCTCGTATTGCCTGAAGAAGGCGAACCGCCAGTACGAGCAGTGCGGCAGCCTAAACACCTGCCGCATGCTTGGGATGATGAACAACGCGCCAGCCAACGCTGCTGGAAGCGGTATCGGCGCCAACAGTACAGGGCTTAAGCAGGTGCGCTGGTTATGGCTTCGTGGCATGGTGCTCCCCATGCCACGTTGTTTACCCTGAGCTGCCTGAGCAGCTTACCAATCCCTAGTGGCAATCAGTTCCTCGACGTCTGCCTCAGCAAAACCATAGGCTTTTGCGATGTTCGCGAAGTCTTCGGCAATCGCTTCTCGTGCCGCTGTTTCGATTTCACTATCGCGTTCGTAGAACTCCTCTTGCAGGTCATTGAACTTGTCGGTGGCCGCATGCGTTAAGGCGTAGAGCTCGCTGAGGTTCGATGGTCTGCTTTTTTCAATCTCCCTGCATAGATCATTCAGTATGCTTTCGGCTTTCTTTACCAGATCAGCGGGAAAATACGTGTCACGATACATGTCTTTAAGAAATGCATAACTGGCCATAGTCGTATTGCTGAGGTTCATGAAATCTCCAAAGAAAGTGATGTGTAGCGCTGCGCTTGATCAACAGGGAGCCAAGGCCAGATTTGGGAAATTAAAACGCGGTTGCCAGCCTGAGGGCATAGATATCGCAGGATAGTAGGCAAGTTTTTGCTGCCCTTGCTCAATCATCGCTGCTTTTTCAAGCAGTTCCTTTGCTTTCGCATCGAATTGATTACCACGCAGCAGCAGGCCAAAGGCATATTCCCGATAGAGTTCGGCATCGACATTGACCAAATTTGTCAGCTTATCGTATAGCAAGGCAACGATATCGATGGGGAGGCGATAGTGGATATCTTGCTCCAAGGCCGCAACGATGTCGAAAGCGTCGTCGGCGCTGCGTGCTACTGCGCGCAGCCAGAAATCGTCACCCCCGTGGCTTAGCCAGGCCTCGGTATGCCGGCTTAACAGGCCTAGTGCTCGCTTTGGGCGTGGCTTGCTATGTTGGTGGATCCCGGGGTTTTGTTGATAGAAGAGTTTGACTAGTCCGTCTGGCACCCTTATCCCCGCCTTTGCCCAGGTTTGGGCTTCAAGCTTGAACTGCTGGTGTGCCTCGATCTCTTGATGGGTGGTGTTGCAGTAGGCCCTGACACGCGGCGGTTTACAAACCCCTGCGGCCTGATAAGCCATGGGCATTGCGCTGGCGTTGAAGGCATGTAGCTGCAGGCGCAAGGCAGTCGGTGTTTCAAATGCGATGCCGCAGCGGAGCAGGTCGGATAGGGCAAGCAGGTACTCAAGCCGAGTCCGTAAACGCTGCTTGGCAGATTCATCTATGTCATTGGGTGCCTGGGCTGCGTGCCGTGTACCAAACAGCTGATCAAAAAGCTCAAGCGTGGCCAGCGCCAATGCGCGGAAGTCCTCGATGTTGCGGGCGTTTGCAGCTGTTCCGCCGGCATGGGCGTGGCAGGCGGTCAACAAGGGTTTGTACAGTGTAGGGTCTTCAAACAGCAGCAAGGCAATATGCCAGCTTGCCGCGCCGTAGTAACCGTAGCTACCCATGTCATGCCGGTATAGATAGCGGCTGTCTGGCGTATTTAGCCTGGTGAGTATCTGAGGCAGGAATGCACGGTTCTTTTGCAAGCCTGCTAGCCAGGCCGCTGCAACAGGCCCCCTATCTGCCCAGGTGACCTGCTCAGCAAGTTGGGGCAGCAGGAATAGCGCCTCCAGATGTTCATCTACGTCGGTGCTTAACAAGTACCGTAATCGCAAGATGGCATAGGCCAGATCCGTGTATTGACCAAACCAGGCTTTAGAACCCATCAGGTCGTGCCGGGATGTAGGCGCGACATAGGTATTGATCAGGTCGTCCGGATTGAAGCGCGGTAGGGGATAGGATGTTTGTTCCAAGAGCCAAGTGTCATCAAGCTGTTGTACAGGCATCACCGCTGCTTATGGCAACACCCTTGCTGAGATTGATTGAGCAAAGGTGATGGATAGGGCGTTGTCGCAATATTGCATGGCCCTCGAAAGCAGGGCTCGAACCTGCGTCCAGCCGGTCCGAGAGCCGGCCGCTCTACCACTGAGCTATTTCGAGGGCGGGGTAACTTTCGCTGGTTCCTGGCTTGTCGTCAAGGGCGCTCCTAGGCTGGCTTGCCTGAGAACCAGCCCGCTCGCCGCATGGCCGCAGCCAGGGCGGGATGCCCTACTGCCACGCCATGCACCAGCTCGGGTGTCGGTGTGAAGGGGGCGGCCTGTCGTTGTCCTCCGGGGCTGGTCCAGCCTCGCGCAATAGGGTCGACTGCGTATTGAGCGCAGACCGATTCCACTTCATTGCGGGTACAGGTGGCTTGGCCGGAGAGTACATCCCACGGAGGGGGAAGTACCGACCAGATAACGGTATCCGGGTCCAGCGAGCCGCCGCTCAGGCGGTGCCAGGCAGCGACATCTGCCGCCATGAGCCGCATGACTTTACCAAGGCAAAGCTGGTTCACCATGTCTTCCATCCCCAATGCATAAGCCAGTGCCAGCCAACCTTGCCGCGCTGCGTTCCAGGCACCGGCAAGCGTGTTCCATGTGGTGGAGTCGTCACCGCGCTTGACGATCATGGTGTCGCGGTTGAAGTTGCTGCGCTGCCAAGTGAGACGCAGCAAGGTGGCGATTTCTTCTAGCTGCGCCAGATAGTCAGTGAATAGCAAAAGCTTGTCTGCGTCTGGCAAATGGGCGACAACGTCAAGATCAGGCATGACTTGCGCCACCGCCCGCCACCCACCTGCCTGCCGTTGCT